>JBDRHK010000109.1:0-2393 GCA_043816965.1 Candidatus Iainarchaeum sp. | reverse complement strand
AATATCTCTCCCAGAGGCGATTTCTAGCCGGTTACACTGCCTAGAGGTCCCTCTACCGACAAACAGAGGTGATCATACAGTGGCTTTCATCAGTGAAATCGAAGGATATGCATTGCTCCTTTTCTTCGGGATAGCAATGCTTGGAATAACATATTTTTTCGCAAAAAGAAGCAGAGAAAATGGCGAGATTGGCTTCCTTGCGGCAGGAAGGAAAATTTCCTGGCTGCTAGGGGCGCCAAGTATTGCCGCCTCCTGGATTTGGGCACCAGCATTATTTGTGTCAGTCCAGATAGCCTATGAGATGGGCATTCCAGGCCTTTTCTGGTTTGTTGCCCCTAACATAGCGGCACTTGGAATTTTTATTTTCCTTGCGCCAAAAATCCGCTCTTTGCTCCCTGAAGGTTTTACCCTTCCTGAGTGGATAAGGTACAGATTGAAAGATGAGAAGGTACATAAAATTTACCTCTTCCCGTTTTTCCTCTATCAGTTGATGGCGGTAACAGTCCAGTTGTTTGCAGGAGGGAATTTGGTTTCCCTGCTTACAGGAATCCCCCTTGTTGTGGCAATGCCCCTGCTTGCGGCAATCAGCCTTTCCTATTCCCTGCTTTCAGGGCTTAAGGCATCAATCACAACAGACTTCGTCCAGATGGTGGCAATCTTTGTTGGATTGATTATAATAATCCCCTGGGCAATCAGTGCTGCCGGGGGAATGGAAACTGTTACAATGGGATTGGGAGGGTTGGCAGGAAACACAAATGTTTTCGATCCCGGAGTTGCGTTCTCATTTGGAATAGTGACGGCAATTGGCCTGATTGCGGGCTCTGTCTCAGACCAGCAGTACTGGCAGAGAAGTTTTGCGATAAAGAGAAAGGATTTGGCAAAGTCCTTCCTTGTTGGAGCAATACTTTTCGGAATCGTACCAATAGCACTTTCAACCCTTGGGTTTATTGCAGTTGACCCTTCGTTGGGAATTACCCTCCCAGAGGGAATCGATTCCTCGATGATAGGGATTGCAACAGTTGCAAAACTCCTACCCCCATTTGCATTGGTGATTTTCGTGGCAATGCTCCTGGCAGGATTAAGTTCAACCTTGGATTCAGGGCTTTGCGCAGCCTCATCCCTTTATGCAATAGACTGGAAGGGGAAAAGCCCGAAAGAGAAAAGAGTTATTGCTAGGGAAAGGGCTGGAGTAAAACTCAACACAATGGACCTGGAAATAAAGGAAACTTTTGAGAAGAGGACAGTCCTCTCAGCGAGAATCGCAATGATTGTCCTGACCCTTGCAGGGCTGTTGGTTGCAGTTGCTGTAATTAACATCCCTGGATTCGGCCTCCAGCAATTGTGGTGGATTTTCAACACCATTGCGGCATCTGTATTGGTTCCAACAATCCTGAGCCTCTACTGGAACAGGCTGAGCGCAAAGGGCGTATTTTGGGGGGTTATTGCCTCATTTGTTGTAGGAATCCCTGTCTTCATCTATGGCAATATCCTCAATGACCCTGTAATTACAGTCGGGGCAACCCTTTTCATAATAGGAATCAGCACAGGATTCTGCTTCATTTTCCAGAGAAACACCCCCTGGAAAATCAGCAATGGTGCAATAAAGTTCCGCGGCTAAACCCCGCGGAATTGTTTTATTTTTTAAAAAATTTCAGAAGGCCCCACAAGAGCCCGCCTAAAAAGAGTATATTATAACCTGTAAAATTAACTTTTATTTATTTCTTCTTCTTAGCTTTCTTCTTCGGAGCTGCTTTCTTTTTCGCCATTTTAAATACCTCCCACCAGTTAAGGCAGAATCAGGCGTTTGCTAGAATCAGAAATTTCTGCCACAGCAAAAATCTGCCACACCTTATCTCTAATACATCCTACCTAGTATTTAAATTTATGCAAAAGGAAAAAATCAGGGAGCGCACTAAATGAAGATTGTGGAAATCCACTGTCCAACAATTTGTGTTAAAATTATCACGAGAATTGAGATTGCAAGATGTTCGCCGACAACCTCCCAGATATTTTTTCCTGACTCCCTCGCTATAAAAAAGCTTATCAGGCAGATAAGTGACAGGCCCCAAATAACACTCGCCGCAACAGCAAGTGAAAGCTCAAGGAGCAGCACAGGAACAGCAAAGCTCATTGCAAAAATGAATTTGAAGAAAAATGTTGAGAAAGTGGTCGCCCATATTTCAGATTCGGTGTGCCTATTTTCAGATTCCTCTGACATGTGAATGCCCAGCGCATCGGAAAAAGCATCAGCTATTGCTATGGTAAGGATTCCCCCCAACACAATTGCGGTTTCATGGGTTCCTGCATTCAGGCCCACTATCAGGCCTAAGGTTGTAATTATGCCTGAGGTAAGGCCAAAACTTAAACCGGTTTTAATTGACTTAATCACATAT
>JBDRHK010000108.1:0-7713 GCA_043816965.1 Candidatus Iainarchaeum sp. | reverse complement strand
TCCATCATTCCCCCAAAATCCTTGTCCTTAAGGATTCCAATAACCAAAACCAGTTTCTCAAATTCAAACAAATTTAATGAATTCATCAGCTCCTTAACCGCAGAAACATTGTGCGCGGAATCAACAATAACTAGAGGGTTCTTTTTTAGAACCTGCAATCTCCCAGGCCAGTCAGTTCTTTTCAGCCCGTTTTTTATGTGCTCCCCACTCACCCCCAATTCAATCGCAGCCCCAACAGCAACCGCGGCATTTCTCTGCTGGAATTCCCCCAGCAAGCCAATTTCCCTTTCCCGCATTTCCGGAATCACAATTTTGCAGCCCAGTTTCTCAGCCTGTTTCCTTATTTCCTTCGCTCCCTGATTTTTTTCACCAAGCACAACCACACTCCCCTCCTTAATTATGGCTGCCTTCTCAGCCGCAATTTTCTCAACAGTTTTCCCCAGCATTTGGGTATGGTCAATTGCAATGTCGGTAAAAACGCAAATTTCCCCATGCAGAACATTTGTTGCATCCAATCTCCCCCCCAAACCAACCTCAATAACCGCAATCTCAACCTTCTCATCGAGGAAATATTTAATTGCGGCAACAGTCATAAGTTCAAAATAGCTGGGGCCAGCATCCATCTTCTCAACAATTTTTTTCAGTTCATTTAAGATTTCAGCAAACTTTTCCTCAGGAATCTTCTTGCCATTAATCCTGATCCTTTCCCTTACATCCAGCAGGTGGGGGGAGGTGTAGGTTCCAACCTTAAAACCGGCCTCTTTCAAAATTGAACTTATGAATGCGGTTGCAGAGCCCTTTCCATTTGTTCCGGCAACATGCACAACCCTCAATTCGCCAATATCCAGGCCAGCCAGGCTGACCATTTCCCTGGTTTTATCCAGGTCAAAGCCATGGTGCCTTTCCTGGAAGGAATTCAGAAAGTCTAATGCTTTCGAATAGTTCATTTCCAACCAAAATCCCCTTTCAAAGGAACAAATGCAAAATAGCTGTGGGAGAGGTAATTTTTCACCGGCTTTCCCCTGAACTTTGTCATCTTTTCCATTACCTGTGTCCATTGGTCGCCGACAGGGGCAACAATAATTCCCTTTTCCTTAAGCTGGTCGAAAAGCGGCTTTGGGATAAAGGGCGCGCCTGCGCTGATAAGAATACGATCAAAAGGGGCCTTATCAGGAAGGCCTTTAGAGCCATCGCCCTGAATAAGTTCATTGTTAAGGCTTCCCTGTGCGGTTAAATTTTCCCCCGAGCTTTCTATCAATTCCTTCTCCATCTCAATTCCATAAACAAAGCCATCCTCGCCAACCAGTTCGCTCAGCAGAGCAACAACATAACCACTCCCTGAACCAACCTCTAAAATTTTCATCCCTTTTTTGACATCCAGCATTTCAAGCATTATCGCAATTGTGGATGGCTGGGAGATTGTCTGGCCTTTCACAATTGGGAAGGCATCATCCTGATAGGCGTGCTCGAGCATTTTTTGGTTGAAGAAAAGTTCCCTTTTAACTTTCAGGAATGCGGCTTCAACCTCCCTTGATTTAACTGCCTGCTTGCTTTTCATGAATTCAATCAGCTGCACCCTTTTTGCGGTGAACATTCCCTCATCCATCTTTTCTCTCCCTCAGCAGTTTCAGCAAATACCTTTCTTATCCATAATGACTATTAATTTTATTATTTTACAATCTAAGTTTTCTCCTTACAAACCACCGAATTTTGCGCAGATTAATGCCATAACTGAATAGGTCATCTCTATTTTGCACCCCTCTTTTTTTTGCTCTCTCGGAAGCACGTTTGGCAGACTTATGCGAAGATATGATGCCAATCAATTCTTTTGATTTCTTTTCTACGTGTGAAATATGAGCCAAAATCTCTTCTGAAGGAATTACTCCATATCTCTTATAAAATTCTAATTGAGTGCCAAATGTTTCAGCGTGCGTGACATGGACAAGAGGAACACCCTCCATTTCTATCAGCCTATAACTCAGATAGGATATTGTTTTGCCATCTTTTTGGATTAAGATTATTTTGCTGTCTGGATGGACATAAATCTTAGGAACATCCTTTATGAGGTCCTCTTGCTTGGATGGGTCATCAACATGAAAAATCCTGAACTCTGGCACCTTCCCTGCAACTTCTTTCTTAGCCATGTTCTTTTCTCTCCTTAAGCAATTTCAATAAGTCCCTGTACCTGCTCATTGAATCCAGTTCCTCCTCCCCAATAACAGGCACATCCTCAATCTTCTTATATTTTGTTTCCTTAGAAACAATCATTGAATCAGAATCAAAAATAGGCTCGCTCATCTTTAGGCCAATTGCCTTCCTCCTCAGTTCCGCCCTGCCCTCTCCCTTGTGTATAAGCAGCTTTTCCTCTGGCAATGAAAATGCCCTGAAAGGCGCATGCTCAAAAACAGCCAGCTTCAAGCCAAGAGACCTTATTTTCTCCAGTGTTTCATCATCAAGCCTCTCCTCAAAAGTATCATCGCCCGGCTTCCAGTCAAAGAGATTAATTTCCTTAACTAGATGTGTTTTCAGTGCCCTTTCAAGTTTATGTGCGGCTCCTAGTGATGCAGAGTAACCCTTCTCATACCTGTGAATGCTTTCAGGGGTTGAGTCAATTTTCCTCGCCAGTTCCTCAATGCTCATCCCCTGCCTTTTCCTGGCCTCCCTCAACTTTTCAGAATCAAGGTCAACTATGTCCCGCCCCTTGAAATTTTTTATGCTGGGCAGTTTCTCATCCAGCAGCTCCCTGAATGACTGGAGGTTCATTGCCGAAATGCCATATCTCTCATAAATTTTCCCACTGCTCAGGGAAAAGGCCTTTGTCTTATTCCCGACAACAAATGGGGTTGCTCCAAGCGCACCCGCCATTCTTTTAAGCTCAGTTCCCTGCTCCTGGCGCATTGAGTCAATGTTGCTGTAAACCTTTATTATCAGGATAAGGACGCCTTTCCTCGCGACCAAATCAAAGCAGCTGCTTGTGTGGGCAAAGGAATTAACATCAAATCCCCTGCGCTGGAGAAGATCGAAAATATTTGAAAGAATCAAATCCCTCATCTAAAGCACCCCTGCAAGGTATGCCAGCAATGCAACCGCCATCGCTATTTTGCTCTGCATCTGTGCATCTGTTAGTTTCATCCTGAAAAGGAGCAGGAATGAGAGCATGAAAAATACCGCGCTGATTAATATAAGCCCTATGTAGAAAATCCCTGAAAGCAAACCAGAAATCCAGGCATAAACCGCAAGCACAATCGCAAGGATATAAAGCACAAGCACAATCCACTTTATGAATTCCCTGGGAACAAGCATTGGCAGGCTTTTTTTGAATCCCTTGTCCGCATCCAAATCTTCCACATCTTTAATTATTTCCCTGCCCCAGTTTGCGAAGAATGCACTGGCCGCTAAAATTACAACAACTGAAAAATTGAGTGAAATCGCAGCACCGTAGATTAAGGTAAATGCAGTCCCCAATGCGACAACGATATTTCCGAGGTATTTGTATTCCTTCATGAATATTGAATAAACCAAAAGGAGAAGCGAGAAAACAAGCGCAATTGTAAGGGCAGTTATATTGATGAAAAAACTCAATAAAATCCCGAGAATGAAAAGCAGCATATAAAAGTAGCGTGCATTTTTCACAGAAACCCTTCCTGAAGGAAGGGGCTTTTTGGGATGCAGTTTTTTGTCAATCTCCAAATCGAAAACATCATTAACAGCCTGGCCTGCACCGCATATTAGAAATGCCGATGCCATGGCAATTAGCAACGTAAAATCAAATTGTATTGCGGAAATCGACACAACAGAAACACTATAACCTATGAAAACAGCAATTGCGGCAAGGAAACAGTTCAGGGGCCTGATTAACTCAATATATCCCTTTACATTCATTCCTAACTTAGCTCTCCAAATGTTTAAATAAATATCAAACCGCAATTTTATTGTACTTTTCAGGGGGCAGGGTAATGAGTGAAATTTCATCAGTTCTTACAAAAATAAGGGAAACCAAACCATTGGTTCACCACATAACAAATTGGGTGACAATTTATGATTGCGCAAACATTACGCGGGCGATTGGGGCCCTGCCTGTAATGGCACATGCAAAAGAGGAAGTGGAGGAAATGGTTTCAATTGCTTCCGCCCTAGTGCTGAACATAGGAACCTTGACTCCCGAACTTGTTGACTCAATGATTCTTGCAGGGAAGAGGGCAAATGAAAAAGGAATTCCTGTTATTTTGGATGTTGTTGGTGTCGGGGCAACAAAACTTAGGACTAATAAGGCAAAGGAACTGATGGAGAAAGTTAAAATTGATATCCTGAAAGGAAATTTCTCGGAGATTGGAACCCTTGCAGGCGCAGAGGCAGAGACAAAAGGGGTTGAGGCAATAAGCCTTAAGGGAGACCCAAAAGAAATCGCAAAATCCCTCGCAAAAAGTTCTTCCTCTACTGTTGTGATGACCGGGAAGGAGGACATAGTCAGTGATGGCAAGAAAACCTTTACAGTTAAAAACGGCCATGACATGATGGGTAGCATTGTTGGAACAGGCTGCATGGTTGCCTCGGTTATTGGGGCATTTGCGGCGGTGGAGAAGGACTATGTAAAGGCCGCGGCCTATGCACTTTCCTCATTTGGAATTGCGGGGGAAATTGCTGCTTACGGAAGCACAGGCCCGGGAAGCTATAAGGAAAAATTTTATGACGCAATCTATAATTTGAATAAAACCCAGATTGATGAAATGCAGAAAATAGAGGAAACCAAATGATTTCTGAATGGGAGATTTACCTCATCACCGATTCCTCTCTCACAAAGAGAACAATATTCGAAGATGTTAGGGATGCGGTTGATGCAGGGGTAAAGGTTGTGCAGTATCGGGAGAAAAATAAATCAATTGATGAGATGATTGAAGAGGCAATGAAAATCAAGGAAATCTGCAAGGCGAAGAATGTTGATTTAATAATTAATAATTATATTGAGGTAATGCTGGCAGTTGATGCAGAGGGCGTACATTTAGGCCAGGATGATATGCCTCTGGAGGACGCGAGAAAATCAGCCCCTGGAAAAATAATCGGCGTAACAGTCCACAATTCAAAAGAAGCGATTGAGGCAGAAAAGAATGGGGCAAGCTATGTTGCGGTTTCGCCAATATTTGAAAGTTCAACAAAATCAGATGCAGGCAAGGCTGTTGGGGTGGAAATGATAAGGGAAGTTAAAAAAGAAGTTTCCCTCCCCATTATTGCAATCGGCGGGATAAATGAATCAAATTTAAGGGAAGTTGTTTCTGCAGGAGCTGATGCTGCGGCAATAATTTCAGATATTTTAAAGGAAGATGATGTTAAGGGAAAGATTGAAAGATTGAGAGGGATAATGAATGACACAGCTGGAAAAGGCAAGGAATAATGAACTAACCAAAGAAATGTCCTTTGTTTCAAAAACCGAGGGAATTGATGTTGAGCTCCTGAGAAAAAAAATTGCCGACGGGAAAATAGTAATTCCTGCATCTGTGCTCCATCCTAACCTGAACCCAATCGGAATCGGGGAGGGGCTGAAAACCAAAATCAATGCAAATATTGGCAGCTCCCCAAATTCATTTGAACTTAAGGCCGAACTTGAAAAACTGGATATTGCGATTAAGTATGGTGCTGATACTGTTATGGACCTTTCCATAGGCGGGGACATTGATTCAGTGAGAAGGGAAATAATTTCCCATAGTTCTGTTCCGATTGGTACTGTTCCCATTTATCAGGCAGTGGTGGACAAGGGAAATTTGCTGGATTGCGATGAAAAGGATTTTCTCAATGGAATTAAGAAACACATTGAGGACGGGGTTGATTTCATAACAGTCCATTCAGGCATCACAAAAAAATCAATTCCCCTGGTTGAGAAAAGGCTGATGGGTGCGGTGAGCAGGGGGGGAAGTTTTTTGCTGAAATGGATGAAGCACCATGGCAAAGAGAATCCGTTTTACGAAAATTTTGATAAAATCCTTGAAATGGCGAAGAAATATGATGTTACCCTCTCATTGGGGGACGGGCTAAGGCCAGGTTGCTTGGCGGATGCGACTGATGATGCGCAGATATATGAGCTTAAAAAACTGGGGGAACTGACAAATCTTTGCCAGGGGGAAAATGTGCAGGTGATGATTGAGGGGCCGGGGCATATCCCTTTGGACCAGATTAAGAAAAATATCGAGATGCAGAAGAAATACTGCTTTGGTGCGCCGTTTTATGTCCTTGGCCCGATAGTGACTGATGTTGCTCCTGGCTATGACCACATAACGTCCGCAATTGGCGGGGCGCTTGCGGCATACTATGGTGCCGATTTCCTTTGTTATGTAACCCCCTCAGAACATCTTGCCCTCCCTGATGCCGAGGATGTGAGGCAGGGAGTAATTGCGGCAAGGATTGCCGCCCATGCAGCGGACATTGCAAAGGGAGTAAAGGGGGCAAGGGAATGGGATGACCGGATGTCCAAAGAGAGAAAGAACCTGAACTGGGAAGGAATGATGGAACTCGCAATCGACCCTGAAAAGGCAAGGGAGTACAGGAAAAGGTGCGCTGATGAGGAAACCTGCTCAATGTGCGGGGAATTTTGTTCAATGAAGGAGGAAAAATATGATGAATCTAAGCAGCCTGGGCGGAGAATTTGAACTTATTAACCGCTATGCGAAAAAACCAAGGAATAAAGAGGTTGTTGTTTCAATTGGCGACGACACTGCTGTTTTGAAAAGGGACAAGAGCAGCTTTTGGCTATTCACTAAAGACACCTTTGTTGAGGACGACCACTTCTCGAGGATTTGGTTCACCCCAAAACAAATTGGGAGCAAGGCTATTGAGGCAAATGTAAGTGATATTGCGGCAATGGGAGGTTCACCAAAATTCGCCCTGCTGTCAATAGTGGTTCCTGGCAATGTTTCTGTCGGATTTATGGACAAATTTTATTCAGGAATCAATTCCTCCTGCAGAAAGTACGGAATTGATTTAGTTGGAGGGGACACAACCCATGGAAAACAATTTGTTGTGAGTGTTACCCTCCTCGGAACTGTAAAGAAAAAGAATTTATGCCTCCGCTCTGCGGCAAAGCCAGGGGACTTCATAATGGTTTCAGGGGAATTGGGGGCGTCAACTGTTGGTTTGCAGATGTTCCTGAAAAAGAAAAAAGGATTTGCAAATGTGAAAAAATTCCACACAGAACCAAAGGCACAACTGAAAAAGTCGGAAAAGATAGCTCCATATGTAAATGCGATGGAGGACTGTTCTGATGGGCTGGCATCAGAAGTAAGAAACATTTGCAGGCAAAGCAAATGCGGGGCGGTGATTTACAGGGGGAAAGTGCCGGTCTCGGATGAAACAGCTAAGGCGGCAGGAACTGTTTGCATTGATGCAATAGATGCCGCGCTTTTTGGCGGCGAGGATTTTGAGCTGGTGTTTACAGTTTCCCAAAAAAACATTAAAAAGGTAAATGGATTCATTGTCGGGGAAATAATTAAAGGAAAAAAGATTTACCTGGAAAAAAACGGAATAAAAAAAGAACTGAAAAAATTCGGATATGACCATTTCCTCGCAAAAAGATGATAATTACTTTCCGGATTTCTTTGCCTTTCTTTTCAGCCTTAGCTTTTTGTTGTCGCATTTCCTGCATTTAGCTGGCTTTTTCCCTGAGCTTACGCGGTTCTTTGCATTGCATTTCATGCAAATCCACATATTTGTAAAAATCCTGTTGTC
>JBDRHK010000107.1:0-7448 GCA_043816965.1 Candidatus Iainarchaeum sp. | reverse complement strand
GTCGCCCTCTTCAACTTCCTACCCCTAGGAATAACCGACGGCGGAAGAATCGCAAAAATAATTTTCCTCCCCTATCTTGGTTTCCTAAAAATGCCCAAAAAAGACACCGAAAAATTAATCGGAAGGGTTTTCCTATGGATTATTCTGGCCCTGATTATCCTTAATGCCCTCCCCTTGCTCCCTATTTTCTGGCAGTAGTAAGGAATTTAAATGACAGGGTCATAATCTAATGGATGGAAAAGCCAATTCTCGTTGTTAAGGATATTGCCAAGAGCTATGGCAAAGTCAAGGTATTGGTGGATATTGATTTCACAATAAATAAGGGGGAAGTTTTCGGCCTCCTCGGCCCAAATGGCGCGGGAAAATCCACCCTCACCCAGATTCTCGTAGGGTTGATGAACCCTGATATGGGGAGTGTGGAATTTGAGGGGCTGGAAGTGAAGCACAACAAAAAAGAGGCAAGGAAGAAGATAGGGGTGGTGCCGCAGGAGGAAAGGTTTTTCAGGGACTTTTCTGTGAAGGAAAACCTGTCATTATTTGGGGCGCTTTACGGCCTTCACTTCAGCAAGCTCCATGAGCGGGTAAATTACCTGGCCAAACTTCTTGAACTGGAGAAGTTTATGGACAGAAGGGCGAGCAAACTTTCAGGTGGCTACAGGAGGCTGCTTAATGTTGCCTGTTCCCTTATCCATGACCCTGAATTAATCCTGATGGACGAGCCCACTGTGGGGCTGGACCCAAAAATGAGGAGGATTTTCTGGGACAAGATAATTGAGCTTAAGGAAAGCGGGAAAACAGTCTGCCTGACAACCCACTATATGGATGAGGCCCAGCAGTTATGTGACAGGATAGCCCTTATGGTGAATGGGAAGATACTTGTTTCGGATTCGCCAAAGGCACTTATAAAGAATTACGGCGGAAAGACAGTGCTTGTGCTTACCCTTGAGAAGGCGGTTGACCTTAAAACAATCGCGGCAGTAAAAGAAGCGGTTCCAGAATACACCGTAAGGAGCAAGGGAAATCAGGTAAGAATAGGGATTGTATCCAAACAGCCCCTGTCAGAAATCCCCAAAATCGTAAGGGTTCTGATTGAGAATGGGGTAACTGTGGTTAATTCATCTGTAAAACAGCCTACTTTGGAGGATGTTTTCTTGAATTTGACAAAAGAAGAGGAAGGAATCGGAAATGTTAAAAATTTTGAAGATAGCCTATAAGGAACTTAAGCTGATAAAGTCGCAGAGAATTGCGCTTGCGCTTATATTCTTATATCCAATTATTGTAATCCTTGCGCTTGCGCTTGCCTTTAGCGGCTCCACCTTTTTCGGCGGGCTTGGAAAAACAGGCATGGATGAGGTGCCGGTTACTGTTTACCTCCCAAAAAATTCACAGTTTTTTGATGATGCCGATTTCAGGCAGAAACTTGCGCTTACCGAGAATATAAGGATTATCTGGGCAAACAGGGAGGAACTGGTTGAGGAGGCAGTCCAGCAAAAAAAATCCAAGGTAGGGATAATAGTCCATGAGCCCTCGGAAGAAAGGGGGAAGATATATGTGGATATTTTCTTTGACAACTCCTCCCTTCTTGCCTCAAGGATGATGGCCTCCTATGCAAGAATCGCTTTGGACAGGGTTAGCGGCGAGAAATCCAAGGAAATCCTTACAAGCATCTGGGAGGACCTTTCAATAATTCAGGGAAACCTTAATACTGAAATATCCAAAACAGGGGACTTCATTAATGAGCTTGAAGGAGCTGAAAAGAAGCTTGCAGACCTTAACCGGAGCATAAATGAGATAGATTTGGTGACATTAAAATCCCAGCTGGGAGAATTTGACCATCACTATCTTGACTCAAAACAGCAGATTGATGAGGCAAAAAACGAGGCAGGCCTTACACAGTCTAATTTGGTTGTTTACAGGGGGAAGCTAATCTCAGCAAGGAACGAGTTAAACATTTACAGTTCAGAGCTGAAATCGATAAGGGACAGTGTGCGGTCTGCAAGATACATGAGCGTCCAGCCCCTGACCTCCGAACTGCAGTCAATTGAGAATGACCTGACTTCAGAGATAAACAAGATAGATGGCGCGATTTCAGATATTACTATGGCGATAGCGGACATTGACAGTGCGGTATTAAAGCTGAATGACGTGAAGGCAAAGCTTGACCTTGCCGGCCAGCGCCTGAATTCCGCAAATGAAGCGGTTGAAGGGTTCAAGGTAACAATTAATTCCATGGATGAAACATTGACTGAGGTAAAGGAGCTCATTGCAGAGGCCTCGGAATCACAGAAAGCGACCACTACTGATTTGCTCGCAACAAAGGAGCTGCTCGATGGCCTTGTGGAAACACTTCGCGAGTTCAGAAAATATGACCCTGGCTACCTTGTCAGGCCTGTTGAGGTCAACGAGAAAAAGATGTATGAGGTGAATGATTTGGCGATAATTGCCCCTGTGGCAATTGCCCTTGTGCTTCTCCTCACCTGTATGCTCCTTACAAGTGTTTCGGTTGTCCTTGAGAGGGAGCAGGGTGTTGCGTTCAGGATGCAGATGAGCCCGACATCAAAATTCAGCTGGCTTTTGGGAAAAACATTGGGCCAGATGGTTTTTGCCATGATTGTGGCAATGATTATAGTATTCATTGCAGTCCTGTTTTTTGGTGTCCCTATAAAAGGGGTAACACCGGATCCATTGGTAATCTTTTTCGGGATATTTGAGCTGTTCTTTATCCTCTTAATAATCTCATTCGCATTCATAAACATGGGCCTATTCATCACCAATTTCCTAAATACCCAGTCCACGGCAATCCTTGCCTCACTGCTTATTATGGTGCCCCTCCTATTCCTGAGCGGAACCTTCTTCCCACTGGAATTCATGCCTGAAGCAGTCAGTTGGGTAAGCAGTGTCCTTCCACTAACGGTTGCAACTGATTTACTGATGGGGACAATGGTTAAGGGAACCTTCATCCTGTGGCTTATTCCCGGAATGCTTGTTTTATTTATCCCCTCAGTATTTCTCTTCCTGATAACAGCACTTTATCCGAAGATTTAGGAACCAACGGGAATTGTAAATGTAAATAAGTTGTTTGTTTCGTCGCTTTCCTTAATTTTATTAGAATGATCCACAATTACATTCACCAGATAATTCCCATCCTCATAAAATAAGGCACTCCCGGTACAGGTTTTTGTCTCGTTTACTTCGATTGGCAAGTGAATTGTATGTGACCTATCATTTGTATAGCCATCAAAATCATAATAGCATTCAATTGAACTTCCCTCAGCAGGCCCAGCACCAACATTCCTGATTCCTGCCCGAATTACAATCACTTCATTGGGAGAAGGATTCTGGGGGGTAATTTCGACATTTTCAACCACCATATCGGGCCAATCTATATCCTCCTCATTTTGGCAAGTTCCCTTATAGCACATTTTGCCATAGCAAGTTACATAATATGGGACACAGTCAATATTATCACATTTGTATTCTACCAAGCTTCCGGTAGGCAGGCAATAATCCTCATAAATCTTCCCTGTTGAATTAATACACGTATTCACCACATCTGTCCTGGTGCCGCCCATATCTGAATCTATGCAAGACAAAATACTATAAATATCATTTATTTCAACATCCTTGGTTTTAATATTATTAGTCTCATCCACTTCATCAATAAGATTATTTGGGTCTAATTCCATGAGATAGGTATAAGTTCCTACATTTTGTGTTGTGGATCTAAAAGGCCAGGATATTGAAGAATATATTGGATAGGTAAATAGATATGATTCATTAGCCCCTATACTGGGCAAGATATGAATTTGTGATTCTTGGGTTTCTTTAAGGAACATCCTAATCTGGGTTACATCAGGGGAAGCTACAAATCCTGTATTTGAAAGGGAGATATTAATTGAATAATCCTGGCCTACTAGAGGATATTGAGGATTGAAGGCAATGTTATCAATAACCAAATCAGGCTTATAAATAGATCCAGTATCGGTAATGGGCGCAGATATAACTGTCCAACCAAGGTCATTTTGTTCAGGATCGCAAATTTCCAGCTCATTTTCAGGATTGGTTTTTCCAGATAAAATGCACCTGCTTTTATCCCATACTTTCACAAAACAAACATCGCCTGTGCGAAAGCAGCAGTCGGCATCGTTTTCCCTCGTGCAGCTGTCCGCACAGTGGTTTGTTGGAACAGGCCCGCAGTCAATACTTATGTCAGAATCATTTACAACATAAAATGCTTCGGCCTCTGCAAACTGGTGACTGGTGTCCCCGGTTTCCATCCTGACTTTGTATTTACCTGATGAATCAGGCCTTACTTCATAGAAAGATTCAAATTCCTTCCCGTAAATTTGCACTGCCTGCTGGATACTGCCTCCGCTTGGCTGCTCAAGATAGAAAAGAACATTATTAAGGCCCACATCATCAGTAACTTTGTACTCAAGCCTTAATTTCGTCCCTAATTTAATTTCCTGCAAAGTAGTTTCCATAGGAGTTATGCGAAAATATTCTATTATGGGGGGCCCATCCACTATTGCCTGCTCCTCATCTTCATCTTCGTAATCATCCGGATCCACTATTTCTGGCTCAGGATCTTCCCAACCAACCTTCTCAAACACTATTGCGCAGCAGGGCTCCTCATTGTTGCATTTGCATTTCTCAAGTCGGGCGTAATCAAAATTCGAATTTCCGGAATTCTTTTTTTCCGACATCAGGCCCTTCAACAGGGCATAATTATTCTCGCAAACTGCAGTAACAAATACATTCCTGTTCTCCCCTGACTTGTTCTCCACAACATTTTCTATATCCAACCTGAATTCTGAATTTTTAAAATCCCCCGGGGAAAAACACAGCTGGTTTGGCTTAAGGTCAGAGGCCTCTGCAATTGCCTTCAATGAGACCGAATCGGCCGGGCCGAAGAAAAAGCTGCTTGAAATCAAATCATTATCAGGGTTAATGGTTGCCTCATTCACAATCCCCCCAATTTCCATTGTAAGTATGGATGCCTCAAGTTTGCAGTCATAAGGGCAATTGCCCCCATCTTCCCCGGCCTCGCAGATATCGTCCCCGCAAATAGGCATATTCACGCAGCCTGCAAGAAATAGTGCAGCAACTAACAATACAAAAATAGCTTTTCCCATTTATTAGTTAATCACTATTTTATTATATAAATCTATTCCGAAAGGAAGTTTGCGTAAAAAAGAAAATAAAAAAAGAAAAAGGAAAGATGAAGCGAAAGCTTCACCTAACAAAGTCCAAATCCAAATCTCTTCTTGAGCCCCTGCTTGAGTATCTGTCTTCTCCAGCTGCCTTGGCCGAGGGACCTTTGATATATGGTGAAGACACACCTGTGAAGATAGTTATTACTTCTATCTTGTTCTCAAAGGTAGGGTCTACCCTTGCACCCCATATTACTGATGCTTTAGGGTCAATTCTCTCTGTGAGCATCTCCCCCACTGCATTTGCCTCACCTAAAGTTAATTCCGGGCCCCCGGTAATGTGGATTAGTGCCCCTGTTGCGCCACCGATGTCAACATCAAGCAATGCATTTTTGAGGGTATCCTCAACAACCTCGTTAACTTTATCGACAGATTTACTTTCACCAACGGCAATAACTGAAAGGCCGTGGTTGCTCATTACGCTTCTCACATCTGCGTAATCCAAATTGATCAAGGATGGCTGGGTAATGGTTTCTGTAATTCCTCTCACAGTTCTTGCAATTACCTCATCTGCAACTTTGAATGCATCCTGAATCGGAAGATTTGGAACCAGTTCAACCAGCCTGTTGTTGTCAATAACAACCACAGTATCTGTTCCCTGCCTCAATGATTCAATGCCTTCCTCAGCTTTAATGAGCCTTGCCTTTTCCAGGGCAAACGGATATGTTACAATTCCAATTACAATGGCCCCCTGCTCCTTTGCAATCTGGGCAATTATCGGTGCAGAGCCTGTTCCTGTTCCTCCACCCATTCCGGCTGAAATAAACAGCATATCGACCCCATGCAGGACCTCTTCCAATGCGTTTCTGCTAACTTCAGCAGCTTTTGCACCTATTTCAGGGTATCCTCCCGCACCTAATCCTCTTGTAACTGACTTTCCTATCAATATTTTGGTCAGTTCATCGTTGATTATTGCTAGGTGCTGCTTATCTGTGTTTACAGCAACCAATTGAGCGCCCGAAATGCCCATATTTGCCAATCTATTAACAGCATTACAGCCTGCCCCTCCTGTTCCAATAACCATAATTTTTGGAGTTCCAAATTCCTCCAGTTTATCCTCAACTCTGTCTGTTTTCTGCATAGCTTCCTCTACAATCGATTTCATTTAGATATCACCCCTTCTTTTTTAGAAATCAAATAATTGAATATGCTATAGTATTGCGCATTAACTCCTTAATATACGTTTCATTTTATGTATAAAGCAAAATTAACACTTTTCTCAAAATACCTGCCCGAAATTATTAAAAACCACTTATGCATAATATATTACTGCGGGCTAGGCGGAGGGTCAGCGGTCCTCTCTTTCCGGAAATCCGCTTCATGCCGGAGCCGAATCCCGAAGGGCGGTTGTTTGAAGCAAAAGGCCCCAAAGGCTCTGCTGTCGACCTTCTGTCCCTTAAGATTAACTGTTTGGAAGAACCCCGCCAGGCCCGGAAGGGAGCAACGGTATTCTGCTCATTTAATGCTTAGGGGGTTGCGGAAGTGAGGCATCCATTGGTTCAGCCTTTTGTTCTCTTGCAATCCACCTTTGGGGCCCGCACTTAACATTAACAACAAAATAAAAATAAGGGTAATTTAGCCTTTATTTCAGGATTAGGGTGTTAATTTTCGGCTTTTATTCAGAAGAAGTAATGTTAGTCAATTATAGATCCGGTTTGCAGCTATTTCCTTTTCCCTCTTCTCGTTTTTCCGACAGTTTTTTTACGCGATTGTCCAACTCTCCTAGGTATACTACTCACAGCTAATCCAGTTCCCAGAGCCAACCCGCCAAGTGCGCCCCCGAGAGCACCCTTCCTGCGTCCATTTCTAGATCCCCTTTTAGTATTCTCGTTCATCCTTTGCCTGTACTTTTTAAGGCTTGGCTTTATATCTTTCTCAAACCTTACATTTAACTCTTCATACTTTTCTAGATCGTGATCTGAAAAAGATTCGGGATTCTTCTCAATAAAATCCTCTAGATCAGTAGGCAGTCCTAGTTTGCGCTTTTTCACACTTAATCTTTTGCCCGGTGGTGGCAGATTGATTTCTGTTGAAAAATGCGAGTCTGTTACATGCAACCCTTTTTTTTCCAGTTGGGATGCGAATCCTCTTAAATCATTAGTTCGCTGGCCGAGAGAAACCTATCCCCTTTAGGGGATAGATGAATCGAGGCCACGGTAAGGGGTTGTTAAGGGGAACAGCCGGATGGTCCCCTTAAACACACTATTTTTGTAAATATTCCTGAGAAGCAGTTAG
>JBDRHK010000106.1:0-3552 GCA_043816965.1 Candidatus Iainarchaeum sp. | reverse complement strand
TCATAGAGTCTGCCATAGGCAGACTCAAACAACGCTACGGAGCACACCTATACTCCCGCACCACAATACAGCAACGAAAAGAGGTACTGCTGCGCATGATAGCAGACAACATCAGGCTAGGGTGAGACTTTCAATGAAGCCCAATAAAACAATAGATTTAAATACTATTTCAGGCGCAATTAATTAGTGAGACTATGAAAAGAAGGGATTCACTTTGGCAACTCTCATTCGGTTTTGAATAGTCTCCGACATACCTACTTTTATCCATTTTCATTCGAATTTGAATGGCACTGGCGGCAGCCATTTGCATAAATTTTGGGGGTCATAGCATAACCCGGCAGTGCGGCTGGCTCCAGACCAGCTGATCAGGGTTCGAATCCCTGTGACCCCATTTGTGATAAAATGAGCAAAGAAATTAAAAAAATGGAAAAGGCAGGAATTGGTTCAATTGTGCCAATTTACAGAGACATGCCTATGGGCCAGTGCGCCGTGGAGTACTTTGCAAGGCTTTCGAATTATGGGAGGGAGGAAAATGCAATGCTTCTTGAGTCTGCAGATATTGTGAAAAAATATGGTGAGCAAAGCATTGGTTCCTCAGACCCCTGCCTTAAAGTAATTGGAAAAAAGGAGAATTTTGAAATCATCGCCCTGAACAAACTGGGGGAAAGGTTTCTTTCCTTTATTGAGGGAAGGCTGGATTTCTGTGATGAAGTTGAATATGGGACGAATAAAATTCAGGGAAAATTGAGGCCTGTTAGGGGGGATTTTTCCGAGGAGGAAAGGCTGAACCTTAAAACTCATGCAGACATTCTAAGAACAGTTGCCTTTGCCTTCAAGCCCACTGAAAAGCCGATTGTCCCTTATGGCGGGCTGTTTGGGAATATTTCTTATGATTTTATAGACCAATTTGAGGATTTGCCCAAAAATAAGTCCATGCTGCTGGACGAACCTGATTATGAGATGAATTATTATGATAGCGTTTTCACAATTGACCATAAGAAAAAGAAAATCACTTTCATTGCAAACGCGCTTTTGATGGATGATGATTATGGCGGAATTTTGGCGGACTGCCTGAAAAGAATTGAGATTTATGAGAAGGCAATAAACAAAAAAATACCCGCCGCAAAAAAGCCAAAACTAAAGAATTTAACAATTTCCACAGATACGCCGAAGAAAAAATTTGAGGAAATTGTAAAGAAAATGAAGAAACATATTGTGATGGGGGATGTTTTCCAGGTTGTTCCAAGCAGGACAATTATTAGCAGTTATGATGCTGAACCATTAGATATCTACAGGGATCTGAGAAGGCTAAACCCCTCCCCATACATGTTCTACATGAACTTTTCCTCAGGAATTTTAGTTGGTTCCTCGCCTGAAATGTTCCTGAAAGTCGAGGGGGGAGACAAAAAGAAACTGGAAATTAGGCCAATTGCGGGGACAAAGCCAAGAGGAATTATAAACGGGAAGATTGATGCTGATTTGGACAGCAGGTATGAAACAGAGCTTAAGCTGGATGCCAAGGAACTGGCGGAACACACAATGCTAATTGATTTGGCAAGGAATGATGTCGCAAGGGTTAGTGAGCCAGGAACAAGGGTTGCTGACAGGCCTTATGAGGTGGAGAAGTATTCACATGTCCAGCACCTTGTTTCAAATGTTTCAGGGATTTTGAGAAAGGATTTGGATGCAATGCATGCCTATCTCGCCTCTATGAACATGGGCACCCTCACCGGCGCGCCAAAGGTTGAAGCTATGAAACTGATTCGAAAATATGAAAATAATAAAAGGGGATTTTATGGGGGAAGTGTAGGTTATCTCACCCCGAGCGGCGATTTTGATTCCTGCATATGCATCCGCTCAATGAGGCTAAAGAACGGGAAGGCATATGTAAGGGCAGGGGCAGGAATTGTTTATGATTCAATTCCGGAAAAGGAGTTTGATGAGAGCAATAAAAAGGCAAGGGCCTGCCTTAAGGCGATAGAGCTTGCGCAAGAGGTGAATGGGAATGACTAATATTCTGCTTATTGACAACTTCGATTCATTCACCTACAACCTTGTTGATGAGTTTGTGAAAAGAGGCTGCAAAGTTATGGTTTACAGGAATAATTTTCCGATGGAGAAACTTTATGCTGTGATTAAAAAGTCAAACATCAGGTTAATTGTAATTTCCCCTGGCCCAGGAAATCCAAAACAGGCGGGAAATTCGATTAGGATAATTAAGGAATTCAAGGGCGTGATTCCGATTTTTGGTGTTTGCTTAGGGCATCAGGCAATTATTGAGGCATTTGGGGGAAAGGTTGATTCTGCTGGCGAGATAATCCATGGAAAGCCCTC
Source organism: Candidatus Iainarchaeum sp. (assembly GCA_043816965.1). Lineage (GTDB taxonomy): Archaea > Iainarchaeota > Iainarchaeia > Iainarchaeales > JAFCCJ01 > JAFCCJ01. The sequence goes on along the minus strand of JBDRHK010000106.1, from coordinate 1,218 downwards.
AAAAATCACCCATGATGGGAAGAGGATTTACCTGGATTTGGAACAGGGTTTGCAGGTGGGGAGATACCATTCCCTTGCAGGCAAGAAAATTTCCGAAGATTTGAAAATTACTGCCAAGAGCAAAGAAGGCGTGATTATGGGTGTAAGGCACAAGAAGTATTTTATTGAGGGAGTTCAATTCCACCCTGAATCCATAATGACTCCTTCCGGTGAAAGGATGATTGAGAATTTGATTAAGTTGGTCGGATGAGGTGAGGGAATGATAATGGAATCAATTTCAAAAGTTGTTGAGGGAAATGATTTGAGCAGGGAAGAGGCCAGGGAAACATTTGATGAAATTATGAAAGGCGAGGCAACACCGGCACAGATTGCCTGCCTGATTACCGCGCTGCGAATGAAAGGTGAAACAGTTGATGAGATTACAGGTGCAGCAGAATCAATGAGGGATGTTGTTGCAGAGGTAATGCCAAATGTGAAAGGGGAATTGCTGGATGTTGTCGGAACTGGGGGAGATAAGAAAAATACTTTTAATATTTCCACTGCTTCGGCAATTGTTGCTGCAGGGGCGGGATGCTATGTTGCAAAGCACGGGAATAGGGCGGTTTCATCAGGAAGCGGGGCTGCTGATGTGTTGGAAAAACTGGGCGTAAAGATTGACTGCAATAATGAAAAGAATGCCGAGTTGATTGAAAAGGTCGGGATTGCATTTTTGTTTGCCCCCTGCCACCACCCTGCAATGAGGCATGCGATCGGCCCGCGAAAGGAGATAGGGATAAGGACAATTTTCAACATCCTTGGGCCGATTACAAACCCGGCAAATGCGAAAACTTTCCTTTTGGGGGTTTATGATTTGGAACTTGCGGAAAAGCTCGCAAATGTCCTTGCAAATATGGGGCTGAAAAAGGCATTGGTTGTTCATGGCAATGACGGCTGTGATGAAATTTCAATTAGTGATCCCACCACGATTTTCGAGGTGGAAAACGGGAAAGTTAAAAAATCTGAAATTTCGCCCCAAGATTTTGGCCTGGAGAGGGCAAAGCCAGAGGAAATTACGGTGAAATCCATTGAGGAATCAGCTAATGCCATACAAGGAGTATTAAGTGGCGAGGAAAAGGGCGCAAAGAGAAATACGGTTCTACTTAATGCCGGTGCGGCGATTTACGCAAACGGAAAGGCAGGGAGCATTAAGGAAGGAATTGAGCTTGCGAAGGAATCCAT
>JBDRHK010000105.1:0-15353 GCA_043816965.1 Candidatus Iainarchaeum sp. | reverse complement strand
GGTTTTCGGCCTCAAGCCGAACAACAAGCATTTCAAGATGCTCAACTCTGACTAATAGTGATTGGGAGTTCACTTAAAACACGAGAAAACGTATGTAAATACTCATATTTCCAGTTTTCGGTCAAATCGTTAGCAGATACGGAAAAACAGAATCTTTATTAATCAGGAGAGAGTTTATTATTTTGGTGGTCAGATGGGTTCAAGAAAGTTTTTGCCGAGCGGAAAAGGAAGGGATAGAAGAGAAGGGACATTTACGGCTGTGCTTGGCACAAAGGGCAGATTGAAGGATGCACATCCAGAAGGACGTCGTTCAGTGAACCCTTTAAATCGTAGGGTTACCAGCCACTCAATGACTCCTGTCGGTACTGATGGCCCAATCAAATCAGCGGAAGTCTTTACTCGTAAGCGTGCAAGACCAAAGAATCGTGGCGGAAAATAATCGATTTTTTCCAAATTTTTAAAGAATCGGGAAAATATAACGGTTTTAGGAAAGCCTAACTAAATCATACTTATATTTATTAAATGCACCATATCTTTTAGTTTAAGGGTTAGAATGGATACTAATATACAGGGCGGGCTCGAATTTTTGGGGAAAGTTGACTGGAAAAAGTGGGCAATTGTACTGCTTATTTTCCTACTGGCTTTTGCTGTCAGGGGCCATTTGATTAAATATGACCTTATGTTTGGTTTTGATTCCTACTTCCATGCAAGGATTGCGGGATATGTGGTGGAAAATTATGAGATTCCTGATAGGGATCCCCTTGCTTACTATCAAATGGGGGGCTCACTTTTGCCCAAGGAAAGCAGTTTCTTCTGGATTTTTACGGCGGCTATCTACAAGGTATTTACCTTTGGCGGAGCCTATGACAAGGATTTGTGGATAATTTTCGTTAAATTCCTGCCCGCAGTATTTGGTGCACTGATAGCGGCAGCCATGTTCTTTTTGGGAAAGGAAATGTACAACACAAAAACAGGCGTTGCAATGGGCTTTTTCGCGGCACTTGTCCCAAGTTTTGTTTACAGGACAATGGCAGGTTTCTTTGAGGAGGATTCCCTTGGATTCCTGTGGATGGTTATTGGCTTTATCTTCTTTGTGAGGGCGCTGAAAAGCGAAACAGTAAACAGGGCGGCATTAATCAATGCAGTTCTTGCAGGCCTCTTCTTCGGAATTATGGCTTTTACCTGGGAGATGTTCCTATTGGTTCCGATGATAATGGCCGCATATCTTGTAACCTCGCTCGGCATTATGTGGTTTAGGAATTTTAATTTTGACAGGATACGCTCATTTGTCATGTTATTCGGGGTTGCGTTTATTATCTTCGCACTTATGGCGACAGCATTCCAATGGGAGCAATGCAGTGAAGGCTCCCCTGCCTGTTGGTATCAAAAGGCAGTTAACTATGTGGGAAGTTATGCGCCCATATCTGCCGAAAATATTGCCAGGGGGCAGACAAAGGGCCCAACAGTTCTTGCGCAGACTGTTGGTGAGGAAAACACCGGCTTTCAGTTTTGGGGCGAGAAATACAATGCGCTTGTGATATTTCCATTGCTGGCATTATTTTTGATTCCATACAAGCTCCTGCGCGACAGGAAGGAACACTTTGGGCTAATAATTTTCTTTTGGGTGGTAATAACTGGTTTCATGGCCATTAGCAAGCTTAAATTCACCTACACTTTTGGATTGCCAATTGCCGCAAGTGCGGGATTTGTGTTCAATGAGCTGTTTATCTTAATGAAGGGCAGGACTGACTTCGAGAAAAAGGCCGTTGGATTGGCAATGGGCTTTATGCTGCTTGTTGCGGTCGGGGCAGGGGTCTACTTTGTCTCAAACAAAACCCCGAACATTGAATTCCCCACAGGATGGAAAGAATCCCTTTACTGGGTGGAGGAAAACACCCCTGAAGGAAGCAAGTTTTTCAATTGGTGGGACGAGGGCCACTGGATTACATTTGTGGGTGAAAGGGGAGTTATTGAGGACAACAGAAACAATGATTATGCCGCCGACCAGAATACCGCCAGATTCATACTTTCCAAGAGCGAGGAGGAGGCATACAAAATTGTGGACGGTTACAAATCGGACTATGTGCTTTTAAGTGCTGACCTTTTAACAAAAACCGGCTCATTAAACCTCTATGCATTTGACACGACTGACGGCAGTGATCCCCGAATCCAGGCAAATCTGGATTCTGCGGGTTCGCCCACAATTTACTTCGATTGCGGCAGGAGCCTCAACCAGCTCACTTCGGAAATTACCTATATTTGCGGGCCAAACAGCTTCCCTGAGAAAGATTTCATTGCCTGGCCAACCCAATGGCAGTCGCAGTACAATGTCCAGTTCGACGCAAGGAATGTTGGCTTTGTTTACAGGGCTACTGACAATTCAAGGCTCTACATAGTGGGGCCAAAGGTTAATTCCATGATGATTTCAAAGCTCTTCTTCAATGACCCCTCAATAAGGCACTTTGAGGAGGCCTACAGCAAGGGGGATGTTAAAATCTGGAAAGTGGTTGCCTAATTTCCAGCTTTGACCCAATACTAATATTAATCTGTTTGGGAACTATTATTCTAAAATAGTGGTTAGAATGGACGAATTCTATTATCTTGGGGCGGCTTTTCTGGCGGCTTTTGCAATAACCTTTGCAATCACCCCATTCATAATCCAACGAATCAGGTTAAGGGGCCTGGTCGGGGTGGACCTGAACAAGCTTGCAAAGCCGAAAATAAGCGAGATGGGCGGAATTTCAGTTTTATTCGGGTTTTCATTTTCAATAATGTTTGTCCTTGGGCTTTATGGCTTTTTTGACATGCAGGCATTTAACCTGACCGCAATCCTTGCGGCATTTGCAACTGTTGTTCTCATTGGGTTGCTGGGTTTGATGGATGATTTAATCGGCTGGAAAAAGGGGATTGAGCAATGGCAGCATGCGCTGGTGCCGATTTTTGCCGCTTTGCCACTTATGGTGCTTCCGGCAAGTATTGCGATGAAATCAATGTACTTCCCGTTCCTCGGGGAGGTGCATTTTGGAATCCTTTATGCATTGCTAATAGTCCCAATTGCAATTACCGGCGCAAGCAATGCGGTTAACATGCTTGCCGGCTTTAATGGCCTGGAGGCAGGGATGGGAATTCTCATTATCCTTACACAGCTCATTGTTATGCTCACACTTCCTGTGGACCATGTGGGTAGGATTGAGGTAATACTTATTTCGGCCGCAATGCTAGGTGCGCTGATAGCGTTTCTCAGGTACAACTGGTTCCCTGCATCAATTTTTGGCGGGGACTCACTTACACTTATGATTGGGGCAAGTGCAGCAACTATTGCAATAATCGGAAATATTGAGAAAATAAGCCTCCTTCTCTTTGCGCTCTTTTTCATTGAGCTCGTGATAAAGGCAAGGCATGGATTGAAGAGCGAATGCTTCGGAATTCCGCAAAAAGATGGAACCTTAAAACCAGACCCCCGCGGTGGTTCTTTAACACACTGGGTGATGGGAAGGGGCAGGTTTACAGAACCACAGGTGACAGAGATACTTCTCTCAATGCAGGGCTTGGTTTGCGTAATTGTTTTACTGATGTACTGGTTCAGGGTTTTCTTCTGAGGGTGGTTGAATGAAAATTTGCATAGCCTGTTCTGCGGGTGGGCATTTGACTGAATTGCTGGAACTTAAAGATTTTTATTCCAAGCACAGGCATTTCTTCCTCACTTTTGAAAGGATTAATTCAAAAAACCTCGCAAAGGAAGAGTTAGTTTATTTTATAACCGATCCTAAAAGAAATCCAATCAAATTAATCATCAATTTTTTCCAGTCCCTTAGAATTTTTTTGCGGGAGAAGCCGGATGTGGTAATTTCAAACGGGGCAGGGGTGGCAGTGCCTATTGCCTACATCGCAAAACTGTTCGGGAAGAAAATTATCTTCATCGAAAGTTTCTGCAGGGTAAAAACACCCTCCTTTTCAGGGAGGGTATTTCATCCGATTGCCGACCTTTTTTTGGTGCAATGGCCGCAGATTGACAGGAAGTACAGGAAGGCAAAATATGCTGGGGCAGTGATATAATGATTTTTGTTACCACTGGCACCCATACTGGCTTCGACCGTTTGCTGAGGGAAGTGGATAAAATTGCAGGGATCGGAAAAATAAAGGATGAATTTGTGGTTGAATTGGGAAATTCCGGTTTTGAGCCTAAAAATTTTAAAAAAATCAAATTTCTCCCTCGCAGGGAGTATCTAAAAAATCTGAAAAATTCTGATTTGGTTATTATTCACGGGGGAAGCGGTTCGGTTTTGGATGTGCTGATTAACAAAAAGAAGGCGATTATTGTTCCCCGCCTTAAAAAGTTCAGGGAGCATGAGAACGACCATCAGATGGACCTTGCACAAGCGCTGGAGAAAAGCGGGAGGGCGCTCGCGGTTTACAAAATTTCTGATTTGACGCGGAAAATAATTGACGCAAAGAATTTCTCTCCGAAATTCAGCAGCGAAAAAAGCGGGTTGATAAATGCGCTTGAGGAATTTATTTCCCAGTGAGATTTTTGTAAATGGAAACAAAATCATTCGCGACCTTTTCAATCGAGAATTTTTCTTCCGCGATTTTGCGGGCGTTTGTTCCCAATTCCTTTCTCAATGAAGGACTTTCAATCAGTTTCAGCATTGCCCCGGCAATTGAACTCTCATCTTTTGGTTTTGCCAAAATCGCCGCTCCCTGAGAGGCGTTTTTCACTTCCCCAGAATCAGTAACAACCAGCGGAACTCCGCAAGCAAGGGAGTCTATAAGGCCCATGCTTGTTGTTGCCTCATAAACAAATGAATGGACCATGAATTCTGCTGAGGAGTAGATTTCAGGGAGGGCTGAATGCGGTTTTGGGGGCAAAAAGTGCACATTTTTCTGCAAATTCAAGGAATTCACCAGTTCAATTAATTCAGGTTTCTTTTCCCCCTCCCCCAGAATCAAATATTTGTATTCAGGGTAGATTTCCACCAGCTGCTTAAATGCACGAATTATATACTTGATTCCCTCTGCATTGGTGGAATACAGGGGCTTTATTGAAATTATTAAATGGGAGCCATACTTGTCAATTAATTCTTTTGAGGGGGCAGTAGGTTTGAATTCCCGCAAATCAATTCCCACGGGAATTACTTTAATTTTATTTTTAGGAACTCTCCATTTCAGCAAATATTTGCTCACATTGAATTCGCTCATTGAAACCACGAAATCATAATTAAGAACCGGAATCAGGAGTTTATTGAGCAAATAAACCAGTTTCAGGTTCAGGGAATGGGCATTTTCGGAAATATACTCCATTCCAAGGAGAAATGGAATCTTCAGCCTCCATTTTACAAAGTGGGCAATCAACCCAGGGAGCACATCATTCTGCGCGTGGACAATTTCAGCTCCGAATTCGCGCGCTAATTTAATTGCCTTCCAGGTGAATAAAATATATTCAAATTTATGCAGCGCGTGGTGGCCAATTGAGGGGGCCCTGTAAACTTTAATTCCCAATTGCTTCTCGCTTTTGGATGGCTTTCCCCCAACAGTGAAAACAAAAATCTCATGGCCCTGCCTGCGCAACTCTTTCAGCAGGTAAGAGCTGTAGATTTCCCCGCCCCCTCCCTGCTCTGCATCAAGGGAAAATGTGTGTGTGAGGTAGAATATTCGCATTTTGTACCGAAAGAATTAATTTGTTGAAAACATATATAAAGTGTTGTTGGTTAGTTTAATTTAGACCTAAACTTGAGGATTCAATGACTGTACTACAAACTTTGAACTATTACCGGTTCCAAATAAGGCGAAGCGTGAAGAGGTTTATTTTCACAAAATACTTTTCCTTAAGGAAATTCTTCAACGTAATCTCACTTATGTTTCAGGGAGTGGTGCTGAAAAGCGGCAAAGTGAGTGCCTACCCATTGAAAATCAGCTTTGACCCCACAAACATCTGCATGCTGAAATGCCCGCTCTGCCCAACCGGAAGGGGGAGCAAGGATCGGGACCGGGGAATGATGAAACTTGTTTCATTCAAAAAACTATTGGATGAGGTCGGGGCTTATTTATATGAGATTGATTTCAACAACTGGGGAGAGCCGTTTTTGAACAAGGAATCTTATGACATGATTGCAGAAGCACATGGAAGGAAAATCTGGACCAGCATTAACACAAATCTCAATGTCCCTTTTTCAGATGAAACCGCAAAGAAATTGGTTGAGAGTGGTTTAGACCAATTGTATTGCTCGATTGATGGAATAACCCAAAAAACCTATGAGATTTACAGGAAGGGCGGGAAACTGGAGGTGGTTGTTGCGAATTTAAAAATTGTAAATAAGTGGAAGAAGAAACTGAATTCAAAAACCCCGCTCATCAAATGGCAGTTTTTGGTTATGAAACATAATGAGCATGAGCTCCCTAAACTGGAGGAAACGAGAAAGAAATGGGGGGCTGATGAACTGGCAATCGGCGCAGTGAGAAGTGAACTGGATACTGAAATTTTCAAAAAAGATGAGCAGAAAGTGGATGAGACAAGTGAATGGCTGCCTAAGAATGAGGATTACAGCAGATATGATTACGAGAAGAAGGAAAGGAAGGTGCAGAAAAGCCAGTGCTATTTTCCCTGGCTTGTCAGCGTTGTCAATTGGGATGGTTCGGTAAGCCCTTGCTGCGGAGTTTATGCGCAGAGATATGATTTCGGGAATGCCTTCAAAAGTTCATTTATGAAAATATGGAACAATGACAAATACAGGGATGCCAGGGACATAATTGCAAAGCGTTCCAAGAAGAAAACAGTCGTATGCTGGAACTGCACCCAAACCGGATTTATTGATTGACATGGTTTATGCAACGGTCGTAATTGCCACCCATAACAGGGTCGATATTCTTCGGAGAACTTTGGAGGCAATGCTGAGGCAGGATTTTTCTGACTATGAAATTATTGTTGTTGACGATGGAAGTAAGGATAATACTAAAACCGTTTTAAAAGAATTTTCAGAAAAAAACAAAAAAATCTCCACAATTTCTTATGCTAAAAGCGGGGGGCCAGCAAAAGCGAGGAATAAAGGCATTGACAAAGCAAAGGGCGAGATAATTGCAATAATGGACGATGACTGCATTCCCGCAAAAAACTGGCTGGGCAATTTAATCTCACCATTCAAACAAAATAAAAAAATTGGAATTACTTCCTCTTATAGTGAATTCGGAGGGACAAGCACCGCCTACAGGAAAGAGTTGCTGCTGAAATCCGAGAAGTTTGATGAGAATTTTCCATTCAGCAACAGGGAGGACACTGACACTGTTTTCAAAATCCAGGATTTGGGTTTTGATGTAAAAAAAGTGAATGCCGATTTCGAGCATGTGCATAAGCAGCCAGAGGGCTTGGGAAATAAAATCAAATATGGGCTGAAAAGGATTTGGATACACCAGGTTGACCCTCTCCTGTATAAGAAGCATCCGAAGCGGGCGAAAGAGTTTATGGACATTAAGTTTGGTTTTCTGCGGAATCCTATGGCGGATTTCAAAACAGCAACAGGTTTGTGGGCAAGCGACGGGAAAATGAATTTCTCATCACCTCAAGGGATTGTGCTTCTGCAAAATAAGACTCCAGTTCATACACTCACAATAATTCTGCTTGGGATTGGCTATGTGTTCCTGGTGAAATTTGCCAGGCTCTGGGGGAGCATTAAACACGGAAAGCTACTGATCTAACTTTGGAAAGCTTTTAAATGACTTTATAGGAATTGTTGATTTGGTTGCGATGAAAAAAGTTGAATTAGGGTGCGGATTTAGGAAGACTCCGGGATACATTGGCGTTGACTGGGTGAAATTTCCTGGCGTGGATATTGTCGCTGATTTGAGCAAGAAATTTCCTTTCCCCGATAATTCTGTTGATGAACTCCTTGCGCACCATTTCCTTGAGCATATGGATTACTATCACATAATGAATGAGATGTGGCGGATTCTGAAGCCAGAAGGGATTGTGAAAGCGAGAGTGCCCTATTACACCAACCACCGCGCCTACATGGGGGAACATAAAAGGCCTGGTTTCAGCTGGATTTCCTTCGAGCATTACAGGGATAAAACACAGCCGTTTTACAAGTATGAGATTGTGAGGAACAAAATCATATTTACAAATAATAAACTGTTCAGCTGGATTAATTCCATAATTAATTTGTTCCCTTTCTTCTATGACAGGTGGTTGGCCCATATCATTCCAAGTATTGAACTGGATTTGGTACTGAAGAAAAGGAAGAATTTCAAGCCTTTGAAGAACAATTAGCCGCAATTCGCCCTGATTTTGGGCATTTTCGAGCAATGTACCAAAAATGAATAATAAATTCCTTAGGAGAGTTATATAATGCGCATACTAGTGTTAAATCCGCCATTTCTCCCGAAATTTTCGCGCGCCTCAAGGTCGCCGGCGGTTGCAAAGGGGGGGACAATTTATTTTCCCATTTGGCTAGCCTATGCAACAGCTGTTCTGGAAAAGGAAGGGCATAATGTAAAACTTATCGATGCTCCTGCCGAAGGGCTGGGAGAAAGGGAAGTACTGTCTATTGCGAAAAGTTTCATGCCTGAACTTGTGGTAATGGATACCGCAACTGCTTCCATTTACAATGATGTGAAATTCCTTGAGAAGATAAAAAACGAGACAGGGAGCTATGGAATTTTGGTCGGAACCCATCCAAGCGCACTTCCTGAGGAAACCTTAAAAATTTCCGACAAGATAGATGCAATCGCCCGCGGCGAGTATGATTACACCGTGCGGGATTTGGCTGCCGAGCTGGAAAGAGGGGGAAAGGAATTTGAAAAAATTGACGGTTTGAGTTTCAGGAAGAGCGGTAAAATTATTCACAACAAAAATCGTGCGCTGATTGAAAATCTCGACGAGATTCCTTTTGTTTCTGAAGTGTACAAAAAACACCTGAACATTAGGAATTACTTTTATTCTGCGAACCTTTACCCTGAAATTACAATTATCAGCGGGAGGGGCTGCCCCTTCCAATGCACCTATTGCCTGCTCCCACAAACGATGAATGGAAGGGGCTACAGGAAAAGGAGCGTTGATAACCTGCTTGCGGAATTTGAATACATTAGAAAGAACTTTCCCGAGGTTAAGGAAATTTTCATCGAGGATGACACCTTTACAGCAGATTCTGAAAGGGCTGCAGAATTTTGCAGGAGGAAAGTTGAGGCAGGGAATAAACTTGTTTGGAGCTGCAATGCAAGGGCTGATGTTAAACTCGAAACCCTGCAGCAGATGAAAAAGGCAGGTTGCAGGCTTTTATGCGTTGGTGTTGAGTCAGGGGAGCAGGAGATTCTCAACAACATTAAAAAGGGAACAAAGATTGAGGGGATTAGGCAGTTTATGAAAGATGCGAAGAAGGCAGGAATTCTTATTCATGGCTGTTTCATGCTCGGGAATAAGGGCGACACCAAGGAAACAATCAGAAAAACTGTCGATTTTGCAATTGAACTTGAGCCCGACACCGCGCAGTTTTTCCCGATAATGGTTTATCCTGGGACCGAAGCATATGAATGGGCAAAGAAAGAGGGATTTTTGCTTAGCGAAGATTTCTCCAAATGGCTTGATGAAGAGGGAAACCACAACTGCCTGGTTTCAAGGCCTGGCTTGACTAATAAAGAGTTGGTTGAGGAATGCAATAAGGGGAGGAAAAGATTTTACATGCGGCCGAAATATATTCTGAGTAAATTCATCCAGATTTTTACCCATCCCCGGGAAGCACCGAGAATTATAAAATCCACAAAAACATTTTTGAAGCACCTTACGCAGGGTAATTGAAATGAGAATTTCCGTTATTGTTCCAGCATACAACGCCGGGAAGAATATTGGTGAGTGTTTAAAATCACTGAAGGATCAGGATACAAAGCACAATTACGAAATTATTGTTGTTGATGACGGGAGCACTGATGACACTGAAAAGATTGCAAGTAAAAATAATGTTGAATTGATTTCCCAGAAAAATAAGGGCCCTGCCACTGCAAGGAATTCAGGGGCAATGGCCGCAAAGGGTGAAATCGTGGTTTTCATTGATTCTGACTGTGTTGCCACAAAAAACTGGCTGGATGAAATGGCCGCACCATTTGCGGATCCCAAAGTTGCCGGGGTTCAGGGGGCATATTTAACCAAACAAATGGAAATTGTCGCAAAATATGTGCAGATAGAGATTGAGGAAAGGTATGAAAGGCTGAAAAAGCACAAATCAATAGATTTTGTCGGGAGTTACTCCGCGGCATACAGGAAAAGTGTTTTTGATGAGGTTGGGGGATTTGATGAGAGCTTCCCAATTGCTTCAGGGGAGGACCCTGACCTTTCGTTCAAAATCTCGAAGAAAAAATACAAACTTGTGTTCAACCCAAAGGCAAAGGTTTACCATCAGCATCCGACCTCAATGCTCGAATACCTTTACACAAAATTCTACCGCGCATACTGGAGGATAAGGCTTTACAGCAAGCACAAGGAAAAAATTATCAGTGATTCCTACACCCCCCAAAGGCTGAAAATCCAAATCATTATCTTTTATGCTTTCGCAATTTCATTAGTTCTAGGGATTTTTTTCAGGCCATTGATTTTAATTTCCGCGATTTCATTGTTAATTTTTTTGATTAGTTCAATCCCTTTCGCAATTTATGCATCAAGGAAGGATTTCACTGTTGCAATCCTTTCCCCGATTTTCCTCCTGCTCCGCTCGGCAGTTTTTAGCGGCGGGCTGATTTATGGTTTCCTAAGGGAGGTGCTGGGTTTATGAAAATCCTGCAGGTTGTTCCCCACTTTTCCCCCTGTGTTGGGGGGCTGGAAAAGGCGGTTTATGATTTAACTTTGCAGCTGAAAAAAAGGGGGCATGAGGTCGAGGTGGTTACTCTAAATAAGTGCGCAAAAAGTGGCGATGAGTTACGCGCAAAGGAAATAATTGACGGAATCACAGTGCACAGGATTCCCTTCACATCATTTACCTATTATGCCTGGGCCCCGAAAGTGATGGAGTTTGTAAAAGGTTTTGACCTCCTTCACATCCACGGAATTGGCTTTTTTTCAGATTACCTTGTGTGGAAGAAAAAGGAGCACAAGAAACCGATTGTGATTTCAACCCATGGGGGAATTTTCCACACTGAAAAAATAATGTGGCTGAAAAAACTGTATTTCAATTACTGGTGCAAGGGGCATCTGAGAGATATTACAATTATTGCCGTGAGCGAAAATGATAAAAAACTTTTTTCAAAAATTTCGAACAAGGTTGAGTTGATTGAGAACGCAATTGATTACGGGAAATTCTCCTCGGTTCCAAGGAATGTTGAACAGGATACCTATCTTTTTGTCGGGAGGATTTCAAGGAACAAAAGGGTTGAGAAATTGATTGATGTTTTCACCCTTGTGGTTAGGGAAAACCCGGTGACAAAACTTTTCATAGTGGGAGGGGACTGGGAAGGTTTGGTTAAGGGGCTTAAGGAAAAAATTTCCGGAAATGGGATGGATGAAAATATTTTCATGATGGGAAAATTGAGTGACACAGAGCTTGATGAACTGCGCTCGCGGTGTGAGTTCTTTGTTTCTGCCTCGCGCTATGAGGGCTTTGGGATTTCCCTTGTTGAGGCAATGGCATCAGGAATTGTGCCTGTTGTAAATGATATTGGGGCATTCAGGAATATTGTGGAGGATGGCAGGAATGGCTATATTGTGGATTACACATTTGAGAAAAATGTGGCAAAAAAGCTGCTTTCCCTGAGCTATGAAGGAGGGGCAAATTATGCCGAATTGAGCGCAGAAGCCAGGAATTCCGCGAAAAAATACGCCTGGGAAAGGGCCATAAAAAGCTTTGAAGGAGTGTATGAAAAGCTGCTCAAGGGGGCTAATTAGGGGTTTTTAAAGCCTTTTGGGGCAAATTCTGTAACTATTTGTGTTTAAGAGGTGTTGATTATGAAGACAGTCCTGCTATGTGGTGGAAAAGGAACAAGAATGGGGGAAATTACTGAATTAATCCCAAAACCATTGGCGAAAATCGGCGGAAAGCCTATTTTGTGGCATATTATGAAGAGCTATTCAGGCTTTGGGTTTACTGATTTTGTCCTTTGTTTGGGATATAAGGGGGAGAAGATTAAGGATTATTTTTCTAAAAACAACCATGAGAAATGGGATATTGAATTTGTTGATACAGGCCTTGAAACCAATACAGGGGGAAGGGTGAAAAAGATTGAGGATTATGTTGATGGGCGATTTTTATGCAATTATGGGGATGGTTTGGGGGATGTGGATTTGGATGCCCTGATTAAGTTCCATGGGAAAAAGGGAAAGGCCGCGACACTTACTGCAGTAAATCCCCTGAGCCAGTTCGGGATTATGGAAATCGGGGATTCGGGAACCATAACCAAATTCAGGGAAAAACCAAAGCTCGAGCACTGGATTAATGGGGGGTTTTTTGTTTTTGAGAAAAAGGTTTTTGATTATCTTGGGGAGAATTCGGTTTTGGAGAGGGAGCCATTTGAAAATCTTGCAAAGGACGGAGAGATTGCCGCATTCAAGCACACAGGTTTCTGGGAGTGCATGGATACATTTAAAGACAATATGCTGCTGAATGAATTGTGGGAATCGGGAAAAGCGCCCTGGAAGAAATGGAGTGATTGAGATGGATTACTGGAAAGGGAAAAATGCATTTGTGACAGGGGTTGATGGTTTCATTGGCTCATGGGTTGCCAGGGCACTGGTTGAGCAGGGGGCAAATGTCACCGCGCTTGTAAGGGATTTGAAGAAGAAGAACAATATTGATGTAATGGGCCTTAATGGAAAAATTAATGTTGTGCAGGGTGATTTAGTTTCTTATTCAGTTCTCGAAAGGGCAACAAATGAGTTTGAAACCGAGGCTGTTTTCCATATTGCGGCACAGGCGATTGTTGGTGTTGCCAACCGCTCACCACTTTCAACATTTGAATCCAATATTAAGGGAACGTGGAATATCCTGGAGGCCGCAAGGAATTCAAAAACTGTGGAAAAGGTCATTGTTGCAAGCAGTGACAAGGCTTATGGTGTGCAGAAGAAACTGCCCTACACAGAGGAGAGCCCGCTCCTTGGGCGTTACCCTTATGACGCCTCAAAGGCATGCGCAGATATACTTTCCCAAAGCTATTTTACCACTTACTCACTCCCTGTTTGTATAACGCGAAATGCGAACACCTATGGCGGGGGAGACATGAACTTCAACCGCATTATTCCGGGAACTATTGAATCAGTCCTGAAAAATGAAACCCCAATAATAAGGAGTGACGGAACTCCGGAAAGGGATTACATTTATGTAAAGGACATTGCAGATGCATATTTATTGCTTGCCGAAAAGATGGACAAAAAAGGAATTCCCGGTGAGGCGTTCAATTTCGGGACCGAAACCCCTGTAAAGGTGATTGACCTTTTCAATAAAATAATTAAATTAAGCGGCGCCAAGGGAGTAAAGCCAAAAGTGCTTGGGAAGGCAGAGAACGAGATTGACAGGCAGTGGCTCTCAAGCAAAAAGGCTAAAAAGATGCTTGGCTGGAAACCCAAATATTCGCTGGAAAATGGGCTAAAGGAAACCATTGACTGGTACAGAAACCATCTAAAATAAATAGTTCCTAATCCTTAAGGTTTTACTATGGGAAAGCTTGTTTCGATAATTATCCTGAACTGGAATGGGATGGATTTCACCCGTAAATGCCTTGAGTCAATAGGAAGGAACACATTTTATTCCCCTTACGAGATAATTGTCGTTGATAATGGGAGCAGTGATGGGAGTGTTGAATTCCTGCGCCAGAAAAGGAAGGAGGGCAAAATTAAACTGATTGAAAATTCCTCCAACATGGGATTTGCAGGGGGAAACAATCAGGGAATAGATGCCTCAAAGGGGAGCTATATTTTTCTCCTTAACAATGACACAACTGTCAATGGGCACTGGTTGGCAAGTTTGGTGAGGGTAATGGATGCCTATGAAAAGGCAGGGATTGTTGGATGCAGGCTGGTTTATCCAAACGGAAAACTGCAGCATGCCGGTGCGAAGATTGATGATGCAGGGATTGCGAGGAATTTGCCAGAGGGCGGGGAAAGGGAGGTCGAGTATGTTACAGGCGCTGCGCTGATGATAAAGAGGGAAGTTATTGATAAGATTGGTAAATTGGACGAGGGCTTTAACCCAATTTACTTTGAGGAGGTTGACTGGTGCTACAGGGCTTGGCGGGCAGGCTTTAGTGTCATATACACCCCGGATACCACAATTGTGCATCATGAGGGGGAGGCAACACAGAAAAAGCAGACAAAGGCATGGAACTATTTTGTGATGAACAAAAATCGGATTAGGTTTATGCTGCTGAATTTTTCAGGGGATAGGCTGATTAGCGCTTTGCCCTATGAGATTCTCCGAGTTTTGAAAAGCATTGTCCTTCTCAGGATTCAGCATTTGTTAAAAGCCTACTGGATTAATTTCAAGAACAGGAAAGAAATCCGGGAAAAGAGGGGAAAGAGGCTGAAAAATGGTTAAGGTCCTTATGGTCGGGCATGGCTTCAGTGTCACTGCCTACCGCAAACTCCTGAAGGAGTTATCGCTTTACAAGGATCTGGAACTGCACACAATTTATCCCAATAACTGGAAGGACGATTTCAAGACAAAAACCGAGATTGGGAAAGATGAGAAGATTAATGTTATCAAACCAACCGCAGTTTTCGTTCCGCATATGTACAGGTTCTTTTACCCCTCCCCGTCCCTTTTGTTTAAAGTTCTCTCCCTAAAACCAGACATAATTCACATTAATGAGGAACCAGGGAGCATTATTGCTTTGCAGGCATGGTTTTGGGCGAAATTAACTGGTGCAAAGGTTTTGTTCAACACCTATGAGAATATTTACAGGAAACAAAGGTTTCCATTGGGGCTTATTTACAAAATTGTCACAGGGAGCAGCCAGCATGCGCTTGCAATTCACGAGGAATGTGTTGATGTGCTGAGGAAAAAGGGATATAAGGGAAATGTGAAAATCACCTATTTGGGTTTTGACCCTGAGAAGTTTGTGAAGAAGGATGTTTCGGCGCTTAAAAAGAAATTTGGTGTGGAGAATTTCGCAATTGGCTTTATGGGAAGGCTGTCGCAGGAGAAGGGAATCCTTACACTTATTGAGGCCTGCTCAAAACTGAACTTCCAATATCATTTAATCCTTGATAAATATGTGAACACTGATTTCATTAAGGAGATGGAGGAGAAGGCGAAAGAGCTGAATGTAATGGGAAAAATAAGATACATTGACCCTGCATATGAGGAGGTCCAGGATTACATAAATATGTTTGATGTCCTTGTGCTTCCCTCGGAAACAGCCCCCTGGTGGAAGGAACAGTTTGGAAGGGT
>JBDRHK010000104.1:0-7588 GCA_043816965.1 Candidatus Iainarchaeum sp. | reverse complement strand
GGACTGCGAGGGAGGAGGTAAAATCCGGAATGCTCAGCTCCCTGCAGCAGAGTCGACCAGCCTATGTGGTTTACTACAGGAATTTCTCGCTGGAGGGGCAAACTCCTGAGCAATATGCCCCTGAAATTTCCCAATGGATTGAGGAAAATTACGAAACCGAAAAAACAATCGGGAATGCGGATATTATGGGAAAAAGGTAGTTTTCGAGCATTGTACCATATGCCCTTTAAATGTTTAATTCACTAATTTTACTGTTGCTGATGCCACATAACATCAAATTCTCAGTTCTTATTCCGGCGTTCAATGAGGAGAATGCCGTCTCCGGGGTAGTGGTGGAACTGAAGGAAATTATGCAGAAAGTGGGGAATTATGAGATTATTGTGGTTAATGACGGGAGCACTGACGGCACAGGAAAGGCGCTGAAAAAAGTTTCCGGAATTAATGTAATTGAACATGAAAGCAACCGTGGTTATGGCGCTTCGCTGAAAACTGGTTTGAGAACAGCGCAGGGAGAATGGATAATAATTACTGATGCTGATGGGACTTATCCTAACAAAGAAATTCCGAAGCTGCTGAAACATATTGGTAAATTCGATATGGTTGTCGGCGCCCGCACAGGGGAAAATGTGCAGATTCCTTTTATGAGAAAGCCGGCAAAATGGTTTCTCGGCTTGATGGCAAATTATGTTTCAGGGAAAAAAATCCCCGACCTGAATTCAGGGCTGAGGGTTTTCAGGAAAAAGGACGCAATGCAGTTTTACAGGATGTACCCAAATGGCTTCTCCCTAACCACAACAATCACCCTTGCTTACCTCACAAATGGGATGGGGGTCAAATATATCCCGATAAATTATTTCAGGCGGGAGGGAAAATCCAAAATTCATCCGATAAAGGACACGGTGAATTTTGTTTCACTAATAATTCGCGTTGGCACCTATTTCAAGCCCTTGAAGATTTTTATCCCTGTCAGTGTTTTGCTTTTTATAATTTCAATCGCAATTTTCCTCTACAGTGCATTTGTGCTGAACAGGGTGATGGACATAACTGTCACAATTATCGCGCTTTCCGCCCTTCAGATAGTTCTCTTTGGCCTGCTTGCCGATACAATTGCAAAGAGGGGCTGAAATGAAAGTTCTGCTGATTAATCCCCCGAGCGAGAACCTTATCGGCACAAACCTTCCTGAAATGCTGGAGAAGGCAAGGGGCCACTCTCCGCCTTTAGGGATTATGTACATTGCCTCAATGCTGGAGAGGAAAGGGCATAAGGTTGAAATCCTTGATTGCCAGGTGGAAGGGTTCGGCCATAAAGAGGTTGAGGATGAAATTCGGAGAAGGAGGCCTGATTTAGTTGGAATTTCTGCAATGACCTTTACACTTATCGATGCAATCCTTATTGCAAAAACTGTGAAAAGAATTGACCCTGGGATTAAAGTTGCGATTGGCGGTTCTCACGTAAATATTTACCCTAATGAAACAATAAAACTGGGGGAAGTTGATTATGTTGTTTTGGGGGAGGCTGAATTCCTTTTCACAGAAATGGTTGAGAACATTGACAAACCGGAAAAATTGAAACAGATTAATGGCCTGCTGTTCAAGGAGAATGGAAAAGTAATTTACACAGGCCCTGTTGGTTTGATTGAGGATTTGGATTCACTGCCATTTCCCGCGCGCCATCTAACACCCTACAAAAAATACAGTTCTGTCCTCTCAACCCGCCATTTGGTAACCACAATGATTTCCTCAAGGGGCTGCCCCTACAAATGCCTCTTCTGTGACAGGCCGATTAGCCAGAAGGGTTTCAGGGCAAGGTCCGCTAAGAATGTTGTTGATGAGATGGAAAAATGCAATGAGATGGGAATTGATGAATTTTTGCTTTACGATGACACCTTTACAATTGACAGGCAAAGGGCAATTGACATCTGCAATGAAATTACTGCAAGGAAACTGGACATTGGCTGGGATATCAGGGCGCGGGTAAACACTGTCGATATGGAATTGCTCATGAGGCTTTCCAAAGCAGGGTGTGAAAGAATCCATTATGGTGTGGAATCAGGAAACCAGGACATCCTGAATATCCTGAGGAAAGGAATTACTATGGGGCAGGTGGAGAAGGCATTTGCGATGACCAAGAAGGCAAAAATTGAAATTCTCGCCTATTTCATGATTGGCTCTCCTAGAGAAACAAGGGAGACAATAATGCAGTCAATTAATTTCGCAAAAAAACTAAACCCTGATTTTGTCCATTTTTCAGTTACTACCCCTTTTCCCGCAACTGACTTGTATGATATGGGCCTGAAGGAGGGAATTCTCCCGAATGATTACTGGAAAGCATTTGCTGAAAACCCAACCCCTGATTTCAAACCCCTTTTGTGGGAGGAAAACCTTTCCAAAGAGGAATTGATTGAGCTCCTGAAGCTCGCCTACAAATCCTTTTATATGAATCCCCCTTATATCTTTCAACGGATTATGAAAGTCCGTTCTCCAGGAGAATTTGCCAGGAAGGCGGCGGCAGGTTTGAAGGTTTTCAGGTTGTGAAATGATGAAAGCATTGGAAAAGGCACAGGGAGGATTGGCAATTTTCGCCGCCCGTGTTTTGGGACATAAGAGAAGTTTCTCTGTTAATTTCAAAATCACCCACAGGTGCAACAAAAATTGCAGCTATTGCAACATCACCCAGTCCAAGGAGAAGGAGCTCACCACCAAACAGGTAAAGCAGATGATTGATGAATTCAAGGAACTGGGTTTGTTAAAATTGAGCATTAATGGCGGGGAGCCTTTGCTGAGAAAGGATATCGGGGAGATTATTGATTACGCGCATGAGAAGGGAATAATAACAATAATGGTTACAAATGGCGAATTGATGAAGCAGAGGATTAAGGACATAAAAAATGTGGATATTCTTACTTTTTCACTGGATGGTTCGGAAAAAACCCATGATACTTTGAGGGGGAAGGATTCATTCAAAAAGGTGATGGATGCATTCAAAATCGCGAGGAAGGAAAAACTGCAGCT
The DNA here is from genome assembly GCA_043816965.1 of Candidatus Iainarchaeum sp. Classification (GTDB taxonomy): domain Archaea; phylum Iainarchaeota; class Iainarchaeia; order Iainarchaeales; family JAFCCJ01; genus JAFCCJ01. The sequence goes on along the minus strand of JBDRHK010000104.1, from coordinate 4,576 downwards.
GTTCACGATTACAGTCCTCACATCCAAAAATCTGGAGGATGTTGATTTTGTTTTGGATTTCTGCAAAAAGGAGAAGGTCAATATGACCTTCCAGCCGCTTTATGATTACGAGTATGCCGCGAAGGATTTGAGCTCCTTGGTTCCGGATCCGCAAAAGTTCAGGGAAGCGGTGCAGAAAATTATTGACGCAAAAAAGAAGGGGTTTCCAGTCTTCAATTCCGACACCTATCTGAATCGCCTCCTAAAGTGGCCTGACAAAACCGAAATGAAATGTTATGCGGCGTCATTTTATTGCAATGTCACCCCCTCAGGAAAGATTTACCCCTGCTCAAACCTGATAGGGAAAAAAGGGGTGAAGGGGTTTGATGGGGTTAAACTCGGTTTTAAGGAGGCATTCCTGAAACTGGATGACCCTAACTGCAGGCATTGCTGGACCTCCTGCTACAACGAGTACAATGCCCTTTTTGATTTACGGCCTGAAGTTGCACTTTCCACATTGAAAAAGATGAGGTGAATTTTTGAAACTCACACTTCTCGTGCCGGCCTACAATGAGGAGAAGAGGATTGAGGAATTCCTGCTGGATCTTATTGAGTATGGGATGAAATCAGAGGATGTTGTTGAAATTCTTGTGGTGGATGATGGCAGCACAGACAGAACCCCGAAAATCCTGAAAAATTACGGGCACCAGATTAAGATTGTAAGGCATAAGAAAAATCTGGGCAAGGGGGCGGCGATAAAAACAGGAGTCCTTGCCGCAACCGGGGATTATATTGTTTTCATGGATGCTGATGGTTCGACAGGAACAAATCAACTCCCTAAAATGCTGGCTGCACTTAAAAAAAATACGATTGTTGTTGGCAACAGGCTGGGGAAGGAATCAAAAATAACAAACTCCCAACCACTTAGGAGGCAGATTGCCGGGAAAGTTTTCAATTTCATTGTTAATATCCTTTTCCCGATAAATTACTGGGACTGTTTGTGCGGCTTTAAGGGAATGCGAGCAAAGGAAGGGAAGGAAATTGCTTCAGAAATGATTTCCACTGACTGGGTTTTTGATGTTGAGATTATTGCAAGGGCAAAGAAAAAGAAATTCGGTTTTGGGGTAATTCCTGTCGAATGGCACCATGAAAAAGATTCAAAGATGAAGTTAGGCTGGACCAATGTAAAGATGTTTCTTAATCTCCTGAAACTCAGGAAAGCCCTTTAAATACTATTAATCTAAATGTGTTCACATGAAAAAGAAACTCACAAGTTACCTGTTCCTGATTGGAATTATCTTATTCCTTGCAATAGTCTGGACCATAGGGATTGACAAAATCCTGGCCACGATTTTGGGGGTTGATTTATTCTATTTTGCGATTGCCCTGGTTTTTGTTCTTTTGCTGCTTGCAATTAAGGCAATGAAATGGAAAATTCTGCTGGAAGCCTTTGATGTAAATATTAGTTTTATTGACATCGCGAAATTATGGCTTATTGGTTTTTTCTTAGGTTTCCTTTCCCCTGGAAAGGTTGGGGATTTCTACCGGGCGCGCTACCTGAAACAAGACACAGGCCTTTCCACCGGAAAAAGCTTTGCATCTGTGATGGTTGAAAGGATTCTTGATATTTTCTTCCTTTTCATTGCAGGATTTGTTGGATTGATAATATTTTCATTCAGTTTCCAGCTGCAGGAATCAATGCTTTTTTTGGTTGTTGCGTTCTTTTTGGCATTTGTTGCTGTTGTTTACCTCCTCACAAGAAGGAAACTGCTTTCCACCCTTGCAAGGCCTTTCTTCAACCGCTTTGTTCCGGAGGAATACAAGGACCGGCTGAAAGGCAGTTACAATGAATTTTTTGAGGGGCTGAAAGTCTACAAGGGCAAAAAAAGCATTCTTGTTAAGGCAGTAATCCTTCTCCTGATTTCTTGGGTTTTGAATTTTGTCCAGGTTTATTTCATTGCCCTTGCATTTGGGATAAATGTTTCGTTTGAATTCCTTTCCCTAATCCTCCCAATCCTTTTCCTGGTTGAAATTCTCCCAATTTCTTTTTCAGGCCTGGGAACAAGGGATGCGGCTGCAATCTTTTTCCTTGGCTTCAAATTAGTTCCTGCCGAACTGGCGGTTAGTTTCTCTCTCGGGATAGTTATTGTGAATTTGTTCAGCGCACTTTTGGGTTTGGGTTTCTTCAACCTCAGGAAGATGAAGGAAGTTCAGAAACCCGCTCAAAAATAGTAATCTTCGGATTTACAGTGTTCATGCTGTGCGGCAAAAAGCCCTGCTCGAAATCAATCCCGAAAAATTCCGCGCGGTTTTCGAATTCGGCAATCTTTTTGTAATTAGTTTTGTCATTCAGCAAATCCTCGTAAAACTTATGCTCGTTTGGAAACCTTTCCTGCAGCCTATAATACTGCCTGTAATCATAGTTGCTGATAAGCAAGTAATCGACTTCCTGTGCAATTAATTCCCCAGGGTCCTTGCTCCTGATAACCTCATACATATCCCCATCAATCGGTGCATCATCGGTTTCAATCATTCCAACAGGAGAAATTACAATCCCCACTTTTACGCCCTCAGGAACCCTTGCCTCAAACCACTCATTTGCCTCAGTCCTCACATCCTTCTCAATCATAACAGTCACAAATGCAAGGGAGTAGGCAATTGTGTAGAAGAAAACAATTGAAATCACCAAAATTACAACAAATCGTTTCCTTTTGTCCTTAAGGCCTGACTCAAACATCCTCACAATTAAAGCCGCGGCGAAAACAAGGAGCAAGGGAATCATTGGAAGGAGATACCTCATAAAATGGACATCAAATGTGTTTATGAAAATAAAATATCCTGCAAGTAAAAATAACAGCGCAAAAACCTCCTTTTTTCGGGTGTAAAGGGCATACAAAAATCCAGTCATAGTGATTAGCAATAAGGGCAAGCCCAAGGCATAGTTCAAAAGATATGTTATGTAGAAGAAATAGCTGTTTCCTATGTCCATTCCGATAGGGGAAATTTTCGCATACTGCGTTGCGAAAACCCTTTCAACCCCTGAAAAAAATTCCCCTGGTGAGAGAACCACAAACGGATTCACAGCAAGAAATATAACAAAAACAGAAATAATTCCAATCCACAATTTTTTATCCACCAAACTCTTCCCAACATCAATTACGTCCTTCTTTTTCAGGTAGTTTTTCACCAAATGCACACCAATCAATCCAAGAATTACTGGCGATGCAAGGTATTTGGTTCCAAACGCAAGCCCGGCCGCAATCCCTGAAAGCAAATACCACCTCAAATTGTCGGAATCAAAAATTTTTAGTGCAAAGTAAAGCGAAAGGAGAATCCAGAAGCTGATTGCAACATCAAGCGCTGCAAAGTGGGAGTGAATTACGTGCAAAGGAGTAATCGCAAGCAGCAATGCGGCAATCAATCCAACCCTTCGATTGAAAATATTCTTCCCGATTTTATAAATCAATGGAATTGTGAGAACCCCGTAAAATGCAACAAGCCCTCTTGCAATAAGGTAAAAATTAGTAGGGTCTGAAAAATAAATCTGCTCCATCAAAGCCCTTGTAGGCGGGAATGAGAAAAGCCCGAGGACAACTCCTGCAATGTAATAAATTCCAAAAAGGAAAAACGTGGCATACATCTGGAAACTTGGATATGTGAACCAGTGTGGGTTGAAATCACCTGTCCCGAACAGTGCGGCAATCCTTACTATGATTGATTCATCAGGATGGAATACATGAGGCAGGCCCCAGCCCAAGCCAACAACCCTCAAAATAAGCGCAAACAAAATAATAAGCAGAAGAATCTTGATATGGCTCTGTTTCATCTTCTCCAGGAGCAGAACCTTCAGGGCAGGAACCCCGTCCATCCATGTTATTTTCTTCCCCTCATCAAACTGCCTTGCGGTGTATGTAATTGGAACCTCAGTAATCTCAAATCCTTTATTGATTATTTTTGCCGTGATTTCAGGCTCAATGTCAAAATGGTCTGCCTTTAACTCACCCTTAATTGCATAAACAACCTTCCTCGTAAATAATTTATAGCCGGTTTCCATATCCGTAATTTCCTTTCCATAAGTGATGGCAGTAATTCCTGAAAGTATTTTGTTCCCGATTGTGTGGGAAATCATCTGCTTACCAATAATTTTTCCAGTAAACCTGCTTCCGTAAACAACCTCTGCATCCCCCCCCAAAACCGGCTTCAATAATTTCGGAATCTCTTTAGGGTTATATTCCAAATCAGCATCCTGAATAAGGATCAAATCCCCCTTTGCTTCCTCCATCCCTTTCCTGACAGCAAAACCCTTCCCCCTGTTTTCACCATAATCAACAATTTTTACTGATTTATCCCCCTTGGCCAGTTTTCTCATTATTTTTGCAGTCCCATCCCTGCTCCCATCATTAACCAGTATAATCTCCCTCGAAACCGGCAATTTCACCGATTTTACCGAATTCACCAGTTTTTCGAGGGTTTTTTCCTCATTGAAAATCGGTATTATAATAGAAAGTTTCAAAAGCTCACCAATTTACCCCCTTTGCTAATAACTTCAACAGAATAAATAAATAAAAGGTTACACTTAGTTAATGGAGCATGAAAA
>JBDRHK010000103.1:0-23157 GCA_043816965.1 Candidatus Iainarchaeum sp. | reverse complement strand
AGTCCTCTTCCTGCTGTTCATGAGCTTCAGGTTCAGGAGCCTGACCTTCTTCTCATTGGCAGGCATTGCAGGCTTGCTGACATTTGTGAAAATCGGAATATGGGATGCATTCACCCTGGCGAAATTTGATCTCTTCAACCTTCTCGGGAGTGAAAGGGTTATTGTCATGGCACTTGCAATAATTGCATTTTATGCCATTTATGTCTGGCTTAGCAATAATAAAAACTTGTTTGGAAAATACGCGGAAGCGGTAAATTGGGCTCAGAATCTTTTTGCGGTTGGGGCAACGGCATTAACCACCGTCTTGGCAACATCTGAGATTTTTGCCACAGATTGGTCGCAAAGTTGGCAACAAACAGGCATTTCTGTCGCATGGATAGTGCAGGCAATAATAATGCTTTTTTTGGGATTTGTTTTCAGAATTAGGCTATTCAGAATTATGGGTGTCCTTTTATTTCTGCTTTCAATAATAAAAGTGTTCTTAATAGATTTAGCCGGTTTGGATGTCCTGTACAGGATAATTTCTTTCTTTGTTCTTGGGCTAATTCTTATTGCCGCAGCATTTCTCTATGCGAGATATGAGAAAATTGTTTAGGCTGGTGGGCCCATCAGCCATTCTGTCCCCTAATATGGCTACATAACTATGGTTTATAAGGCTTTCCTGCAGGAATTTCCTTATGAAGAAACTAACGAGAATAGGAATTACCGGACATTTTAGCAACCAGCTCCCTAGGGTTGTTGCAAGGGAGGCACTTGGAATACTCAGGAAGATGGGGGTTATAATAGAGGTTGATGACTCCTTCCTCAAAACAAAAAACTCAATTCCTATTGGAAAATTCAATTCTGATTTGGTTTTGGTTTTCGGCGGTGATGGGACAATGCTCAGGGCGGCAAGGAAAATTCCTGGAAAAATTCCCCTGCTAGGGATTAATTGCGGGGCTGTTGGTTACCTCATGGAACTGGATTTCAACAACCTGAAAAGAAGCCTGCCTGAAATTGTAAACGGTGATTTTACTGTTGAGAAAAGGTCGAGGCTGGAGCTTAAAATGAAGGGGCAAAAAATTCCCTTTGCGCTGAATGAAATCACAATCAGCCCGATAATAAACCAGACTTTGATGAACTTCTCACTTGAAATAAACGGGAAGGATGAGAAGAGCGATGTAAGTGATGGTTTGCTTATAAGCACCCCGACAGGGAGCACAGCACATAACCTTTCCGCAGGAGGCTCCCTCATAAAGCCAGATGCAGAGGTTTTCTCAATAATTTCCCTAAGCTCGATGAACAGGGAGATAAGGCCGATGATTGTCAATGACAATTCCGTGATTAAGGTCAAGGGCCTGCATTTTGGGAGGAATGAGGCGGTAATTGACGGCCACAAAAGGATTGAGCTGGCGGAAGAAGTTGAGATAAGGAAAGGGAAACCAGTTCTCTTCACCATCCCGCTGAAAACCCATATTGGGAAAGGGCAAACTATTCCCAAAACACTTTCCCCAAGTGCAAGGTTCCTGCATAAACTTATTCAATTCAGGGGCCCGCAAACACAAACTGAATTAGTGCTGGAAACCGGCCTTCCGGAAAGGACGGTGAGAAGGTCTTTGGAATCCCTTATAGAACACAGGCTGATCTTAGAGAAAAGCCACAAATTCGACAGAAGGAAAAAAATTTACCGTTTGGTGAATTGATTACAGCACATCAAAATACTGCCCCAGTTCCCAATCAGTAACCTGAATCCTGAACCTGTCCCATTCCTTCATTTTTGCATTGTAGTAGGTTTCCTTTGCATGGTTCCCCAATGAATCGAAAATTACCCTGTCCTTTTTCAGTTCCTGCAGTGATTCATACAATGAGCCAGGGAGGGTGTCAATGTTTAGTTCTTTCAATTTTGAATCATCAAAGCCATAGACATCCTCCTCAACCGCATCAGCTAATTCAATTTCCTTTTCAATCCCGTCTAAACCAGCGGTCAGCATTGCGGCAAACGCAAGATATGGGTTTGCGCTTGGGTCAGGGCACCTGAGCTCAGCCCTTGTGCTTTCCTCCCTCCCTTTTGAATACCTCGGGATTCTTATAAGCGCTGACCTGTTCACCTGCCCCCAGCAGATGTAAACAGGGGCTTCATATCCCGGAACAAGCCTTTTGTATGAATTTACAGTGGGAGCTACCAATGCGGCAATTGCCTTTGCATGCTTCAATTGCCCTGCAATGAAATGCTTTGCGGTTTTCGAGAGTTTGTACTTGTCATTGGCATCAAAAAAAACATTCTTTTCGGTTTTAATGTCGAAAAGGCTTTGGTGCACGTGCATCCCTGAGCCATTTACCCCGAAAAGGGGCTTTGGCATAAAGCTTGCGTAAAGGTCATGAATCTGCGCAATTGATTTCCCGGCATATTTGAAACTTACAACATTGTCGGCGGTTGAAACAGCCCCCCCATACTTGAAATCTATCTCGTGCTGGCCTGGTGCAACCTCATGATGCGAGGTTTCCACCTGCAGCCCGAGTTTTTGCAGGGCAAAGATTATGTCTCTTCTCACATCAGACGCCAAATCCTTTGGTGCGAAATCAAAATATCCCCCGACATCATGGGGAACAGGCCTTGGCTTGCCATTTGCCTTTTCAAAAAGGAAAAACTCAAGTTCAGGCCCGACATTGTAGAGATAGCCCATATCTTCTGCCTTGCCAACTGCCATTTTCAGGATATTTCTTGGGTCGCCCTCAAAAGCCCCGCCCCCAGGAACATGCACATCGCAAATAATCCTTGCAGACCTGCATTTCTCATCAATTTTCCATGGAATCAAAGAATAGGTGGAAATATCAGGTTTAAGGAACATATCGCTTTCATGTATCCTCACAAAACCCTCTATGCTTGAGCCATCAAACCAGGCCCCTTTTTCTATAACCTCCTCAAGCCTTTCAGCAGTGATGGTAACGCTTTTTATAGTTCCGAAAATATCGGTGAATTGCAGTTCAATCAGATTTGCCTTATCACTGGCAACTTTTTCCAGAAATTTCTTGTTTTCAGCCATAGAATAAGGTGTTTTCATGGCAAATATATACTTTTTTGCTATTTTGCTAAACAAATATTTAAAACAATTACCAAATACATTACTTTTATTCAATAATTACTTGAAATTTAGCTAAAAATTAAACAAATTTGAAGTGAAAATTGAGTTGATTTAATGGAATTGGACAAGACTGATATTGCGATTATAAACCTCCTGACTTCCGATGCGCGCCTTTCGCTAAGAAAGATAGCAAAAAAAGCAGGGGTCTCAACAGCCACTGTTATGAACCGGCTTAGGGTTTTGGATAAGAATGGGGCAATAAGGAAATATTCTGCAATTATTGATTACCCGAAAATAGATTTTGAGTTTGAGGCAATAGTTGAGCTGAAAGTTTCAAAAGGAAAACTCTTCCAGGTTGAGAAGAAAATCGCCTCCCATCCAAATGTTTCCGCGGTTTATGATGTAACCGGTCCCTCTGATGTGATAGTAGTTGCAAGGTTCAGGAACAGGCGCGGTTTGGACGGTTTTGTGAAGAAAATCCAGACCTATGATTTTGTGGAGAGGACAGAGACAAAAATCATCCTGAACACCATTAAAGAAGAGCAGCTGAAACTCTAGTGCAGCTTTTTATAGTTCCTACACATTCTGATATTTATGGCTGATTTCTTAACTATTGGGATTCCTGCATACAATGAAGTAGAGAGTATTGAGCAGGTTTTGAATAATATTATGCGGCAAAGCCTCTGGAAAAAAACACCGCCAGACAGGAGGGAAATAATCGTATGTGAAAATGGTAGCACAGACAAGACTTATGAACTTCTGGAGGGAATTGCAGAGAAAGTTAACCGCGAGCATCCCCATCAAATACGAATAATAAAAGAACCGGAGAAGGGCAAAACTATTGCCTGGAAAAGGATTGTGAAGGCTGCAAATAAAAATGCCCGAGAAATTATATTTTCCGATGCCGACGTTTTCCATTCATCCAATGCCTTCTTATTCCTGAAAAATGCCCTTAGAAGGGAAAAAAATTTAGAAATTACAGGGGCAAAAGCAATCACAATTCCGAGAAAGGAGAAGAGTTGGATACTTAGAGGGAGTGCGAAAGAGGCAAGGAGACACCAACTTCAGAATCCACAGGGCTTTGTAAGTGGCTCCCTTTATTGCATGAGAAGAGAAACCGCAAAGAGAATGGAAGAAACAATGCCAAATGACACAATCTCCGAAGATCGTCACTTTACCAACAATTGTGCATTTAGAATTGTTGAAGAAGCACAAAGCTATCCCTATTCCCCAGAAACCGTTCTTGACTATGTTAGGCTCAGGCGAAGGTTCAATGCTGATAGAAAACAGAGAGAAGAAATGGGGGTAATTGAAGAAAGAATCCCGGAGAAAAAGTTTTCTGAGAAAGTTAGATCCTTAAAAGGGAAATCTCTAAAGACAAATATTAAAAGAACCGCCAAATATGGATTGAATAAATTTGCTGATTCCAAGTTAGCGGATTTTATTTTCAAACACTCCGATATCTGGCCAAGCCTAAAATCCACCAAATTCAAAAGAAGAAAACCAATGTAAATCTTGGAGGATTCTTCCGTCTATCGCCGTTAATGTGGTTGGCATTTAACGAAAGATTTATATATGGGATTAGGGGCTAATGTGTAAACTGTGAGTTTATGAGTACTGAGGAAATGCTCCAAAAAGGCGAAGAAAAGAAGAAGGCAAGGGAAAAGATACTTGGGGCATTCAAAACCCCGTCCCGGCTCTTTCCTACTGCGAATAGCTATTGATTCCTAAAACGCTAATTTTTTGGTTTGTTGGCGTTATTGTATATATTTAATGATTTAATATATTGTATAATTGCAGCATATTTGGTGGGAATATGAAAACTTCGAAGGTCAGCAAGTTCTACAAAAAAAGCCTGGATGAAAGGGCGGAATTTGTAAAGGATTTTGCTTCACTCAGTGCTGATGAAGTTAATCATCTTAAGCAATTTGGTTCTCTTGGAGAGGAGAACGCTGACAGGATGATTGAGAATGTTATTGGTGCAATTACCCTCCCGCTCGGTGTTGCGACTAATTTTGAAATAAATGGGAACCCATATATGATTCCAATGGCCTTGGAGGAGCCCTCGGTTATTGCAGCTGCCTCAAATGCGGCAAAACTCTCCTCAGGATTTGAGACAGAATCAACAGACCCAATTATGATAGGGCAGATTCATTTGGTTGGGGTGAATGATTCCGCAAAAGCTGTTGAGGAAATTAAATCCAAGGAGAAGGAACTGCTGAGAACCGCGAATTCTGAGGATTCCACACTCATAAACCTCGGAGGAGGGGCAAAGAAAATTGAGGTTAATGAAATTGGAAAATTCATCCAGGTTCATTTGCTTGTTGATGTAAGGGATGCAATGGGTGCAAATGCAGTGAACACAATGTGCGAGAAAATCGCGCCAGAACTTGAGGAAATTTCCGGGGGGAAGGCAAGATTGAAAATTATTTCAAATTTGGCGACAGAGAGGATTGCAAAAGCGAAAACAGTCTGGAATAAAGAAAAGATTGGAGAGGGAACAGTTGATTTGGTTATTGAGGCCTATGAAATAGCGAAAGCCGACAAATACAGGTGCACAACCCATAACAAGGGGGCGATGAACGGAATGGATGCAGTTGTTGTTGCCACAGGAAATGACTGGAGGGCATTTGAGGCAGGGGTGCATTCATATGCCTCGCTTGGCAGTTACAAACCTATTACAAAATACTCGAAAGATGGTGAAGGAAATTTAATTGGGGAGATTGAGATTCCAGTACAATTAGGGATTGTAGGGGGCGCAACGAAAATTAATCCTGTTGCAGGGATTTCACTGAAAATTTTAGGGGTAAAGAGTGCGCAGGAATTGGGGGAAGTGGTTGCTGCAGTTGGTTTAGCGCAGAATTTTGCCGCTTTAAGGGCCCTCTCTACAGAGGGAATACAGAAAGGGCATATGAAATTGCACGCAAAAAACATCGCAATTTCGGCAGGTGCCGAAGGAAATGCTGCTGATTTAGTCGCTGCGAAGATGATCGAGGAAAAAAATATAAGGCTTGTGAGAGCTAAAGAAATAGTTGAGGAGATGAAGAAATGACTTCCGGAATTGTTGGTTATGGGGCATATGTTCCCCTAAGAAGGATTACTGTTGAGGAAATTGCCAGGGTCTGGAAGAAGGACGGGAAAAAGATTTCCGCAGGGCTGAATGTCAAGGAAAAAGCCGTGGCGAGTTTTGATGAGGACAGCGCAACAATTTCTGTTGAGATTGCAAGGAGGGCTGTTGAAAATTGCGGAATTGACGCGCAAAAAATAGGCGCAGTTTATGTTGGTTCTGAAAGCCACCCCTATGCCGTTAAGCCAACAGCATCCATTGTTGTTGATGCGATAAATGCAGGGCCTGAATTGACTGCTGCTGATTTGGAATTTGCATGCAAGGCTGGAACTGCAGGAATGCAGATGGTTATGGGAATGACTGAATCAGGAATGATTGATTATGGTTTGGCAATTGGTGCAGACACCGCACAGGGAAGGCCGAATGATGCTTTGGAATTCACCGCGGCCTCTGGTGGGGCTGGTTTTATTATCGGGACAAAAAAGGATGAAATTATCGCCTCCTTGGATTGCACATTTTCATTTACAACAGACACCCCTGATTTCTGGAGAAGGCAGCATGCGGAATTTCCGCGCCATGCAGGGAGATTTACAGGGGAGCCGGCATATTTCAGGCATGTTGTAAGTGCCGCCGAGGGGATTTTTAAGAAGACAAAAACAAAGGCAGAGGATTATGATTATGCGGTTTTCCACCAGCCAAATGGGAAATTTCCCCTTCGCGTAGCAAAAACACTCGGCTTTCCAAAGGAGAAGGTTGAAACCGGGCTCCTCACACCGATAATCGGGAACACCTACAGCGGGGCAACAATGCTTGGCCTGACGGCAATCCTTGATGTCGCAAAGCCCGGCGATAAAATTCTGGCAATCAGCTATGGTTCAGGTGCAGGGAGCGACGCATTCTGCATTACCGCAACAAAGAACCTCGCAAAGAACAAGAATAAATTTCCTGTGAGTGAAATGATTGGTAAAAAGGAGTACATTGATTATTCCGAGTATGTAATTGCCAGGAAGAAACTGAAGAGTTTGTGATGGAAATGGATTGGAAGGAATTTTTCAGGCCCAACCGGGAAAAAATTATTCTTAGTGCTTTGATTATTGTTTTAGCTAATGTCCTTTTTCTAGTGAGTTATACTGACTTGTGCAGAGAGCCGGCTTATGGGGCATGCGTTATTTTGAGTTTATCAAGTATGCTGATAATAAATTTTGTTTTCTTTATTTTTTGGGTCTTAAGCACCATAATACTAAACATACTTTTATTTAGTTTTAAGATTGACTTGTTTAGTTATTTATATTTTTCTTCTCCACTAAACCTAGGGCTTTTTATTGTTTTTTCGATTTTTAGTGCTTATCTATGGAGTTGTATTCTGTATAACAGAAAACGGCTGAAGATGGCAATTGCTTTGGCAATTGGGACACTTTTGGTATTGCATTTTCTTTCGCCATTTATTTATGGGAATGAGTTTGATAGAGGATTACCACTAAAATATCTTGTAAATGGTGTATGTCCACCACCTGCCTCTAATCTTGCCACTTTATTCCCCTGTCCCAATCCTGATTTTATTGCATTTTTTGTTGATTTGATTATTATTCTTGCAGTTTCCTATGGCTTTGTTTATTGGAGGACGAGAAAATGAGAAGCGTAAGCATTATTGGGGAGTTGGCACCGGAAACCTACCCTCTAGAAACGAATTTAAATAACGTAAATTCTTCTTATTTTATGGACAATGCTAAACAATTGATACAATCTTCTGCAAAGAAAAATGGCTTGAGAGCGTCTTCGAGTAAAATAGCTAAAGACGCAGGGTTTAAATCAAGAAAAGCCATTAATTACTATTTTGGGACAAGAAAGAATCTATTTGGCTCGATTGGTATTGAGATAAAATCTCCACAAGAAAAACTAATTGAAGCAACCAAAGAATTGGCACATAGATCTTCTGCTAGAGAAATCGCTAAGAAATCTGGCTATAAATCACACAAAATTATAAATTTGTATTTTGATTCTTTGGAGGATTTAAAAAGGAAATCTGGGAAATATAAATGTAACAAAGAAAAAATTTCTTTTAAGGGAGTGGAATTTAGTCTTCAGGATATTTCTAGGGGAGTAACCATCCCAGAAAAAATTAATGAATTAGTTGCCGAAGAAGCAGGATGGCATGCTGGAGATGGCTCCCTTTACGCAAAAAAGAAGACAGGATATCTTTACTGTTTAGCTGGGGACGCAAACCAAGAAACAGATTTCTACAAAGATTATGTTCATAAAATTTTCAAAAGAATATATAATCTAGATATAAAATTGCGTAAGTTATCTGGGGGCAAAACATTTGGTTTTGTAGCCTCTTCAAAAGCAATCTACACTTATAAGAATAAATGCCTGGGATTCCCCCTGGGCAAAAAAGCGAGTATTGTGGAAATACCTGCGCAAATTCTTGAGTCTGGAAACGAGTTGATAAAGGGCTCTTTTATTAGAGGATTATTTGATACTGATTTTAGCTTGTCCTTCCAAAAGAAACATAAGAATAGGCATTATTACCCTTACATAGCTGGGAGTTTAAATTCAGAAAAAATAATTGATCAAACAGCAAGCATACTTAAGAAAATGGGATTTAAGCCAATTAAAAGAGTTGAGATAAGAAAAGAAAAGAATAAGCAATATGCCCTTAAAATTATAGGTTATAAACAATTAGAAAAATGGATGGATAAAATCTCTTTTCGGAATCCAAAACATATGACAAAATATTTAGTATGGAAGAAATTTGGGTTTTGTCCGCCACATACTACCATTCAGGAAAGAAAACTAATTCTTGAAAATAAATTAGATCCAAATAGTTTTTATGAGGTGGCTGAGGGTGCGTAGTGTATCGATAATCGGCGCTGGTCTCACCCGCTTCGGCGAGTACTGGAATAAAAGTTTCAGGGACCTTATAGCGGAGGCAGGAATAAAGGCAATACATGATTCCGGAATTGAGGGCGGGGATATTGAGGCTGCCTATGGCGGATGCATGGCTTCAGGAAGGTTTATTGGCCAGGAGCATATTGGTGCATTGATTGCCGACCAATTAGGCCTGAATCCAATCCCATCCACAAGGCTGGAGGCGGCATGCGCCTCAGGCGGTGTTACTTTGAGGGCAGGATTCCTTTCTGTTGCTTCAGGCGCACACGATATTGTTGCAGTTGCAGGTGTTGAGAAAATGACTGAGATAAGCACTGACAGGGCGGCATTTGCGCTTGGCGGTGCAGGCGACCAGGAAACTGAGCTCTTCCATGGGGCGACATTTCCAGCACTTTATGCTTTACTGGCAAGAAGGCATATGCATGATTTTGGCACCACTGAGGAGCAGATGGCAATGTGCTCTGTGAAAAACCACAAAAATGCAATGCTTAACCCAAATGCGCATTTCCACAGGGAGATTACAGTTGATGATGTTATGAAATCAGGGTATATTGCCTCCCCCTTGAAATTGCTTGATTGCTCGCCGATTTCAGACGGGGCAGCTGTTGTATTATTGTGCGAAACCAAAAAGGCGAGAGAATTGGTTGATAATCCTATTGAAATAATCGCTTCAGCACAGGCCTCTGACACGCTTGCACTTGCCGGGAGAAAGAAACTGACAGAACTTGCGGCAACAAAGTTTGCCGCCGAAAGCGCATATAGGATGGCAGGGATTGGAGTAAAGGATATTGATGTTGCCGAGGTCCATGACTGTTTCAGCATTGCGGAAATTTTCGCAATAGAGGATTTGGGATTTTTCAAGAAAGGGGAAGGTGGGGCAGCTGTTGAGAGAGGGGAAACTAAATTGAATGGGAGCATTCCAATAAACCCTTCCGGGGGCCTTAAGGGAGCAGGCCATCCTGTTGGTGCAACGGGAATAAAGCAGGCGGCGGAGATTTACGAGCATTTGAAGGGAAATGCCGGCAAGAGGCAGGTAAAGGGCGCGGAGATAGGCCTTACCCACAATATCGGCGGAAGCGGCGCAACCTGCGCAATCCATATTCTGAGGAGGGCTTAGAATGGCACCAATTAATAGTGAGGAATGGTTTCGTTCAGAACTAAGAAAGGCATTGGCTGTTTTTTTGGAAACAGGCTCCCGAGAATCACAGGGCAAATTTGCCAATCTTTACCTGGAAGCTGAAAGAGCTGGGTTTGGAAATGCACCAGGTATTAGCAGGTACAATGATTTGTTTGGAAGAAGGATCGGAAAACTCCAAGGCGATGAAATGAGGAGAATTCGGAAGAAGCGAAGAAAAATCGTAGGCCCGGCAACAGCAGGGTATAGGAGGGCTTAAGATGGTTGATGCAGCACTGCCATTGATGTGGAGGAACTACTTCCAGAGATACAATTTAGAGGGGAATAAATGCGAGACCTGCGGGACTGAATATTTCCCCCCGAGAACAATTTGCGCAAACTGCAGGAGAAAAGGGAAATTAGTTCCAAAGAACATGCCAAGAGAAGGCAAAATAATTTCCTTTACCGAGGTTTTTGTCGGCCCAGAGGGATTTGACACAGAAACACCCTACTTCCTTGCGCTTATTGAATTGGGAAATAAGGTGAAGGTTTTGAGCCAGATTGTGGACAGCGAAAAGGAAAAGGTGAAATTCGGCGCAAAGGTTGAAAAAGTCTTTCGTAAAATTTCAGACAACGATCCTGAAGGGGCAATCGCTTACGGTTACAAGTTCAAAGTGGTTGGATAATAGTTCAGCCTATTATTAGATTTATTAAGGGGGCAATCAAATGGGAAAAGGAACCGGTTACGGGAAAACTATTCTTTTTGGCGAGCATTTTGTTGTCTACGGCCTTCCCGCAATCGCTTCCGCTATTTCTGACACCACTACTGCGGAAGTGAAGCAGGGGGGAAAGGGCTTGGAATTAATTGACAACAGGCCCGCAATTGAAGGATACAAAACAAAAAAGCAGGGTGAAATAACGAGAGGCCTGGACCTTATTATAAAATTCCTGAAAATTGATGTTGAGAAAACGCCCCTTAAAATAACTCTTGCTGGGAATCTGAAATGCGCTTCAGGCGTAGGTGCCAGTGCTGCGCTTGCGAGTTCTGTTGCAAGAGCATTGAACGAGGAATTCTCCCTTGGTTTGGATGATGATGGCATAAACGAGGTTGCCTATGAAGGGGAGAAAGGGAGTGCGGGGACCCCTAGCGGAATAGACAACACCTGCTCAACATATGGAGGAATGCTGGTTTTTGAGAAGAATTTGGAAGGGGAGCCGAACAAAATTGATTTGCTTGAGGTTAAGGAACCGATAAAGATTGTTCTCGCGAGCACAGGCATAACACAGGAAACAAAAGAGGTTGTTGCTGATGTAAGGGCTGAGAAGGAAAAAAATCCTGCCGAATATGATAAAATTTTTGCTGAGTATAAAGGGGTTTTTGAAGAAGGGCTTGCTGCATTGAAGGAAGGTAATGTTGAAAAGTTGGGGCAATTGATGGACAGTAATCAAGAACTTTTGAGGAGAATTACCGTCAGCTGTGATGAGGTTGAAAAAATAATTTCTGTTGCAAAGGAAAATGGCGCGTTGGGCGCAAAGTTAACCGGCACAGGAAGGGGCGGATTGGTCATATGCCTTGCGCCTGATGGGGAAACACAGGACAAAATCGCAAAGGCTGTTGAATCTGCTGGTTTTGAGGCAACAAAAACCTCTTTGGGGAAAGGGGTAGTCTGATGAGAATTATTGTTGGAATTTCCGGAGCTTCTGGAATCCAGTACGGGGTTGAATTGCTCAAGGCACTCAAGGCGAAAAAGATTGAGACTTATTTGGTTATGAGCGAGTGGGCTGAAAAGCTGATTGGAATTGAAACCGATTATGACTCTGAGGAAGTGAAAAAGCTCGCAACAAAATCTTTCGGGAATATGGAAATGGATGCCCCAATTTCATCCAGCAGTTTTTTGGTTGACGGCATGGTTGTTGTGCCTTGCTCTGTGAAAACCGCTAGCGAAATCGCAAATGCCCATACAGGCACCCTGCTTACAAGGGCCGCGGATAATGTGCTGAAAATGAAAAAAACCCTTGTTTTGGGGGTCAGGGAAACTCCGCTCAGCACCCCTGCACTTGAGCAGATGCATAAATTGTCCCTTGCAGGGGCAATTGTAATGCCTTTGGCACCTGGCTTTTATCACAAACCAAAGGAAATTAAGGACGTATTCTCTTTTATTAATGGAAAGATAATGGACTGTTTAGGGATAGAAAACACAGAATTTAAGAGGTGGGATAAATGACTGGGTTGAGAGATTTTGTAGAGCAGTTAGAGAAGGAAGGAAAATTGGCCATAGTAGAGAAAGAAGTTGATGCCAAATTTGAGATTGCCGCCATATTAAAGAGTGCTGAAGGCAAAGCAGTCAAATTCACAAATGTTAAAGGCCATGACATTTCTGTGGTTGGGGGGGTTGGAAGCTCAAGAGAGCTTATTGCAGAGGCATTAGGTGTTGAGCAGAAAGACCTTTTGTTTAGGATGGCTGACGCCATCAAGAATCCCAAGGAGCCAAAAGTTGTAAAGGACGCACCCTGTCAAGAGATTGTTTGGAAAGGGAAGGACGCTGACTTAACTAAAATCCCCATTCTTACCCATTATGAGAAGGATGGCGGCCCTTACTTAAGCTCAAGTGTTTTGTTTGTGAATAACGAGAAATGGGGGCAGAATATGGCCACCCATAGGATGATGCTCTATGGGCCAAATAACAAATTAGTTGTTAGGGTTTGTGCAAGGGATACAATGGAGCATCTTAATGAAGGTGGCGGGGAAATTGATGCCGCTATTTGCATCGGCACCCATCCTGCAGTACAGCTTGCTTCTGCAACAAGGGTTGCTATCGACCAGGATGAGTTGGGTATTGCCAATGCACTTGTTGAAACGCCAACTGTGAAATGCTTAACGAAAAATATTACGGTGCCTAGTGAGGCAGAAATTGTTTTGGAAGGAAAACTAAGTTCGAAGGAAAGGGTAGGGGAAGGGCCCTTTGTAGATATTACTGGCACATATGATTTCCCTAAGCGAGAGGAACCTGTATTTACTGTTGAAACAATTACAATGAGGAAAGACACCCTATTCCATGCATTGCTGCCAGGATTTAGCGAGCACAGGCTGTATATGGGTATGCCAAGGGAGCCAACGATTTACAATGAAGTGAATA
The DNA here is from genome assembly GCA_043816965.1 of Candidatus Iainarchaeum sp. GTDB lineage: Archaea > Iainarchaeota > Iainarchaeia > Iainarchaeales > JAFCCJ01 > JAFCCJ01. The sequence goes on along the minus strand of JBDRHK010000103.1, from coordinate 9,888 downwards.
ATGTTTGCGAATGCAAGAATGTTGTTCTAACTCCTGGCGGTTGCGGATGGCTGCAGGCGATTGTGCAGATAAAGAAGAAGAATGCGGATGATGGAAAGAAGGCGATTGAGGCAGCATACAAAGGACATAGCAGTTTGAAGCATGTGCTGGTTATCGATGAGGATATTGATATCTATGATCGGGACCAGTTGGAATGGGCAATTGCAACAAGATTTCAGGCAAATAACGACGCAGTGATTGAGGAGTATCTGAAAGGTAGCTCGGTTGATCCTAGCGGAACAAAGATTGAGGGGAGCGACAGGCAGAAAACAACAAGAGTTGGAATGGATGCAACAATTCCTGCTGACCGAGAAAATAAGGATTTCGCAAGGCCTTACATCCCTGGAGAAGAAAAGATTAAACTTGAAGATTACAAAAAGTGAAAGGAGTAATCAGATGGCTTGGGAAAAATGGTATCCTGTTCTTTTGGGGGAGATGGAGAAACAGATGGAAACATCGCCTCAAATTTCCCCGGTGCACAAAACAGATCACATATTGAGAGTCTGGACAAAATCAAAGATTCTTTGCGAGAAGTTAAAGGGAGATATGGAGGTTATGGTTGCCACAGTTTTGCTTCATGATTTGGGAAGGCATTATGGTTTGGAGATTCACGGAGAGAAGTCAGTTGAGTTGGCAAAACCAATACTTGATAAACACGAGTTTCCAAAAGAGAAAATCCCCTTAGTTCTTGAGGCAATAGCCCAGCACGATTATACTTTCCCTGCCGAAAACAGAAAATTGCTTGAAGCGAAAATACTTTACGATGTGGATAAAATGGATGCGTTGGGAATAATAGGGGTTTACAGGCACATTCTTTTTATTGAGGCAGGGAGGATAACGATGGAGGATGTTGTTGCGCTCTGTACAAAAAGGTATGAGGGTCTGGCGCTTAAGGAAAGTAAAGATCTGGCGAAAAACGATTATGAATATATTGTTAATTTTTTCAAGGATTTGGAAATTCAATTGAGTGGGGGCTAGAAAATGGAACTGACTGCTGAAGAAAAGGAGATGCTGGAAGGGAAGCACGGGAATGCCGTAAAAAAAAGCATGGAAATCCTTACCGCGCTCGGGGATATTTTCGGCGCGAAAAGGCTGATTCCTGTAACATCTGTCCAGATTGCAGGAGTTAGTTATCACAATCTGGGAGATGCTGGTCTGGAATTTTTGGCAGAGCTTGCAAAGGATGGGAAGGCTAGGGTTTACACCACTTTGAATCCTGCGGGAATGGATTTGGAGAATTGGAAAGAGTTGGGCATAGATGCGGAATTTGCAAAGAAGCAGAAACTGGTTATTGATGCGTTTGGTAAGATGGGAGTTATCACAACCTGCACCTGCACGCCTTATCTCATTGGCAACAAGCCGAATCAAGGCGACCATATTTCCTGGAGTGAGAGCAGCGCGGTTTGTTATGCCAATTCTGTCCTCGGCGCGAAAACCAACCGTGAAGGAGGCCCCAGCGCGCTGGCCTCTGCGCTTACAGGGAAAACCGCGGAGTTCGGCTTTCACCTTGATGAGAACCGGCAGGCAGAGGTTGTTGTTGATATTCCTGAAAGCCCAAAAAATGTGATGGAATTTGGCGCTTTAGGATATGCAATCGGAAAAAAGATAGGCAAGAAGATTCCGCTAATAAGGGGAGTTGAGAAAGCAGATTTGGAGCAGCTGAAAAGTTTCTGCGCATCAATCGCGACCTATGGAGGGACTGCATTGTTCCATATGGATGGAATCACCCCCGAAAAAACAAAAATTCCTGCTGAGAAGGTGGAAATCACGAAAGGGGAAGTGGAGAATGCGGTTAAGGAAATGAATGATGCCGACGAGGTTGATTTTGTTTCAATAGGCTGCCCTCATTGCACAATTGAAGAGGTTGGGAAGATTGCGGGAATGTTAGAAGGAAAGAAAGTGCGGAAGGAATTTTGGGTGTGCCTTGCAAGGCCGATTAAGGAGCTGGCTGAGAAAAAAGGATTTGCGAAAACAATTACAGATGCAGGGGCGAAATTCGCATGCGATACCTGTCTCGCGGTTGCCCCGTTGAAGGGAAGGTTCAAGGGAATAGCGACCAACTCTGCAAAGGGCGTTTATTATGGGAGGGGAAAGAATGCATTCAAAACTAAATTCTGCACTCTCGAAGAGTGCGTTAAAGAGGCAGTGGGTGAGTAAATGGAACTGAAAGGAAGAAAGATTTTTGCCGGAATTGCAAAGGGAGAGGCAATTGTAAGCAGTGATGGGATTTCATTTTATGGCGGGGTAGATCCTGAAAACGGAAATGTTGTTGAGAAGGGGCACCCGTTAGAGGGAAAGAGTGTTGCAGGGAAGATCCTGGTTTTTCCGCAGGGAAAAGGCTCTACTGTTGGCTCATATACGCTTTACCAGATGAAAAAGAATGGCGTTGCACCAAAGGCAATCATAAATAAGGAGTGCGAAACTATTGTTGCTGTAGGGGCAATTATTTCAGAAATTCCCTGTGTTGACAGTATAGACATTGAGAAGATTAAAGACGGCGATGAGATAGAGGTAGATGCTGAAAAGGGCATTGTGAAGATTCCGGGTTAGATGCATGAAAGATTTGATAATTCTCAAGCTGGGCGGTTCTGCAATTACCTACAAGAAAAGGAATATTCCTAAGGTAAGGAATAATGTCATCAGGAGGTCTGTTGAGGAAATCAAGAAGGCAAAGGAAGAGAAAGAGTTCAGCCTTATTGTGGTGCATGGTGCAGGGCCATATGGGCACAAATTCGTTACAGATTATGGGATTGACAATGGCCTTAAAACCAGCGAGCATTTTGAGGGATTTGTCAAAACACATAATTCAATGGAAGAGCTGAACAGGATAGTTGTTAATGAATTTGTTAAAGCCGGCCTGTTAGCGTTTCCTGTGCAGGCAAGCGCATGCATAGTTCAGGAAAATAAAAAAATAGTTTCCTTCAATACCTCAATTATAAAAAATTTGCTTGAAATAGATTTTGGGGTGATTCCGATAATGTATGGAGATATGGTGATTGATAAGGAATTGAAGGCTAGCGTTATCAGCGGGGACGCCATTATTGCATATCTCGCGAAGGAATTTGCGGCTGAAAGGGTTTTGTTTGGCACAAATGTCCCGGGAATACATGACAAGGACCCAAGGACAAATAAGGACGCAGAGCTTATTTCAAAAATTGATGGGCAGAATGTTGATGATGTGCTGCTAAAGGTTTCAGGCTCAAAGGATGTTGATGTCACAGGGGGAATGAAGGGAAAGCTTGTTGAGGTCCTTAAGACCTTAAAGGGAGTGAGGGTTTTCATTTTTGACATCACTGAAAAAGATAACTTATATAATGCGCTTATGGAAAAAGATGTTGCAGGAACAGAAATAAAGATGGTGTGAAGATGGCAATAAAAGACAGGAAACTGGACCACATAAATATTTCCCTGAGGAAAAATGTACAGTTCAAGAACAAAAAAACAGGTTTGGGAGATATTAATTTCGGCGGGGTTGAACTTATTTACAAAACCCTTCCTGAGATTGATAAGGCAAAGGTTAGCTGTAAAACCAAATTCCTAGGAAAGGATTTCTCCGCGCCAATAATGGTTGCGGCAATAACCGGCGGGGTGGAAAAGGCAAAGAAGATAAACAAGGATATTGCGAAGGCCTGTGAGAATGTTGGAATTGGGATGGGTTTGGGCTCTCAGCGAGCTATGCTGGAAAAGCCGGAACTTTCTGACACTTACAAGGTGAGGAAATACGCGCCGAATATTTTTCTTGCAGGAAATATTGGGGTTGCGCAGGCAAGTTCCTACTCAACCCTTGAGATTGAGCACGCCCTGGAAACAATTGAGGCAGATGCTTTGGCAGTTCATGTAAATGCCGCCCATGAGGCGATTCAACCAGAGGGAACAACTGATTTTTCAAAGGGAATTAAGACAATTTCCCGGCTCGCAAAGGACCTTTCCTATCCAATAATTGTGAAAGAGGTCGGTTCAGGGGTTTCATACGAGGTTGCAAAGGGCCTTTCAAAGACAGATATTAAGGCAATCGATGTAGGGGGAGCTGGAGGGACAAGCTGGACAGGGATTGAGTATTTGAGGACTAAAAAGAAAAAGCACGTTTTTTGGGATTATGGAATTCCTACCGCAGTCAGTGTTTTGGAGGTTAGGAAGGCATTTGAGGGGGAGATTATTGCAACAGGTGGCATTAGAAGCGGGTTGGATGTTGTAAAGGCATGTGTTTTAGGTGCTGACCTTTGCGGTGTTGCACTCCCTGTATTGAAGGCCCAACACAAGGGAGGGGCTAAGGGAGTTGAGAAGTATTTGGAGAATCTGATTGATGAAATCAAAATCGGAATGTTTTTGCTCGGGGCGAAAAAGTTTTCTGATTTGAAAAGTAAAAAATATGTTTTGCTAGGTGCAACAAAAGAATGGATTGATCAGAGGAAATTCTAGGTGACTTATACATAACATATAATTTTTTACAGCAATTTCCTAACCCTTTTTATCGGCAGCCCGCACTTTTCCAGCACAGGAAGAACCCTCTTTTTCTCCAGCCCCAATCCCTTGTAATCAATAACAATTTCATCCACTTTTTCAACGGTTTTTTCAATCGCTTTTCCCAACATTTCCTCGCTGAAATTCTGGAGAATGTATTTTGGAATTATGTGCGAGGTCGCGTAATCAGTCCGCAAAACTAATTTGGTGAATTCAGGGCAGTAATGGTTCCCCCCGATCCCAATCGCAACCACACCCGCATTCTCAACTTTTGTTGAATTGAAAATTATTCCTGCAATGATTTCAGCAGCTTTCAAATCCCCCCATTGTTTTTCGCAGCTCCCTAGCTCAATGAATACGGCGGGTTTCTCTAAAAACGGTCCATGATGGGTCGTCTCTAAAGAAACCTCATACTCCAAATTCAGTTCATCTTTTTTCTTCTGCAATTCCAATAAATAATTCTTAATCAAACCAGCATAAGTCGGGCATAATTCCCCGTCCTTCCCACCCATCTCAGCCTTCCCCCAATTCCCCGGAGCATGGACTGTCAGGCTTGGCTTTTCAGCAGCAGAAGAGTGCCGGGAAGCGAAAACAATCAAATCAGTTTCCAAATTGTTCAAATGCTCTGCATAAATCTGAAACTCATTCACAAAAACCAGTTCGAATTTATCTTTCACCCAAACATTGTTCCCATCAAATTCCCTTTCGGTTTCCTTAAACCCAAAAGTTTCCTTAAGGAATTTCGCCATGTTCATTCCGGCAATATCCTCCTTTGAAACAATAATTGAAGTTTTCATAGGATAAATTCCGGTTGAAAAAGAATTTAAGTCATTGGGAGTAATTGGATTTAATTTTAGTGAGTACTGCCTCAATATCATCGAGGGATTTGTTCACAGGTTCCTTTATGTTGTGCCTGAAGCCCTCAATTAAATCCACCTTCTCAGCATAGGGTGAATGGGAGAAGGAATATTTCATCTTTTTCCTTTGCAGCATTCCGACATCAATCATCCTTTTCAGGTGATACCGCAACAATTTATCGCTAATTGGCTTCTTCTTCTCCTTTAGATACATCTGCAATTCATTGGTGGTTGGCTCCTTTTTCTGGGCAAGCTGAAAGTAAAAAAGTGAATCAAGCACATCTATAACTGTGTTCCTGCTCTCCTTTGCCGAGAGAAGGCCAAATGCAAGGGCAAACCACCGCAATAAAGAACGCCTTGTCATTGCAATATTAGGTGGGAGATCCATGGAACGGATCATAAAAGTCTTCCTAACCAGTTCTGCCTCAGGAAATTCGCTGCTCAAGCCAATCACTTATACATAATTAGGGAAACAATCTTTTTCCCTTTCTAATATATTATTCCCCCGGAGTTTTTAATCCTTTCCGCTATTTCTGGGAATAGGTTCTTTCTGTTTTAGTGCCCATCCTGAACTCACAGATTTCATCGCCCTTTGCAACACATTTGGTTTCCAGGCACTGCATATCTGTCCTGAAAATAGTTTGTGCCGCCCCTGCGAGAATCCCTGCCATTGCAAAGCAGACCGGTTTCTTCCCAGGAGGAAAGCCAACTGCGTTGAAGCAGTTCTTTACAGTAATCGCGAGCTGTTTCTTCTGCTCATCCCAGTGGATTATTTCCCCAACTCCATAGCCCCTTTTCGGCAGCTGCTTCATAAGCTGCTCTGCAAACAGCCTCTTGCTCACCATTGTGAATGCGACAAAAAGCAGCTCATATTTCTCAACGGTTTTGATTGAATAATCCTTTGCGGCGGAATATATCAGCATTTCAGCCATTTCCCCGACAACAGTATGGAATTTCCTCTGGATTTCTGCAATCATGCCTCTGCTGTGAATCTCAGAGCTGTACTGCTCAAACTGGACCTCGCCCTTCTTTTCATCGAATTTTAAAACCAGTTCCTTCATCGCCAATCCACCAATGCTAGAATCTTGCACAAATAGATATTTAATACGAATCACAGGTTAATAATTATAGGTGCATAAATGATATCCATAAACACTTCTTTCCATCCCTTCAGGATGAAGCTCAGCAGGAGAGAGCCTGTCCAGTTTACTGTAGAACTGACCAACAAGGGCGATGAGACAAGAAAAATCTCCATGGACGTAATTCTTTCCAGGGAGCTGTCCCTCGACAAGGGTGGCTTGCTCTACAACACCTCGAAAAGAATTGATTCTCTGGCGCCTGGAAAGACGCAGGAATTCTTTTTTGATATATTCCCAAAGCACATAACAAGGAGTGGCGATCATGGTATCCTAATAAAGGTCCTTGAGCACTATCAGGAATACAAATATGTTGAGAAAGAGTACAAAAAAAGGCTTGAGCTGCAAATTGAAGACTGAAGGGAACTAAATGCCCCTGCCAGAGAGAAGGCGGTTGCTAATTTCCCGGAAAAAAGCCAGGGAAATTCTGTCAAGAACTGGGAATTATTTCAAGGGGCGAAAACTGAAGATAGCTGCTGGTTTTTTGGGCATTTTCCTGACCGCATATTATGGAACAAGCTTGGTTATGCACTTCAAAGCATCCAGGAATCTCTTTGAACTGGAGCATAAGATTGCGGAAACATTTGATAACAATCTCACAAGGCCAGTTAAAAATAAGCCTAAAATTGACGCCCAAGAATACTACTATGATCTTTGCAAAAAGAAGATGGGGGAAGCAGGAATAGGCCTTGACGGAAGAGTTCAATCTCCAGAAGAATTAAGGGACATTTTCCTGAAGGGGGGCAAAATGACTAAGGAAATTTACAGAATTGAGAAAGAAGCCTTTGAGGAAACAAAGAGAACATTTGGCCTTATAGAACCTGATGAAGACCTTACTAAAAGGAGATAATTAGAAAAGGAAATTTTAGAAAAGGAAATATCTAGTTAATGCCCTAAAATGGGCTGTAGGATTTAGAAAGCATTATTATCTTTCTGTACGGTCTCTGTTACTGTTACCATCAATAAGGGTTATTCTCGATTTTTGTTTTTGCTCCCTAACATCCATTTTTTCGCCTGCCCGTTTTTTTATGGGATGTATACGTCTCCCCATTGAATAGATTGCTGCCTGTGCCGTATATAATCCTGATTCCGGAAAAAGGAAACAATCGGCCTGCAATTAACGCTGTTAAATAGTCTCAGAAAACAAATGTTTCAAAAAAACCATTAATAGTCATTTAATGTAGTGACTAATTATGAGATTAGTGTAATATATCGAACTTTTGTTCGATTTTTAGGTCATTTATAGTAATTATTTAATAATTATCGCCCCCATATTTCTTCATGAAACAGAAAGAAATGGACAATATTGACGTGCTGCTTTTGCAGGAATTGGTGGCTGATTCCAGGCAGTCATTGAGGAGCATTTCCAGGAAATTGGGAATCGCGGTTAGTACTGCCAGCTCAAGGCTTGAGAGGCTTAAGGGGAGCGGCATGATAAAGGGATTTAGCGCCGAGATTGACCATGAGAAAATGGGCTATAGCCTTACTGCAATAATAACTATCAGGACCAGGCAGGCATATACTGAAGAGGTTGAGAAGGCTATTGCAGACATGAAAAATTCAACAGCTGTTTACAGTGTTGCAGGCAGCTTTGACGCAATAGTGGTAGCCAAATTCAAAAACAGGAATGAGATGAGGGCGTTTATCAGGGATATTCTGAAACTGGAAAAAGTGCAGAGAACAGAAACCCACATAGTGATGGGCACATTCAAGGAAAAGGCCGGGAATTGGGCGCTGGCTTGAAATTATTTTTTCTTTTGCTTTCGTTCTCGGTCCTTTAAGTTTCTTAATTCTCGTTCAAGTGCAGGTATTTGTCTAACAGGAATTTTCAAGTGCGATGCTAATCTTCCGTGAGTAATTGGCTTCCCAGTAGCTTTAATTCTATCTCTTGCAAGAATTAAGTTACCGAGAGTTGCTACGTCCCTGCGAGCTATTCTTCCACCCCTGCATAAAGTAATGTTTTATTGTTTATTAAGGTTTTGTTTTATAAGGAGGCGCAAAAAGAAATAGTTTTCTACATAACAGAAATTTGCTATTTTTTTCTAACCGCTGCTTTCCATAAAGCAGGTATAACTTCCAGAGGAATTCCGGTTTCTCTCGCCAATGATTGGGGGGTAACTTGTTTTTTTTGTTTCTTTAATGAATCAATAGCTTTGCTAACATTAGCGACTTTTCTGTCCTTTATTGCAGCATGTAGCCTAGACGTTAATCTTGGATGATTGTACTCTCTTGGCACATATCAAGTATATTTTCTAATTTTATTAAATCTTTCTGTCGGTCAAAGGGCAAAGGAATAAATACTCTGCGCGATTTATCTTTTATTGGAAATTGTGGTTAGTGAAATCTGATGGTAACAAGGAGATTTGGATCAAGGGACTTTAGAGTGCCTGGAGCTCATGGTTCAAGGGGGAGAGGAAGATTTGGTGAGGGAAACGAGGTAAAAGTCAAGAGCTCTAAATCGCCCCCATCTGAAGTTGTTGACCAAGAATTAAGAGGGGTAAAAAATCGCAGGAGAGTTCTCGAAACACAAATGAAAGGAAACAAAGCGACGCAAACACCATTTAACCGGGAAAAACTTGCTAATCTGATCTCGCAGATAGATGACCTTACTGCAAGAAGGGATGAGCTTCGGATGGCGGAAGATGAGGCATTTATGCAGTTAAATCCCCATGCAAGACTCAAGAAAAAGGGAGACAAGAAATTGTCGCCCTCCTTAAAAGTTCTTCATAATGATTTGGAAGGGCGGCAAGAACGTCTTGGAGAATTGGCACTAAATCTGCACGGAAAAATCGGAAAGGAACACAATGAAATTCTTGATAGAATGGGTAGGCTAAGATTGGAAATTAGTGAAATTCAGGCCGAGATAAAGAAAAAGCAAAAAGAACAAAAATAAGGTGGGAACTTGGTCAATCTGACAGGGAATGATTTGAAAGTGATTGCGGGAATATTATGTGAGTATGCTTCACCAGATGCCAAGGCCTACTTTTTGGATAATCTGGCGAAGAAAATAGCAAAAAGAGCGAAAGTTAAATTGAAAGAGGCTAGAAAGGTAATGGCTGGGCATGTCACTGATAGTACAGTAAAAGAAAATTTATTGATCCTAAAAAAAGAAAAGCTCCTGGAACTCGGAGGATGTCGGGAATAAGGGAATCTGGTCGTGGAACAAATGCGGGAAGAAAAAGAACCTCGTTTCGGATGCGGCCATAGGCAGATTATGTAGCCACTTTATACATAACAGTATTTTCCTTTAACCATTTCCAGTTCTAATTTTATCCGATTCTCATGCCACTCCAGAATCCCGCCCTAGAGGGCACGAAAATCCTCTTGAAAACCGAAAAATACGCGTTTTTAGGGCATATCGCAGCACAGAATCCTGCCGTTTCTGCTAAAATAGT
>JBDRHK010000102.1:0-4493 GCA_043816965.1 Candidatus Iainarchaeum sp. | reverse complement strand
CTGGCAACACTCATATTATCAGGGAATACAGCCACTTCAATATCCTTACGTTGCTGCAGACGGCCCTGCAGGAAAAAACGCACTTCATATCCCTACAGTTGACGACAAGGGTTGGGGTGCGGGAACAGCACTGAACATCAGCATAGCAGACGGAAGCGGAGGAGATGTATTCCATGACCCCGATGACCTCTACATTCGTACCTACTTCCGCGTTCACCAGTCACATATGGACAATCTCCCCCAGATTAATAATAATTTCATGGGGATTGATACTCCAAACAACCTTGACCCCAAAAATCCACTAAGCTGGCCACGCCCGCATGATGGATGGCCTGAACTGAACACTCAATACAATATACGGCTCGATTCACGCCTCCCGGATACCCCCTGGGTATACCTTTACAGGGAAATGGAAACAGAGAAATGGTACTGCTACGAAATACACGTCCACAAAGTGAACGACAGCCAGGAGGAATGGTATATCAGGCTTGATGGCGAGGACGTGACCGATGAATTCATCTCTGTATCATCGCCGAACGTAAACATGACCCTCTTGGAACTTTATGCGCAGGGAACAAGGTATATTAATGAATATTGGGGAAATTTGTGGATATCCTCCCATGATAACGTTGCCTTAACAGAGGGCTATGATTTCGCTGCGATAGAAATCAGGGATGACACCTGGCCTGGCTGTTTTGATGAAACCCCCTGCGCAGATGGAGAAACAAGAAGCTGTTCGACGAACCTGGATGGAATCTGCTCACAGGGAGAGCAAACCTGCTCAAATGAGGAATGGGGAACTTGCGGACAAACGGTTTTTCCTGGAACTGAAATTTGTGATGACGGTTTGGATAATGATTGTGATAGTGGAACTGATTGCGATGATAATAATTGCGATGGAACTCCAGAATGCCCAGTATGTGTGCCAGCGACAGAAATCTGCAATAATGGGAGGGATGATGACTGCGATGGTTTGGTGGATTGCGATGATATTCTGAACTGCCCTGCATCTTTGCCTGAATGTGAGATAACTTGCGAAGAAAATTGGTCTTGTGATTCCTGGAGCTCCTGCTCAAATGAAACGCAAACACGCAATTGCACAGATGCAAATGATTGCGGAACTGAAATTGAAAAGCCACCGGAAACGCAGGGATGTACTGTTGATACTGGGTTGCTATTTGAAAGCAACTGGAATACTGAAACCGGATATTCCGATGAAGCAATCAATGATGGCACAAAGTGGAATTCTTTTTCTCAAAATGAGCCATTACAGAGAGCATATGTTTCCTCAGATGGGCCTGGAGGAAATAATTATCTAAATGTAGTAACTCCTGGCGGTGGCGGAAGTGGGAACCCATACGGTTACAAGTGGTTTATTGTTGGTGATGAGGGTGAATATGCTTACTATGATCCAGACGACCTATATGTCCGTGTTTATTTTAGAATGCACCAATCACACATTGATAACTTCCCAGTGAGCAATCATAATTTCATGGGGCTCGATTCTCCAATACCCAGACTCTATACGGCACACTACCTCGCTTGGGAGCCAAACCATTACGCTTGGCCGGAATTAAATACTCCCTTTTTGAATCGCTCTACGCCGATGCCTGGAGGTCCTGCCTGGATATACTTGTATAAGCAGATGGAAACAGAGCGGTGGTATTGCTTTGAGACTCATGTTCATAATGTAGGGGGGGCCGAGGAATGGTATTACAATCTAGATGGAGTTGATGTTACCGGGGATTTTATCGCAGTTGACGATGGCGACAAAACACTTTTGGAATTGTATGCTGAAGGAAAAAGATATGAGGATAAGTACCATGGCAATCTTTGGATAGCAACCTATGATAATGAAGCATTAGAAGAGGGTTATGATTTCACCTCAGTTTCTGTAAGGAGCGATGGCTGGTCAGGCTGTTACGGACCTGAGGCAATTGTTGATGCCCAGGATTGTGAAATCTCGATTTCAGAATTCTCTGCCATAGGGAGCGCCGTAAATAACTGCTCAGCAAATAATTTGGAGTACCAATACGAGGCAGGTACTGCAGTTCAGAACTGGGTAACAAGCCTGCCATCAGAGAACGGCTACAATATTAAAATAGAGAATTTAACCACAGGAACTGAACAAAATCTGGTTTTGAATTCTAATTCGGAAGGGAAATTGCAGTTTAGTTCTTAAGTGATTAGATAGCCGATTCATACCCTGCGCTTTGCCCTTTCCCTTCTTTTTACAATATTAATTTTTGAAATGATTTGACTTGCTAAAAGAGGGTACCTTCGATTTTTTAGTTTAATTTCTCTTGCCTTCATTTGTTTTCTCGCCTGATCCCCCACACCGTAGGCCGGCATAATCTCAAATTCCCCATGACGTTTAATCATTTCTGTATGAGTTTTTTTCATTAGTTCAGATGCAATGAATTTTCCCTTAAAATCTTCAATATTTATATCTCTTCCCTTCTCACTACTTAAGGAATAAAGATTTCGAAATGGATAACTTAAGACTGAAAATCTCCCTCCAATTGCCCCTGGAATCTTTGATCCCCTTGAAAAAAAGAAATATGAAATAAAACCGATATTTCCCCCCTTCAAATGAGGATATTTCTTAAAAAGGTACCTCAATCAGGGGCTAGAGTAAAACATAGGGTCGGCAAAACCCCCATTAGTTACCTTGAATTCAAATTGGGTGGTACGCTTAGTTTTAACTGGGACTTCAACTATTTGAAGCCCTGGAATTAACTTTTTAGGAGCTTTTCCTCTTTGAACTAATTTCCTCTTCCTCATAATTAAGTAAGGCTTGGCTAGGATTTAAAAGTTTGCATTAAAAATCTTTTCTAACCAATTCTGTTAGGTGAGCCTATGGGAGAAGCTAAAAAAGGGACGTATAAGCTAAAAACCGGCCTTGCGCAGATGCTCAAGGGCGGAGTAATTATGGATGTGGTTAACGCAGGACATGCCAAAATCGCTGAAGAGGCGGGCGCTGTTGCTGTAATGGCTCTTGAGAGGGTGCCATCTGATATCAGAAAGGATGGCGGGGTGGCGAGGATGTCTGACCCTAAAATGATTAAGGAAATTATGGCTTCGGTAAGCATTCCTGTTATGGCAAAGGTCAGGATTGGTCATTTTGTTGAGGCCCAAATTTTGGAGTCATTGGGCGTGGATTATATTGATGAAAGTGAGGTCTTGACCCCTGCAGATGAGGCTTCCCATGTGGATAAGCACAAGTTCAAGGTTCCTTTTGTTTGCGGGGCAACCAATTTAGGGGAGGCGCTGAGAAGGATTAATGAGGGGGCTGCAATGATAAGGACAAAGGGCGAAGCAGGAACTGGGAATGTTGTTGAGGCAGTAAGGCACTGCAAAAAAATTTCCTCGGAAATTCTTGAGCTGAAAAAAATGAATGGAAAGGGTTTGGAAAAGAGGGCTGGAGAAATGAGAGTCCCTGTGAAACTTGTTGAAGAGGTTAAAAAATTGGGAAGGCTGCCTGTCGTTAATTTTGCTGCTGGTGGTTTGGCGACCCCTGCTGATGCAGCGATGATGATGCAGTTGGGAATGGATGGTGTTTTTGTCGGTTCAGGTATTTTTAAATCCTCAGACCCTGAAAAGATGGCAAAAGCGATTGTTGAGGCAACTGCGCAGTTCAATTCACCTGAAACCATTGCAAGGGTCTCTGAGGGAATTGGGGATGCAATGAAAGGCTTGGAGATTGACAAGCTGGAAACCAAGATGGCTAAAAGAGGCTGGTAAATGATTGGTGTTTTGGCCCTCCAGGGAGGGGTGAGAGAGCACATGGATGCGCTCTCAAAATTGGGTGTCGAGGCAAGGGAAGTGAGAACCCCTGAACAATTGGATGGCCTTAAGGGATTAATAATTCCTGGCGGGGAGAGCACTACCTTAAGAAAACTAATTGATGAATTCGGCCTTCGGGAAAAAATTATTGAAATGCACAAAAAAGGAATGGCACTTTTTGGAACCTGCGCAGGGGCGATTGTTCTCTCCAAAAAAATTGAGGGGGAAGAGGGATTTATCCCTGCCCTTAATATTACTGCAAAAAGGAATTCCTATGGCGGGCAAACAGAGAGTTTTGAAACTATGATAAAAGTAAAGGGGTTTGATAAGGAATTCCAGGGAATTTTTATCCGTGCGCCCGAATTCCTTTCCCCAACAAATGGCGTTGAGGTACTTGCAGAATTCAATAAAAAGCCGGTTTTGGTGAGAGAGGGAAATGTAATGCTTTCCTCATTCCACCCTGAACTAACCAATGATTTGAGAATACACGAGCTTTTCCTTAAGATTGCCAAAGTTTATTAAGGGGATTGAACTATTTCTTATTTTATGGAAAAGAAGCTTTTGGCTGCTGCGGCGATTTTGATTGTTATTGCAGGCATATTGTATATCCTCTTCCTGCCTAGCGAAACCGATGACCTGTATGTTGAATATGACGGGGATGAATACCTGAAAGGGGAAATTACAGAAGACCCCCCTATTTATGTGGA
>JBDRHK010000101.1:0-8766 GCA_043816965.1 Candidatus Iainarchaeum sp. | reverse complement strand
GGCGATGATGAGGTTAACACCGACCGAGCGCAAGCTATGAAGATTCAACTCAACCCTGAGCCGGTTTGAATAGTACTTTAGCCAGCGTACCTAGCCTTAAGAACTGAATTCCAGTGTTCCTGAATTGTCAGTTGCAATAGTTAGTGTATTGCTTGTGGATTGGGTAATGTTCTCAATTGACACAGCATAATCCACATCTGGCGTAAGGCCAGTTACAACATTCTGCAAATCAGATTCGGAATCATACTCATACTGTAATTCTTCCTCAGTGCAGATATTAATTGATGCGGTAGGGGAGATGCATGCAGAAGCATCAACATTAATTTGCTCAATTACTTTTTCCACAGCCAATGCATTCAGATACAACGTTCCTGAGGAAGAAATATCCAATTGCCCATCAGCTACAGTTACGTTGAAAGAGTTTATTGCTGGCTCTGAAATCGGGTACAGTTGTACCCCACTCAACACTACTTCCTCTTCTGCACTGATATCAACTAAATCAGAGTCATTTCCGTATATCGGACTATAAGCGTAGATTGTTACTAGGTAATCTCCGTTTTCAAGAAGAATTGAGAATATAGGGGGGGTGCCGAAATAAAATAGATATTGAAAATCACCAGTTAATGCCGAACCGCCGTAATCTCCGTTTTGTGGAGTTCCCGACCATCCATAACCATCAACAGCTAAAGATGGTTCAGGAGATCTATGCACCTGTGTCCAACCATCCTCAACAGGACTTGAAATAGTCCCAAAATCCAGTTTCAGTATATAATTTGAGGAAATTTCACATTCTGGTTCAGTAGAACAATCAGAATCATCACAATCAATATCCAAATCACAGTCATCATCTGTCCCCCCTGAGCAAATTTCCGGGGTTGGAACACATTCAGTGCAGCTGCCGTATGTTTCGCAGCTATCGGATATATTTGGGCAATCGCATTGCGAGCAATCATCTACCAAAGAGCCATTGTCGCAATACAATGGTTGTGTTACAGAGCATTCATCATAATTGGTTCCGTCGGCACAGATTGGAACTATGCAGGCTGGATTTGTTGAGCAATCTTCAGTGTCGCCGCAGTTACTCAAGCCATCACAATCTTCATCCTCATTCCCTGCATCATCGCAGATTTCAGTTTCCGGAAACTGGGTTTGTACACATTCCCCCCAAACTTCCTCTGAACATGTTTGTTCCCCTGTTGCGCAGATTCCCTGTTCACCGGTAGAACATGAACGGATTGTATTTTCTGGGCAGGGAGGTGCTGCGCCAAAAGTTATTTCATAGCCGGTTTCATTCACTGCCCCATTCGCATCCACTACATAAAGGTAGGCTGTTGATTCCTCTGTAAATGTTCCCTGGTTTGCCTGGAAAGTAATTTCTGTCTCAGACCATAGTTCCGGGATTTGTATTTCACATTTCTGCCTGTCTGAATAAGATGGCTGGTCACATAATTCTATGCGGGCCCAGGAGTTATCCAAATAAACATCATCAAAATAATTTATTGTGCCTGCCGACACCCCCCCTGTAACATTTGTAACTGCCTGCCCGATTATTAACTCTTCCCAGGAATCTTCGCTAGCTGTAGTCATAACAGAATGCAGATCTAAAACTTTTACGATTGGTCCACTTGGTCGAGAATTCCACAGCTCAATAGAGCCGTCTGATACACCAGGGGATGACTGCTCTGCCTGGAGTTCAACTCTGTACCATTCACCATCGGCAGGGTGAATATTGTGATAGTAAGCTTGGATCTCGCCGCCCTCCATCTGTCGCATAGCGATGCTGCTCCTGCTGGGCGGGTTCGTCCAATGGCCGTTTTTGAAAATTATTGTATTATCCGCGTTGCAGACCCGCCATAACTTTGTCTGATGAACAATATCATATCCCCACGAAAACCGAACCCAGAACGAAACGAACAGTTTCTTCAAGGATTCATCAGTCTGCCAGTATAATTTCCTCAGTTTGCCATAGGGATCACTGTCATCGCCGCTGAGGTCATGTTTGGAGGATAAGGTGCTTCCAGCACGATTATGTTCACTAGAATAGACCGCATCTCCTACATTGTATGTCCAACTGTCTGTTTGACTTGTATCGTGATCTATTGGAATAACCTGGTCATTCATGCCATTCTCGAAATCATCCCATAACAAAGGTCTTTGGTCACCCCGGGAATTTACTGGTTTGCTCCCAAAATCAATTCCCCTAATTTCTACAATATCTTGGTGGGAGAATGAGTCAGGAGCGGATGTAATCTCTGGAATGGCATAAACAAGCCCTGCAAGAAGAATTAACAAAATCCCAAAAATCGCCTTGTTCATCGCTAATAATTACTATAAGGTGATATTTATAACTTTGGAAAGTAATACTGAGCGACACACTCAGGGCACCTATCTCAACCCTGAGCCTTTTTCGATTTTTGTTCTTTTGTGCCCCCTTCTCGCCCCCTGGTTTTAAATACTTGGTAGATAATTATAAATTGAGTTGAATGATTCCCGATGAAATGAAATGGATTTCCGTTATTTTGCTCGTTCTTTTATTGCTTCTTCTGGGTTGTGTTGAAATTCCGGCTGGTTCCGGCGGGTCAGACGGAAATCAGGCAAATGTTTCGATTAAATTTCCTGGTGATGATGGCGGGAATGGTGACGATGGAGGAAGCGGTGACGGAGGGGGGAGCGACGGTACAGGGGATGATTCAGGCGGGGACGGCACAGGCCCTGATGATGGTGCAGATGGTGATGGCGGGAATGGAGGCAAAGGGACCCAATACGACCCAGAACAAGCAAGGCAATACATTGAAATGATTTTAGCGCTCGAAAATCCCCCAGTAAGGAGCCTTGTTGCTGCTTTGGAGATGGCGCAGCTTGCCGGCCTTGCCAAGGAAGAGGAAGTAGTTTACAATAAATTGGTTGTTGTTGTCCAGCGGTCGATTGACAATACATTGGGCAATCCAAAGTCAAGCATCAGGGAATTGCTCGAGGCGGCGGAGCTTTCCCAGCAGTGGGGCGTGGGTGATGAGGACATAATGGGCAAAGTGGTGCCCAGGATAAGAGCGATTCTACAGGAAAAGCTCAACAGCCAGAATTTCTGCAGGAGTCAATTGCTGAAAATCGTGGAACTGGCGCAGCAGCTCGGGATTGATGACATTGCGGAGCAGGCAAAGCAAAAATCAGGCTCTGACAAATGCGCGGACATTTATTACCTGCGCGAATTCCGTTCTGAAAGTGAAAATGCAACAACGGAGGCGACAGTCACCGGTTATTTTGAGGAACTGCTTCCGGCTGGACTGGTTGACCCGATTTCCAGAATGTACGGCATCAAGGAGGGGAAGATTGTCTGGAGTTATAGTTCCAAAACTGAACTGCCCTGCGAAATAATAACCAAAACAGGCGGCGGCACAGAGGATCTTAGTGAATCTGAGGGGCAGCTTTTCATCCAGCAGAATGGGGATTTCCTCCTGACAGTATACAAATTTGCCGAAATAAAGGTAGAGGTCGCTCCGTCAGGAAATCCAGACTGCACAGAGGGAGATGTTGATGCGCGCACCTATGTTGAGCAGGATAATGTTGGCTTCGGCATTGAAAACAGCACCGACAACCCGAATTACCTCCACGGGGAAAAAACAGAGGAAGAGGCCGGGGAAACAATCACTATTGAATGGGCAATTTACCCCTCTTGAAGGTCACCCGCATACCTGTTAATTCGGCTCAAATTGATTTTTGCTCAATTCAGAGTTATCCCAACTTCAGCCCTTTCTGTTTTTCATCATAGTAGAACAACCCAATCGCCCCGATTCCTGCCATCATCCCTGTTAAAAGACAATTGCTATTCCATTATTTCTAAATGGGGCATTATTCTGTGCTCCGGAAGGAAGGGTGAACTCATGGGTTTTTTTTGTCCTAGATGCTATGCGAAGAGTTATGTCACAAGGCCTCTTAAGAACAGCGGTAACGGCGAATGGGCGTGTGGCGCCGATTCCGGCCACAGGTTCATGATTGACAAGGATGGCTATCCAAGGCTGAATAAGTGAGATTTGCCAAATTTTGGCCGCAATAGAATAAGATTTATTTTAATGGCACACAATTTGTCAGGAATAAGTATAGCAATATCTATTTCTTGCCGTTTTCCGTTGCAGGGGCATATTTCTTCACAAAGTGCGTGAAAAGGATTGGGGGAATTACTGAGCTTATCAGTGCAATAACAACAATTGCCGAGAATATCTGGTTGGTGATTATTCCTGCGGTCAGCGCAATCACTCCTACTGCAAGTTCCACATCTCCCTTTGTTGCCATTCCCAACGCGACCAGCAACCCTTCTTGTGATGAACCCTTATTCAGCCTTACCCCGAGCCAGGTTCCGAGCATTCCGAGGAAGAAGCTTATTGTGAAAAGGATGAGGATTAAGAATGGTTCGGCAAGTATTGAGCCAAGGTCTGTCTTGAGCCCGACCCAGACAAAGAACAGCGGGATGAAAAAACCAAAGCCAACAAGATGGATATTCTGCGTTGCCTTGTGGTATTTCCAGGGCTTCCTTTCCTCTATGCTTAGGAACTGCCTGACAAGAATTCCCGCAATAAGCGCGCCGATTACAGCGCCAATCCCGAGAAAGCTGGATAGCACAGCCATTATGAGGGCAATCCCTAATGATGCGCCGAAAAGTGACTCATCTGATTCCTGTGCCGAGAAGACCTTGAACAGGTATGGCAGGATGAAAATCTTGGCGGCAACAACAACCAGGACAAAGATCAGGAGGTTAATCACCAGCCCTGCATAATTTCCCGCCGAGGAAACTCCGATAAAGGCAAGGACGATTGTGAGGAGGACAAGCTCTGTTATGTCATCAACCGAGCCTGCGCTCAGTATAAGCACACCCAGCTTGGTTTTAATGAGGCCGATTTCATCAAGTATGTCCACAATTATTGCCTGTGCGGAAACCGACATTGCAAGGCCGAGTATCAGCGCCGCAGGAAGGCTCTGCCCGATGTAAAGGGCGAAAAGGAATGTCGCCACAAAGGGGAAGAGGGTATTTAGAAATGAAATGGAAAACGATTCCTTAAGGTTCCTGATGAATGAGGGCAGGCTTATTTTCAGGCCTGTGAAAAAGAAAAGCAGAATCAGGCCGAAGTTGGCCACTGTTTCGAATGCATCCATTGCCCCGGCATTGAAAAATATTTCCCGGAAAAAAACAGATCCCAGGATCAGGCCGGCAAATATGTAGCCAACAACCCTTGGAATGCCTAAAGATGTGCTTATCTTCCCTAGAAGAAATGCCAGGCCAAATGCCGCCAATATGCTAACGAGAATGTCCATCAATAGAGAAACGCCAAGGATATATTTAAACCATCACTAACTGCCCAAAGCGCCTTTTAAGTTGTTTTCAATGCATATGGGGACAAAAAAAGAAACAAAACCCAAAGCTGCCGGCTTAATGAAAAACCTGATTTTATTTTAAACCTTCAGATGGAATAATCTCTAATGGCGAGGTTCAAAATCGAATCAGAAAGCGGGAATGCGAGGGCAGGTGTGCTGAAAACTGTGCATGGTGAAATTAAAACACCCTTTTTCATGCCTGTTGCTACAAAGGGCTCTGTGAAACTGCTTTCAGTTGAAGAGGTAGAATTAACCAAAACCAGATGCCTGATTAGCAATGCATTCATTCTCTCAATCAAGCCAGGGTTGGATGTGATTGAAAAGCACAATGGCCTGCATAAATTCATGAACTGGAAAAAAGGCCTGTTTACTGATTCAGGGGGATTCCAGGTTTTAAGCGATGCGTTCTGCCTTAAATTAAAAGATGAAGGGGTTTTGTTTAGAAATCCTTTCACCGGAAAGAAGATGCTTTTCTCCCCTGAAAAATCCATTGAGATTCAGAATCAATTGAGTTCAGATGTTGCAATGTGCCTGGATGATGTTCCAAAGGCAGGGGCTAAAATTGAGAGAATTGGCGAGGCAGTTGAAAGGACTGCAGAATGGGCAAAAAAATGCAAAGAAACGCATGAAAACAAAAAGCAGTTGCTCTTCGGAATCTGCCAGGGCGGAACTAGCAAAAAACTCAGGAAAAAAAGTGCTGAACAAATTAGCGAAATTGGTTTTGATGGTCATGCTATTGGGGGGCTGGCGATAGGGGAACCGCTGAGTAAAATGCTTGAAACAGTTGAATTTACTTTGCCCTTTATCCCTAAAGAAAAACCAAGGTATTTGATGGGCGTGGGCTCGGTTGAAGAACTGGTAAAATCCATTGAAATGGGAATAGATTGTTTTGATTCGGTTTTTCCCGCAAGGACTGGCAGGCATGGGAAGGTTTTCACCAATGCCGGCCATTTTAACATTGGTTCAGTCGTTCACAGATTTGACCTAAAACCGTTGGATGAAAATTGTGAATGTTTTGTATGCAAAAGCCACACCCGCTCATACATTCACCATCTTTTTAAGACAAAAGAGGAAAACGCAAAGAAATATATCACTTTTCATAACCTATTTTTTGTTCAGAGTATGATGGATAAAATCAGGGAAGAAATAAGTGAGGGTAATTTCTCAGCTAAAAGTTTTCTGGAGAAAATGAAGAAAGGCGATTTATGATGGAAATAAAGAATGTCCCTGAATTCAAATTTTTTGCAATTATAACCGGCCTGTTTGTTGCGGTTTTGCTGATTTCAAACCTCGCTTCCACTAAAATCCTTGATTTGGGAATTTTTGTTTTTGACGGAGGGACACTGCTTTTTCCGCTTTCATATATTTTTGGGGATATTTTAACTGAAGTTTATGGTTATAAAAATGCCAGAAAGGTTATTTGGACCGGCTTTGTTTCTGCAATTCTTATGGCAGTTGTTTTTGCAGTTGTTGGATATTTGCCTGCTGCAGAAGGCTGGATTAACCAGGCAGCATATGATGCGATTTTAGGAATGGTTCCAAGAATTGTTATAGCATCACTAATTGCATACTTTGCAGGAGAATTCTCAAACAGTTATGTTCTTGCTAAAATGAAAATCAAAACAAAGGGAAAAATGCTTTGGGCAAGAACAATTGGTTCAACAATTGTCGGAGAAGGAGTTGACACAATACTTTTTGCAACAATAGCATTTTTCGGAACTCTTCCAATTGAAACATTTATTGCATTAGTTGTTTCAAACTATATTTTCAAGGTCGGGATAGAGGTATTGTTCACCCCCCTCACATACAAAATCGTTGGCTTCCTTAAGAGGATTGAGGGGGTGGATTGCTATGATTACAAGACAAACTTTTCCCCCTTTAAATTATGAATTAATCGCTGACCAATTCAATAGTAGTTTCCGCTTTGGCCATTTCTTCGCCATTGATTTCAACTGACGCATGCAATGAATATGGCCCGGGATAAACCCCGCCGCAGCCTTTTGTGCAGAAAGGGGTTTGCCCAATAAATTCGATTTCATTTTCCCCCTGGTTTAAAGTAACTGTTTCTTCTGCTTCGATGTAATTCTTGGTGCCGGGAGTGATTCCCCAAACTTTCACCAGTGCGTTTTCAACATTTTTTGAAGCAGTTGCAGTAACTATAATTATAATTTCCTCATTTGAGCCGTAAGATTCCTTATCGGTTGAAATTGAAAGAGCTATTGTAATTTCAGTTTCTTGGGGTCCAATTACCGGTTCCGCATTTTCAAAATTTTCAGGAGGGGTTTCATTGCCAATCTCACAGATTTCATCACCGCAACCGGCATTTTCATCCATTTTCTGCGAGCTTGCCGTGCAGCCGGCAAACAAAATCAGCGAAACAATTAATGCCAAAAAGATATTTTGCCCCTGCACAAGAATCACATCGCGGATTTAATCCATAGTTTTTATCCTTAAATAGTAACAAGCCCAAATATTTAAAGCTTTAGATCCTTAAAACATCAAAAATAAACCAGAATCAGAATTTGAATGAGTTTTCGGGGGCAAAGGCACTCCAAACCTAGACAGCGCCCCGCCCGACCTTCACTTCCTTGTGCATGAGAAAGACAGTGATGAAACTTACGGATGCATTAAGGAACTTATTAGGAATGCAAAGGAAGAAATTCAAAGGGAAAAAAATAAAAAGGGCAGATAAATTAGAACCACTAATCGCCCGACATATATTTTTCATGGCAGTTCATGCTGCAGAATCTTCTCGCTTGAATGCTGCCGGTCGGATCAGCTATAATTGAGCCGCAGTTCAGGCATTTGTACTGCCTAATCTGCCTTTGCTGATAATTTGAGGTATTTTCCCTGCCCTTTATGTTAACAAAAACCATTACATCGCCCCCATTGAAACTGATTTTATTTCAATAGTCCTCATCCATTTCAAAGGACTCTTCCTCGTCAAATTCTTTTGTTTCAAAAAACTTTTTTTTCTTTTTGTCCATGACAGCCCCTCCTTTTTGGATATGCGTGCTGGCGGTTAAGCCTGCGCCGACTATTTTTATCATTTCCCCGATTTTTCTTTCTTCTTAACTTTCTTAGCCATTTTCATGACCCCTATTAGAACTAGAAAATTCACCTGGCTAACCGATTTAAAGCAATTAGATTCCCATTTTCACAGGTTAGGCTTTTTTCTGCCGACAATCCGGGCCCTAGAACCCAGCCTCCATCGGCATAATTACATTGTTGCCTATCTTATATTTAAGCATATCTCTAAGGCGAGCCGTGTAGAAATCCCCTGCAGTTTATAAATAGCCATATTTTTATTGTCCTGCCCACCTGCTCGATGTTATAGGCTATCGCCTTGACCGTTACCTGCTTCTGCTGGTTTGCCGCCTTGCGGCTGTTGATATAGCTGCC
>JBDRHK010000100.1:0-3617 GCA_043816965.1 Candidatus Iainarchaeum sp. | reverse complement strand
TCTATCGCAAGAGGAGCCGGCAATGCAATACATCTTATAAGGGAGTTATCCTCTAGGATGGATTAGAAATATTTATTCCGACTTCAGCACGAGAATGTTCCCGCGCCCTTTTTTGAATTTCTTTATCTTCCCCATATGCTCGAGCTCTGCCACCACAAGAGAGGTTTTTGCCTCGCCGAAACTGACCTTGTCCCTCAGTTCTTTCTGCGTCATCCTTCCCCCATAGCGCTCCAGAATTCCTATAACTTCATTCAGCGCGGAATCCATCTCATCTTCCAGTGCAGCATCCGTCTTTCCCCCCTTAAGAATTTCAGGCTTATCTTCGGGAGATGTTTTCCTCTGCAGCCTGGTAAAATAGAAAGCCCCCATTGCGCCAATAATTACAATCCCTGCAACAGCAATAAGGATTGTAAGTAAATAATCATCCTGTTCCCCATCATCTCCCTCACCACCTAGTTCGATTTCAGGGCCTATAAGATTCTCATCCCAGAGGAAATCATCCTCGAGCGAGGGGAACATCAGGAGGTCAAGAGAATAGGTCCCCTCTTCCACAATGCTAATCTCCTCTTCAGTCTCATAAACAAGGGCATTTTCCTCAAAATACTCTGCCCTCAAGAGATAATCTCCTGGAGAGAGTTCAAGAGAATAGGAACCGTCCTTGGAAACAATGGTCTGGTGCGGAATTGTGTTGACATCAATAATCACATCAGGAAGCAGCTCAAGGGAATACCATTCATAAACCTCTCCCGAAACCGTTGCCGAACTGGCAAATGATGACAAAAGAAGAACTGCCAAAAACAGCAGGCTAAGCCTTAATTCCATAAAATAATTCTTTGGCTAAAACTTAATAAAAAACCTTCTTTTTTCTGAAAAAGACCTTATAAAGTTTTAATTCCTGAATAAAATATGATTAAAGTTTAAAATATGTGATTCTTTATCCCTCAGGCAAAGTATCTATTTAAACAAGAAGAGCTGCTTATCGCTAGGTGCCGGAACAGGGCGCCGGAATAAAATTTTAGGGGTTGGTTTTGAATGGATACAGGAAGGGTTTTTATCTCGGTTTTCCTGATTGCCGTGCTCATTGTATCGTTTTCGGCGGTTTATGCCGGGGAAGGCGTGCAGAAAATGAACGGCGAAAAGGAAAGGAATGAATACGAATATGGGTATGAGTTAACGCACAACTATGGCATGGACATGAACAGGGTTTCCGAGCAGCAGAGGACTGTTGAGAGGGAGAGAGAAAGGATTAATTATGAAATAAGCGCAATCTCAGATGCCAACATCATCCCTGAAGTCGCCAGGGTGAAGGAAAAATACCTTGTGCAGAAAAGGGATTACCTTGACTCAAGGGAAAACTACCTTGAGGCAAAAGAGGGGTATGTTATTGCAACCAATGCCGTTGTTGCCTACAAGGAGAGGCTGAGGGCAGCAGAGCCGGACGAGAAGAATGAGGTAAGAAGGGAATTCTCGGTAAAGGCAAGGAATTACCTTGTTTCCCAGAGTGATGTGCTCTCAAAACAGCTCAGGATATTTAGGGATAACAATATCCTTAATGGTGAAGTCTCAGATGCAATTGGATTCTACGAAAGGAAAAGGGAAAGGATAAGGGACGGAAACTTTACCGACGACGAACTTGTGGACGCCTCCAAGGAAATGAAAAACCACTGGAATGAGCTGAGGAAAAGGATAAAGCTCAACCTTGGCAAGGCCCTGAACAACAGAATCAACACCATAGTTAAAAAGGGCGGGCAGTTTTCGGAAAGATTTGGGGCCATGATTGGCAAGCTGGCTGAAGAGGGAAAGGACACCAACAGGCTTGAGAGGGGCCTTGGACTTTTCAACAATGACCTCAACAGGTTCCAGATGGTTTACGAGGAGCTCAGGCAGGAATACCAGGATGCAAACTCCGTTTCTAATGCGGATACAGTTCTGAGGAAAGGAAACAGGCTCCTTACCGCAATGAACCACAGGCTAATGGATGACTTCCATCTAATGAAGAGGCTGTTCTACCACTACAAGCTGATTCAACAGGGGCACGAGGCTGACTCAACCCAGCTTGACGCCGCGATTGAGCAGATGGAAAACGACACAAGCCTGGACATAGTGATTTCCGAGGAGATTGCGCAGGAGGGGGACTGAAATGAAAAGGCTCATTTTCCTCCTTCTCATCACCCCCCTTATTATCGGATGTTTAGGTGAAACCCCTGAGCAAAGCAGGCCTGTTGATGGGGGAATCTCGATTTCAGAAGCCGAAGACGACCTCACCTCCATCGACCAGGATCTCAATGAAATTGCCGCCCTGATTGAGGAGCTTGACGAGATAGATGCCATTGACCTGGAAGAACTCACGGAATCGGATTTCCAGTAGTTCTTCCGCCCTTTTTTTATTTGATTCCAACAATATTTTAGTATGCTGCAGGAAAGGATGGATAAATTCCTTGAAAAGAATTCCTTGAAAGAGATTGAAAAAATTGCAAGGGGACACTCTGCGTTCATTTACCTTGTGGAAAATTCTGCGGGAAAAAAACTTCTCCTGAAAATTGAGAGGGATGACTCTCCAAGAGTGGACTTTGTGGGGAAGGAATCCACACACCTGAAAAAGGCGAATTCAATCGGAGTTGGGCCAAAGTTAATCAGTTTTGATGAAGAATGCAGATGCATCCTGAGGGAATTTGTTGACGGAATAACCCTCAGTGAATTTATTTATTCCAACCCCCTCAAAAAGGATTTGCAGAAAGTTATTGATTCCCTGCTGGTGCAGGCAAAGAAGATGGATGAAATTGGCCTTGACCATGGCCAGCTTGCAGGGAGGGGAAAAAATATCCTCGTCACAAAAAAGCTGAACCCGGTGATAATAGATTTCGAAAAAGCCTCACAGAACCGAAAGTGCGGAAACCTAAACCAGTTGAAATCATTCCTGTTCAGGAACCCGAATTCTTCAATAGCGAAAACGGTAAAGGAAATACTGGGAAAGGATTACTCCTTCCCTGATTCCTTCATATAGCCGCGTGCAAAACCTGTCCTTAAAACAAATTTCCTGTCAACTTCATTAATGAGAACATCGCATGCTGCCTTGACAGTTTCCAGCTGCTTGATAATTCTCTCCCTCTCCTTCTCTATGTCTTGCACCTGCTCATAGGTTTCAACCGCTTCCCTGAACATCGACCCATCAACATAGGTGTAAGGGTAGGAATTCATCTTTTCGGCAACCCGCTCAACCATCTTCCCCAACCAGAGGTTCATCTCGTTTTTAACCTGGCCTTTAATCTGCTTCCCTGAATCCAGGTGCTTTCTGAGCATATTAACAATAGTTGCCCTTGGGAATGGCAAACTCATATCATCCCCTGAATCATCCGCTTCCTCTTCTTTTACAGCAGATTCCTCTTCCTGTGCTTCAATCTCTTCTGCCATTTCTTCGGCTTTTTGGCCTGGTTTTTCAGCCATTTTCTTCTTTGCCATAAATCCAACCCCCCAATTATTGCTTAAAAGCAGTGCTTTAATGAATAATTAATTAATAAACCGACATATTTTAAAGCCCAACTACGAGGATTCTCGATGAGGGTAAATATGGGCAGGGGCGCAATTTCTGGTTTGAGACATATGTCTCATAACAATCA
>JBDRHK010000099.1:0-4894 GCA_043816965.1 Candidatus Iainarchaeum sp. | reverse complement strand
TCCTCTGAAAGAATCAGTCCGCACTGGTTGCAAACAACCTCTCCCTTTTCTTCATCCCTGGTAATTTTTGTACTTTTACACTCAGGACATGCTGCGCTCATTTCTCCACCACCTCTCATTTTAAAAAAAGTCAAATTTTTTTGCATTCAGACATTAGGCAATTAAACACGTAATTGCCTTCAAAAAAGTGAAAATGCATTAGAACTATATAAATAGCTGCGGGTGTTATATATAAAGCTTTTGCGAGACCCAAAATTATGCGATAATAAGGCGTTTAATCCTTCTTTTCTTTCTTGGAATCATCTGTTTTTGGTGTTTTTTCGGCTTTTTTAGCCTTTTTGACCTTATGCGTTTTTTTCTTTTTTACCTTCTCAACTTCCTTGAATTCCTCAAAAACAGCATTAATATTGCCTGTTTGGCCTGGCCTTGAGGTCACTCTCGCGGTTTTCTCCTCTTTCCCAACCTTAACCCTAATAATTGCCCCTTTTGTAAGCACATTTCTCCTGGTGTATTGCCTGTCAGCGGCATTTGCCAAAACATTAAGGATTTCCCCCCTGACTGCCTTATTGCTTTTTGGCTCTGTTAGGGTGGCAAATTTAACATATTGGAGCAATATCTTTGATTTTTTGCCCTGTCCTTTCTTTATCTTTCGGGTTTCCTCTTTGGCAATGGTTGTTTCGGCAAATCTCCCACCCATCCATGCCTTTCGCTTGTCGCTTCTCCTATGAGTAGTTAAGAGCCCACCTGTGGGCTTTTTTCCTGATTTCATATGCCATTCTGTCATTTCAATTCACCATCAATAAAGCTTAAATCAACAAACCAAATCAAATAATAAATGTTCAAAAAATTTGACATTAAATTTTTCCTTATTTTTGCCGGTTTAGCTAATATAGAAGATTCAGGCACAACTATAAAAAAGCTTTTGGTTGGGGCCAAAAACCGAAAAACCTTCATTCAGCTCATTTCCCTGAAGCCAATCGCCTCAGAGCAGCAGATTATCTTCGCTTTGGAACAATCCATGGATTCATTTGCGAAAAAAACCAACTTTTCAAAATCCCTCGAACTGGAATTCCTGACTAGGCTTTCAGGGCAAAGGCAGATAGGAAAAGCTATGGATTTGTTCGGGCTTGGGGAGGGGAAGAATGAAGTGGCTCTTATTCTCTATTCTGAAAACAAAAAAAATTCAGAAAAATTATTTGATTGGGTGAAGAAAGAAATTGATTTCCGTGAAAAAAAGAATCTGATTTCCGCAAACGCAAAAAAGAACCGAAAATTCATTGCAGAAATTTATGGAATCGGAAAAGAGGAAATGAAAATTCTTCCTCTCAGGGAATCTGTCCTTGAAAGGATTGCGATGGTTGCGCTTTCCTGATTCAATCCTTTTCCCACTTCGAGCGCAGCACATCAATAATCTGCTTCGCCTTTTTCGGCCCCATTTTTTCCACTTCCCTCAGCTGCTTTTCATCGGCCTCAACAATTGATTTTATTGAGCCGAATTTTCCAAGCAGGGCTTTTGCAAGTGTCGGGCCTATTGATGGAAAGGACTCAACAATAAAGCGCTGTTGTTCTGCAAGCGTTAGGCCTTTCCTCCCCACACGAAGTCTTATGTCCTTGTCCTTTGCCAGCTGCTCCCTTTTCGCAATAGTAATCAGGTATTCAACAGTCTCATTCAAATCCCTGGTGAAAATTATGGGCACCCTGTAATTGGTTGCTATTGAAACCAGCGCACCGCGGATTGCATTTTCATGGATGTCGCGCAGTGAGAACAGGTCCTCAATGCTTCCCTCAAGCAGGAGGAGTGGGGAATTGCAGTTGGAAGAAAGCAAAACAAGTTGGTTGAACAATCTCCCATCAACCATTGAACTAAGGAAATCCTCCACTGTTTTCCTTTCAACAATAACATCATCACTCAGCATGTAATCCCCAACTTCCAGTGCGCGGACCTTTACCATCGCGCCTTTTTCCTCTAAAAGCGAGGCAATTGAGGATTTTCCCTCGCGGGAATCAACCCAAACCAAAACCCGTTCCTCAGGGGCAGTGTATTTCCCCAAAGTGGTTTGGGAATCCAGTTTCTGGCCGTTAAAAGTTTTCTGAATGCCCTTAATCGTGCTATGCATCCTCTTCTCCTTTGCGCGCGAAGCCCAATAAAAACCTTCATCCCTTGTGTCTTTCGCAATCAGGACAATTACCTTCCCTTTTCCAAACCTTCCTGTTCTTCCCCTTCTCTGAATCATCCTGATTTCACTGGGAACTGGCTCATAAAAAACAACAAGATCAACCGCAGGAATATCCAGACCTTCCTCAGCAACCGAAGATGCAAGAAGTGTGTTATATTTCCCGTCCTTAAGATCCTTAATTGTTGCAATCTGTTCCTTTTGCGTCATCCCTTTCTCATGGCTTTTTGCGGCCTGGCCCACAAACCTTTTTGCCTTTACCCCCTCAACATTTTTCAAATATTTATCAACATAGCGGATAGAATCCCTGTAATGGTTGAAAACAATAACCTTTCCATCAGGATTTGCCTTAAACTGCTGGACAAGAATCTTCTCAAGCTCAAGCAGTTTGGGGTGAATCACATTTGCATCATTCATCTTTTTCGTTATTTCAATTGCCTCCTTAATCCCCTCATCATTAAGCAGGCCTTTGGCGGCTTTTGTGGTCGCGGTTTTCATGCGCCCAAAGTAATCGTTCAATGCCCCCACGCCCTGTGTTTCAAGAAGGGTATGTGCATGCGTAATCTTGATAATGGCCGCAACCTTTGAGGCCGCCGCAAAAAGTGAAGGCCTTGTCCCTGACTGGGAAGGGATATCCCTCCTTATCTGCCTCTGGATTTCCAGCAATTCTTTCATATTCATGTACTTGCTTTTTGGGGAGTAGCCAATCCTTTTCAGGGAAAGCATTATTTCTTTCATGGTTGTTTCCAGGATTTTTTTGACCTGCAGGAATTCTTCGGGAAGAGTTACGCGAACCCATTCAGTCTTAATCTCCTGAACATATGGTGAAACATCCTCATCAGAATCCTTTTTAATTTCAAGGTTTTTTATGAAAAGGTTTTTGCAGACATCCTGTATTTTCTCCTCGCCACTGCCTGGGGAGGCGGTAAGGGCAAGGATAAGCGGCTTTTCGGATTGCTTCATATATTTCTGCGCAATAAACACATAGGCATAATCCCCTGCCGCCCTGTGGCTTTCATCGAAAATTAGGAGCGAGACATCCTCTAAATCAATTCTTCCCCTTAGCAAATCATTCTCAATAGTTTGAGGTGTGGCAGTAATTATTTTTGAACTTTCCCAAATCTCCTTCCTTTTTTTCGGGGCAATTGTCCCTGTGAGCAGTTCAATTTTATCCTCATCAATTTTCAGGAATTTTTTAAAGCTCTTTTGGTGCTGTACTGCAAGGGGTTTTGTCGGGGCAAGGAAGAGGATTTTCTTTGCGGGATACTTTTGCAGGAGATCAGCGCTCAGCAAAAGCGCAACTATTGTTTTTCCCAGTGCTGTCGGGGCAACAACCAAAGAATTCCCCTTCTCTAAAACCCTGGCGGCAATAACCTGCTGGTAAACGCGCGCCTCAACAGAATTATCCTTAATCAGGGGGTGTTTTACATAGGGCATTAGACTCAAATCAAATGACTGTTAAAATAGTTTTAAACCTATCCGTCCGCGAATTCCAAAATAAAGCCCAAAAAGGAATTATTTGCCTGATTTAACCGCATTATTTATATTTTTGTCTATTTAGGGATTAATTAAGGGGAATTAATCTATGGGAGACAATATACTGCCTTTTGCTGCTGTTGACCGGCTGATAAGAAAAGCAGGTGCAGGAAGGGTAAGCGAAGATGCCGCAGTTGCACTGGCTGAGGTTCTGGAAGAAAAAGGTGTTGAGATTTCCCTGCAGGCAATCCAGTTCGCAAAACACGCAAACAGGAAAACAGTAACTGCTTCAGATGTAAGGTTGGCAGTAAAATCCAGTCGCTGATTACTCTATTCTTACAATCTTATCAAAAAACAGGGAAAGGTTTTCCACAATTAATTCATTTGCTTTGGTTTCCACAGTGATGAATATGCCCTTGGTTTTCCAGTGATAAATCCTTTCCAAAAGGGCATGGACAAATTTTTCCACTGTCTTCTCCTCATTATACACAAGAAGCGTGGAAATTGAATCCAGAAAAATAAACTCCGCCCCCTTTTTCTTGGTTTTTATTGCCTTATCAAGGAGAACATTGATTTCGGTCACATTCTGCGAGGAAAATACCTTAACCCCCCCAACACGTTCTTCAGGCGCCTCCTTTGTGACACAGTCAATGAAAAATAAATTATCTGCCTTAATTCCCTGTTCCAAAAATCTGGAAAGTATCTTCCGAAAAGGCTTGTTGGTTGTGATATATGTTCCAAAAAGTTTCTGGTCGTTAAGAAAGATGTCCATAAAAGCCAAAATCGTTGACTCGTAATTTTTGGACTTGACAATAACAAGCATTACATATTCATTCGGGAGTGCCTTAAGCTCATCAAGTACAATTTGCTTTATCCCGTAATTAACATCTATAATATCTATCTCATTGGACATATCTGCACCTTTACTTATGAAAGGGGTTTATTTTATATAAAACTTACCTAACTGCTTTTACTTAATCGCTTCCCACATGATTTCGTCCTTTGGATGTATTGTTACTCCCTCAGCAGTTATATCAAATGGGTGAATTGTTTTCGAATGGTCTGTGCCCCTCATCTTTCTCACGAAAATACTCCTGTGCGGGGGGGTGAAATACAGCGCAATTACTGCATCTGCAACAAACTCCTCAACGCCAAAGGCACTGAAATCTGTTTTTCCGCCCCTTGTTTCTGCAATCAAGATAGTGGTGCAGCCAATTTCTTTCAGGCCATCAGTAAAACTGTAC
>JBDRHK010000098.1:0-3297 GCA_043816965.1 Candidatus Iainarchaeum sp. | reverse complement strand
TGGAAAATATCCTTATCTCCCCTGCCGCTCAGATTGATAATAATCACATCATCCTTCTTGCATTCCTTTGCATATTTGATTGCATAGGCAATTGCATGTGCTGATTCAAGGGCAGGAATGATTCCTTCCTCCTCGCTCAGCAATTTAAATGCATCCAGTGCCTCCTTATCTGTTGCATATGTGTATTTTGCCCTTCCCAGGTCCCTTAGCATAGAATGTTCAGGTCCGACAGCGCTGTAATCCAGACCAGCGCTAACTGAATGGGTGTTGTAAATCTGCCCATACTTGTCCTGGAGGACATATGTGAGATTGCCGTGCAAAACACCTTTCTTCCCGATTTTTGGGTCAGCAAACCTTGCCGCATGCTTGCCGCTTTCTATTCCCATTCCGCCTGCCTCAACACCAATAAGTTCAACATCCTTATCTTTCAAAAATCCCTTGAATATCCCGATCGCATTGCTTCCTCCGCCAACACAGGCAATAACTGCCTTAGGGAGCTTCCCCTCTTTTTTCATAATCTGTTTTCTTGCCTCTTTTCCAATAACTGACTGGAAGTAGGCAACCATAGTGGGATATGGATGGGGCCCTAAAACAGAGCCAAGAAGATAGTGTGTGTCCCTGACACTTGCAGTCCAGTCGCGCAGGCATTCATTAATCGCATCCTTAAGTGTTTTTGAGCCAGTGGTAACAGGATTTACCTTCGCCCCCTGCAGCTTCATCCTGAAAACATTTGGCTTCTGCCTTTCAATATCAATAGTCCCCATATAAATTTCAGCGTCCAAGCCCAATCTTGCCCCCGCAGTTGCAACAGCTGTCCCATGCTGCCCTGCCCCTGTCTCTGCAATAATTCTCTTCTTCCCCATATATTTTGCAAGCAATGCCTGGCCTAATGCATTGTTGATTTTATGCGCACCGGTATGAGCTAGGTCTTCTCTCTTTAGGTAGATTTTACAGCCATATTTCCTGCTAAGGTTTTCAGCGAATGTGAGTGCGGTTGGTCTGCCGGTGTATTCAGTCAGCAGGGTATCCAGTTCCTTGTTGAACTTTTCATCATTCTTGTATTTCTCAAAGGCCGCTTCAAGTTCCTCAAGTGCCGGCATTAAAGTTTCAGGAACGAAAACCCCGCCATACTCGCCAAATTTTCCCAAATTCTTCATTTCAATCAGTCCTCGAATTCTATTACATCCCCTGCAACATGTTTCTCGATGTTTAAATCTTCCCCAAGCCGTTTCAGGGCGGCAGCGTCAATGCAGTGAAGGGGAATGATTCTTTCAATCCCGTTGTCTTTCAAATAATTCACGGTTTTATTAAGGGATGAATCATGGGTCTCAAGCATGTGGAAGCCGCCGATAACTGCCAAAACCTTTTTCTCCCCAGTAACCTGCTTTGCGTATTCCAGAATATTGCATATTCCTGAATGGCTGCAACCTGTTACAACAACCAGGCCTTTTGATGTTTTGATTGCAAGGGCAGAATCATCTGGCGTAAAGTCAGCCACTAATCGGTCATTGGAAAAGAAGGAAAAATTTGTCCTTTTCCCCTCGAAATCATTCTTCCTCGGAATCTCGCCCAAAAAAACCATTGAATCATTTATTTGGAAAGGTTCTGTATGCAGGTCCAATTCAAATGAATCGTCTGCCTCAAGCTTTGTTATTGGCAGCCCAATATATGCATCTTCCCTTCTCAAATACCTCTTCAGGAACATTTTGGGATGGCCAATAACCCTTTTCTTTGGCTCAGCATCCTCAAACACACCCAAACCACTGTTATGGTCTGCATGGCCATGGCTTGCAACTATTGTTTTCACGGCATCAATCTTTAATTTAAATTTCTCAGCATTCTTTTTGAATACATCGCTTGCGCCTGTATCAAAGAGCAGCTTTTCCTTGCCTTCGATAAAAAGGGAGAGCCCAAATTCTGACTCAAACCCCTCTTTTGCCTCGTCGTTGGATAAAATATAGATTTTCATTTGTTCACCATCCTTATAAGTTTACTCATTTTTGCAACGCTTTTCTTTCCTGGGGAGGATTCTACCCCTGTGGCAGTATCAAATGCATAGGGACTTACAAAACGCATAATTCCCTTCACATTTGAAGGGCCAACGCCCCCTGCAAGAATAATCTTCTTCCCATGAATTTTACTTATCCCCTTAAGCATCCTGGCGTTAAATTTTTTGCCAGTACCCCCATAAAGCCCTTTCTTGAAAGGTTCCAATAGAATTACCCCTGATTTGTATTTATTTATTTCCTTTAAATCAGCCCTTTTTCTGATTTTCAGGGCCTTAAATCCGTTTTTGAACGAATTCGCGAAATTTGGGGATTCATCGCCTGAAAATTGCGTTAAATCAACCCCTGAAATTTTGGCAATCCTTTTCACTCCTGATTTTGACTCGTTCACAAAGACCCCGACACTAACAACCTTTTTTGGCAGTGCCCTGATTATTTGCGCGGCTTTTTTTGGCTCAATGTAACGCTGGCTGTTTATGTAGAAGTTAAAGCCTATGAAATCTGCGCCAGCCTTAACCGCGGCAAGGGCATCCTTTTTGGATTTCACCCCGCAGATTTTCACAAGAGGGGTTCCGGAAAGTTCCTTAAGTTTTGTCGTTCGGTTTTCGCTTTCCATTATCGAGGAGCCAATCAGGACAGAATCAACCTTCTCCTTAAGATCATTAACATCCGCTCTACTATAAATTCCTGACTCAGAAACAAAAACCAGTTTTTTACTTTTGTTTTTTGGAATATGTTTCAGCAATTTCGGGGTTTTTTTGGTGTCAACCTTCAGTGTGCGCAAATCCCTGTTGTTAATCCCAATAATTTTTGCATCTGTTTCAAGTACTTTTTTCAGTGAGGAAATTGAAGCCACTTCAACCAAACAATCCATCCCAAGTGAAGATGAAATTTTAATGAATTCATTAATTTTATTTTTTGCAAGCAATTCTGAAATCAACAAAATTGCATCTGCGCCATAAAATCTTGATTCATAAATTTGATATTCGTCGATAATGAAATCTTTTCTCAATACAGGAAGGCCACTCGCTTTAGATGCAATCTTTATGAACTTCAAATCCCCCCTGAAAAATTTCCTATCGGTGAGAACAGAAACTGCGGAGGCATAGTTTCCATAAATTTTAGCAATCTCCGCGACATCAAATCTTTTTGTAATAATCCCTTTAGAGGGGGACGCCCTTTTGATTTCGGCAATCAGTTTTGGGAATTTTCCCCTATTCTTTTGCGTAATTGCTTTCCTGAAATTTATTTTGCTCCTTTTCAGATTTCCGCGAAAGCTGGCCAGAGGCCT
>JBDRHK010000097.1:0-18653 GCA_043816965.1 Candidatus Iainarchaeum sp. | reverse complement strand
AACATTCCCCCCCACAGATTTTGGATGCACCTTTACAAAAACATCCTCTGTTGCCGAACCCACTGAAACAACATCATACATCCTATCGCCGAATAAGTTATTCTCCAAGTTTATTTATTTGTTTCCTATCCTCCCCAAGGGAAAGAAATTTATATCTGCACGCCCTTTTCATTACATGGATGTCTCAGTTGTAATGCCCTGCAGGAATGAGGAGAAGGCAATCGGGGAATGTGTCGTTGACGCAAAAAAGGCGATAGATGGCCTAGGCCTTGCAGGGGAGGTAATTGTGGTTGATAATGCATCTACTGATGCCTCACAGCTTTATGCAACCCTTGCAGGTGCAAGAGTTTTGCATGAGCCAAAAGAAGGTTATGGGCAGGCTTGTGTCAAGGGCATAAACCGGGCAAAGGGGGATTTCATTGTCCTGATGGAAGGTAACAAATCCTACAGCCCCTTTGAGATTGGAAAATTTGTGAGGATTCTCCAAGAAGGAAGTGATGTTGTTGTTGGGACAAGGTTCAAGGGAAAAATTGAGGAAGGCTCAATGCACCCCTCCCGCAGATTAATAGGAAACCCACTCCTTACAGGAATTTTCAACCTGCTTTTTAGCACCAGATTCAGTGACTGCTACTGCAATTTCAGAGGCCTGTCAAGGGAGGCGCGTGACCGCCTTGGCCTAGAGGCCGTGGGAAAGGAATTTGCTGCTGAAATGCTGATAAATGCAAAAAAGATGGGCTTAAACATAGCAGAGGTCCCTATAAATTACCACCCTAAAATTACAGAACCAGACAGGGATTTGTTCGGCGAGGGAATATCCCATATCCAGTTCATGTTTAGGGAAAGATTCAAATGAAGATTCTTTTCGTTAGCCCCTACATCCATCCAGAAGGGGGCGGAGTGGGCAGGTTTGCATACAAACTTGCAAAGGAACTTTCCAAAAGGAACAGTGTTTCTGTTGTGTGCAATGGGGACCACAATGCAAGTGCAAACATCAGGGGAATTGATTTCCATTTCCTGAAATCAAGATTGAAATTCAAGAACACTCCGCTGAATCTTGGCCTTCTGCCAAAACTCAACCATCTTATTAGGGAAAATGATTATGATTTGGTTCAGGCATTTACTCCTGTGCCCTTCTTTGCAGATATGGCTGCAATTGCTGCAAGAAAAAACAAAATCCCGTTCTTTCTCAGCTATAATACCTTTGATTTGAGAGGAAAAGGAATATTTCTTGACCCCTTAATTTATCTCTATCAAAAAACCTTTGAGAGATTCACCCTCAATTCTGCAAAGAAAATAATCCTTTACAATAAAAATCTCTCTGAATCAGATGCCCTTAGCATGCACCGCAACAAGACCGAATTTGTCCATCCTGGAATCGACAAGGAAGTTTTTTATCCAACTTCCCGTTCCGCAGATTATTTTCTTTTTGTCGGAACCCTGAATCGAAAACAGAAATGGAAAGGCCTTTCCCATCTGCTAAAGGCAATTAAAATCCTGAAGTCCAGAGGCTTAAGGGCAAGGCTTAAGGTTGCAGGCACAGGGGATTCATTGGACCATTTCAAAACCATTTCCAGGAAATTAGGGATTGAAAACAATGTTGATTTCCTTGGCTTTTTAAATGATAGGAAATTGGCAGAAACTTACAACAAGTGCCATTCATTGGTTGCGCCTTCTTTTACTAATGCAGAACTCATGCCCTTTGTCATTACAGAAGCATTTGCCTGCGGAAAGCCAGTTATTGCTTCAAGTGTCGGTGGAATTCCATACATAATCGACCGTTGGCACAATGGCCTTCTTGTAAATCCCCAGAAACCCATCGAAATCGCAGACATGATGGAACTTATTTTGAGGGACAGCAGGATTCCGGAAATTTTA
The DNA here is from genome assembly GCA_043816965.1 of Candidatus Iainarchaeum sp. Lineage (GTDB taxonomy): Archaea > Iainarchaeota > Iainarchaeia > Iainarchaeales > JAFCCJ01 > JAFCCJ01. The sequence continues at coordinate 16,778 of JBDRHK010000097.1, read as the reverse complement.
GGGAAGAATGCCCTTAACTCTGTAGCAAAATACAGCTGGAGCAATACCGCAAAAGAAATAGAGCAGATTTACGAAAGAAGCATTTAACCCACTCAGAATTCTAAAACAATTCCCCCACCAGTCCAGCCTGCACCAAAACCGACGCAAAGCAGGATGTCCCCGCGTTTTACCTTTCCCTTTTCAATCCCCTCACCAATTGCAAGCGGAATTGATGCAGCAGCAGTATTCCCATACTTATCCATGTTCAAGAAAGTTTTCTCCATCCCCAGACCCAGGGCCTCCAAACCTTTTTTGATTATGTTCACATTTGCCTGATGCGGAAATATCCAGTCCACATCATCCAGGTGCATTTCTGCCTTTCTTAAAGTTTCCTTAACAAGTTTTGGGAAAAGCTCGGTTGCAAAATCATAAACATCCTTGCCCTCCATTTTCAAATATCTCCCCCCCTCAGGAATAATTAGCGCATCTTTCCCAGAACCGTCTGCGTAAAGGTAGGAGGAAATCACCTTATCCTTTTCACTCTTTGACACAATTGTGGTGCAGCCAATATCCCCAAAAATGGGGGAAACAGTTCTGTCAGAATAATCCAAAATCCCAGACATTTTTTCAGCTGTCACAAATGCAATATTTTTGTAGGAATCCCCTTTCATCCTGTTATCTAACATCCTTGCTACTGTATCCAAACCATATACATATCCTGAGCAAAAGGCACTGAGGTCAAAGGCGGGAATCCCCTTTAGCCCGAGTTTTTCCTGAATTATGCAAGCAGTGGAAGGGCACTGTAAATCCGGAGTCATTGTTGCAACAACTATTGCATCCAAATCCTCTTTTTTCATATTTGCTTTTTTAAGCGCAATTTCAACAGATTTCACACCCAAATCAGAGGTATTCTCATTCTCCGCAACCCTTCTCTCCCTGACCCCAAACTTCTCCCTTATGAACTCATCTGAAGTGTTTATTCCCTTAATCCCGATAAGTTCCTCATTCAAAAGCACCCTTTCTGGCGCATATGTCCCTATAGCCCTTATTTCAGCTTTCATAAATTATCCCCTATAAAATGAAATATGACGATTAGAAAAAGCTTTTGCCGTTTCTATAAATTAGAAGGCAGGTAATATGAGACTTTTGTTTGTAAGCCCCTACATATATCCTGACGGGGGCGGTGTGGGGAGAATAGTTCTAAACCTTGCAAAGGAATTCTCCCGAAAAGGCCATAATGTTACTGTAGTTGTCTCAGGAAATGAGAACACAACAACAATGCAGGACGGGTTTGAATTAATTACAACAAAACCTGATTTCCTTATTTCCAACACCCCGATTAAATTCAATTTATTTTTTACCTTAGACCGGCTCCTGAAAAAAGACTTTGACCTTGTGCAGGCTTTTACACCAGTTCCGTTTTACGCAGACATTGCCGCCCTTGCAGCAAGAAAAAACAAAATCCCCTTCTTCCTCAGTTACAACACATTCACCTTCCGCAGGATAGATAAAAGAAAAAATTTGCTTTCCTCTATCTATGAGAATTCCCTAAAGGGAATTACATTAAACCTGGCAAGAAAGATTGTAGTTTACAACAAGGGGCTTGAAAATTCAGGATTTTTATCTGGTTTCAGGAAAAAACTTTTCTTCTTCTCCCCAGGCCTTGATCGGAAAATGTTCAGGAAAACCAATTCCTGCGAGAGGCATTTGCTTTTTGTAGGCGCCCTCTCGAAATCGCAGCAATGGAAGGGCTTCAACTACCTTCTGGAGGCAATGAAACTGGTTAAAGATGAATTCCCGGAAACAAAACTTTTGGTTGCAGGGGAAGGAAACCTCTTTAACCATTACAAAAATTATTCCCAAAGTTTGGGTTTGAATGGCACAGTGGAATTCAAGGGTTTTTTAGGGGAAAAGGAACTTGCAAAGGCATATAATGAATCATTTTTCCTTGTCCTTCCCTCCTATGCGGATGCAGAGCTCATGCCCTTTGTAATCCCGGAGGCATTTGCCTGCGGAAAGCCGGTTGTTGCGACAAAATCAGGCGGAATCCCCTACATAGTTGACGATAAAAAAAACGGCCTGCTTGTGGAGGAAAAAAATTCGGAGAAACTTGCAGCCACAATAAAAAAACTCCTGAAAAATAATTTGTTAAGAAGTGAAATGGGAAAGAATGCGCTAAAGTCTGCGGAGAATTTTTCATGGGCCAATGCCGCGAACGAGATAAATGAAATGTATGAAAATGAACTGAAAGGAAAATGATTTGTATGAAAAGAGAAAAATTAATTTCAGTGATTGTTGTGAATTACAACGGGGAAAACCTTTTGGAGGAATGCCTTTCCTCCCTTTCCAACCAGACCCACAAAAAAACAGAAATTATTCTTGTAGATAATGCCTCAAAAGATAATTCAATTGCACTTGTGAAAAATAAATTTCCAGGAGTTAAAATAATAAGAAATAAAACTAATGAGGGATTTGCTGCTGCAAACAATATTGGGATTGAAAAAAGCATGGGAAGTTATGTAGCAATGTTGAACAATGATGCTGTTGCAGACAGAAATTGGCTGGAAGAATTAGTGAAAAAAGTTGAAAAGAATAAAAAAATTGGGCTGGTGGGAAGCAAAATCCTGCGCACAGGCTCAAACGAAATAGACACAATCGGCCTGAAACTCATTAAATCCGGCTACCCACTCGAGCTTAAGGGCGATGGAAAACTGTTCGGCGTTGATGACTGTGCATGTCTCTATCGCAGGGAAATGCTTGAGGATATAAGGCAAAAAGAGGGGATTTATGACAATGATTTCTTCATTTATTTTGAGGATGCAGACATAAGCATAAGGGCATTGCTCAGGGGCTGGAATGTATCCCTCGCAAAAGAGGCAGTCGTTTTCCACAAGGGCTCTGTAACAGTCAACAAAAAGGACAATTTCAAAAAATACCTGGTTGAAAGAAACATAATCTGGTTTATTACAAAAAATTTCCCGCGCGGAATTCTCCTGAGAAATTTGGTTTGGATTGTTCCCCTCCAATTTGGCATTCTTGCATTAAACACACTTAAGGGAAATTTCAGCGTGGCAAAGGCCAAATTTGATGCAATGAAGGATTTGCCGAAAATCCTCAAAAAAAGGGAAATAATACAGGAAAGTAGGAAGATTAGTGACACTGAACTGCTTAAAATAATTTCAAATCAATTTTTATTGAAGTGATTGTATGATTCCTGTTTTCAGGCCATCCATGGGGGAAGAAGAGGCTAATGCCGTGAGAAAAGTAATTGAGAGCGGTTATGTTATTTGTGGCCCAAGGGTTAAGGAATTTGAGAATAAATTTGCGGAATTTATCGGAACAAAATATGCTGTTGCAACCAATTCAGGAACCGCGGCATTGCATCTCGCATTGAAAGTACTGGATGTTGATAAGGGCGAGGTAATTTCCACGCCCCTTACATTTGTTTCAACAATCCACTCAATTCTTTACAATAATTCAACCCCGGTTTTTGCCGATATTCAACCAGATACTTTGAACATCAGCCCTGATGATATAAGAAAAAAAATGTCGGAAAAAACAAAGGCAATTATTCCTGTGCATTATGGCGGCCACCCCTGTGAGATGGATGAATTGAATGAAATCGCAAAGGAGAATGAATTATTTGTTATAGAAGATGCCGCCCATGCATGTGGTGCAGAATACAGGGGAATGATGGCGGGAAATTTGGGCGAAATCGGATGTTTCAGTTTCCACGGGGTTAAAAACCTATCAACAGGTGATGGGGGCATGATAACCACAAACAACAAGGAGATTGCAGAAAGGCTGCAATTGCTAAGCTGGCTTGGAATTGACAAGGATACCTTCTCCAGGGACAATCAAAATTACAAATGGCATTATGATGTTACTGAGTTGGGATTCAAATACCATATGAATGATTTGGCTGCGGCAATAGGTCTGATTCAGCTGAAAAAGCTGGATGTTGCCAACAAAAAACGCAGGGAAATAACCAAACAGTACAATGATTCCTTCTCCAAATTGAACTGGCTTGAGATTCCTGCTAAAAGAAGTTATGTTAAAAGTTCGAACCACAATTATGTCATTAAAATGAATGATGAAAAAACCCGTGACAGATTGATTGCACATCTCGCTGAAAACGGCATTTCAAGCTCTGTGCATTACAAACCGATTTACCTGCATTCTCTCTACAAAAAAATGGGCATTGCAGGCTCAACACCGGTTGCCGGCAGCGTGTGGAAAAGACTGCTTACTCTCCCGCTCTTTCCTGACTTAACTGATGGGGATATGGGACGAGTAATGGATTGCGTAAGGAAATTCAAACCATAGGGATTTTTATGCCAGGCAAAACAAAAGTTTTTTTCATTCACCCGAAGGAAAACTCCGGACATTTTTCCCCTCCTCTGGGCCTTGCCTATCTTGCCGCAGTTGCAAGGGAAAAAAACTGCGAAATAAAAACAATCGACCTCTCAGCAAGATATGCGGAATACTCTGATAAGGATATATTGAATTCCGTGGACTCATTCAGGCCTGACATTGTCTGTGTTTCGGTAAACACCCTCTATGCAAGCCAGGCACTTAAGATGATTAATTTATTGGCAGATTCACCTGCACTGAAGATAGCGGGCGGACCGCACCCAACAATCCTTCCCCAGGAATCCCTGGAAAGAGGATTTGATGTTGTTGTAAGGGGTGAGGGGGAAGAGACATTTGCAGAGCTTATTGATTTCGCAAGAGGCGAAAAAAAACTGGAAAATATTTTGGGAATCAGCTTCAGGAAAGGGAAAAAAGTCATTGGCAATTCCGCAAGGCCGCCAATAGAAAACCTCGACAGCCTCCCATTTCCTGCAATAGACCTCTTCAATGAAAAAGATTATGCAAAATCAAAAAGAGCGAGTTCCAATTTTGCAGTAATCAACTCAAGCAGAGGCTGCCCATACAACTGCATTTTCTGCGCAACCTCCCTAGTCCAGGGGAAAAGATTCAGGTTCATGTCTGCAGGAAAAGTCATGAAAGAGATTGAAGAATACAGGAAACGCTATGGCACTGAAATATTTTACTTCACCGATGACTCATTCAGCTTCAATAGGGAAAGAGTGATGGAACTTTGCAAATTAATTCTTAATAAAAATCTCAAAATTAAATGGCACTGCGCAACAAGGGTTGATAAAGTTGATTTCGAACTCCTTAAAAAAATGAAGAATGCGGGATGCGGTTCAATAACCTATGGCCTTGAGAGCGGAAACCCAAAAACACTTGAAAAAATCCGGAAAGGGATTTCCCTTCAGCAGACGAGGGATGCCCTAATTCTGACAAAAAACGCAGGGATTGCTGCAAATGCAAACTTCATCCTCGGCTTCCCCTGGGAGAATGCCAAGGATATCAAAAAAACAAGGGAGTTTATGAGTGAGATTTCCCCATATGTAAGCAATTTCACCCCCTCATATGTCCTTACCCCCTTTCCCGGCTCCAAACTTTTTGAGGAATACAGGAGTAAGAACAGATTTGATGGATGGTGGAACTCGGAAGAAAAAAAATATTTTGTAGAATCAGAGGAAATCCCTGTCTTCCAAAAAAATTTCTACCACTATCCCCCGATTCTTCTCGATATATTTTTTACCTATCCTGAAGAGGCGAAGAATGAGTATGGGAAGACAGTCGATTTTATCGTTTCACACAACATAAAAAACAGCCAAGGAATTTTGCAGTTTTCCCTTTCCCTTTCCACTTACCATATCTCGAAAATTCTTTTCTCAATAAGCCCCAGACTTGAAATTAATTTTTTCAGCGCAATGCGAAAAATAAAAAACTCAGCCAAAATATGATTTTACCATTTTCCCTCAAAATCAGGAACATCTTCCCTTGATTTGTGAGAAATTGCCTTTCGGTTGCATGCAGAAACGCAGTTCAGGCAGCCATAACATTTTTCCATATTGATTTCGGCCTTTCCGCCCTGATTTATTTCTATCGCCCCAAAGGCACATTTCTCCACACAAAACCCGCAGCCAATGCACCTTTTTTCATCGACCGACGCAAGGTATTCTGATTTTTTGATTGTTGTATTGACACCATATTTTTCAAACTTATTCCTGCCTATAACCGCCAAGCACCGTTCGCTGTCACAGGAGCAGATGCACCCGATATATGGGACCCCATAAGTCCATACAGAATGCACCAATCCCTTCTCATTGAATCCTCTAAGATAATTTTCAATATCCTCCCTGTCAAGAATCTCTGACTTCTCTTTGCTAAGGCTATTCATCCTGTCGGATTTGGGGCCAAGCATAAGGCATTTTTTGCTGCTTACCCCGTCAATTAATTTTTCACAGGGGCAATCAAACAGCCGAAAGTCACCGGCTATGTCCAATATTTCCAATGCATCGTCAAGAGGAATTATCTGCCCTGAATGGTGCTTGGTGTAGAAATCATTTGCATAGTGCCTTAAGATGGGCCTTGTAAGCATGAACTTCAGGCCGATTTCCCCCAGCTTTTGGTCCATAAAAAGATGGAGGGAATCATAGTTCTCAAGCTTTTTCTTTCTTGCGAGCTCCTTGCTATAATTGTGGGCATTAAGGTACCATTTTTTACCTTCCCCATGCTCAACACAAAAATCACACAACCAATTCACCTCTTAAAATACAATAGTAAAATGAATAAAATGATTTGGCTGAAAACGGTTGCCGATGCCACGCCCAAAAGCCCAAAATCGCCAATAAGCAACAAGTCAAGGGCAGTGTTTATCGCCGTAACCGCAAGGAGCAAAATAGCAAGGACATTATTTCTGCCGGTTGCGCTCATATAGCCTATAAGGATTATTCCCGGGAAAAGCAGGACAAGGCCCCAGCAGATAATCTGAAGCACAGATATTGTTTCCCCGAATCCAGTCCCGAACAAAAGAACCACAATATCCTGCGCAAAAATAAAAAGAACCAGGGCGAACACAAGTCCGGCCAAAACAGACAATAGCAAACTTTTTGAAAGAATTCTTTCGTTTTTTTCCGCATCCCCTTCCTGATTGCGGGAAAAGAAAGGGAAAGTCGAGGTTGCAAAAGCCTGAGGAAGAATTGAAATTGCAAGCACCATGTTGTATGCTATGGTGTAGAATCCAAGGAGCTCTTCCCCACGCAGAAATTTTAAAATGAAAACATCAACCGAAAAATAAACCGCAAACATTAAAATAACCATGCCAAAAGGCACCGCAGATTTCAGGGTACTCTTCCAGAAGCTGAAATCAAATTCAATTTTAATTTCCGCCCTAATCTTTCCGAGAAATGCCATTTGCAGGATAAAATCTGTTACAGATGCGAGAAGCAGGGCAAAGACCAAGCCAGTTATCCCAAACCCATAATATAATAAAATAATTCCGGCCGCAAAACCAACCAGGCTTGAGGAGATGCCTGCAACTGATTCAATGGCAAATTCCTCAAAGGCCCGGAAAAGTGCCCTGAATATGTCTGCAAGTGCGTTGACAATCCCTGCAAGGGCAAGCAGGATAATAACAACAATTGTTTCAAAAGGAAGCTTTAGAAGTAATGCAGAATAAAGAATCAAAATCAGAATAACCGTCGATATTGCCGCCTTTAGGGGAAATAAATTCCCCAGATATTTTCCCGCCTGGCGGTAATCTTTTGCGACCTCCCTTATGGTTAGGTTGTTCAGGCCAAGAGCGGTAAAGGCAACAAAGACAGAAACAAATGCCTGTGCAAAGCTGTAGGTCCCAAAGACTGTTGCACCAACAAGGTGGATGAAGTAAATTACCAGGACAATGGAAACTGCCCTTGAAAAGCCGTTAGCGATGAAAAGCACGAGGCCGTTTTTTGCAATCCTTTTTGTTTCGCTCAATCAAACACCTACGCCCAATCAGTGTCACCTATTGTTAAATAAGCCCGGCCTAATTTTTTACCCAATCTTTGCGCACGTATATCATCAATAAAGAATCTGGGCTTCACAGATAAAATATTTTTCACATACCTTGCCCCAAATAATCTTTCCTCAACCCACTTGCAATAAATCCCGAATGAAATTGAACTTTTACCCTTTCCCCTCAAGAATTCCTCACAAAAACCCAAAGTTTCCAAAAGAACAGATTCATCTTCCTTAAAAAACAAGTCAACAATTTGCCCGCTGGTTTTGCCAAGCTTCAGCACCACATATCCTAACAAAACCCTGTCCTTTTTGATGGCAAACAGCTCATAATTATTATTCGGTTTTCCCACAAATCTCCAGTTCAGGTATTTCGAACTTCTCTTAACCGCCATATTGTAATTTGCATCGATCTTCCCTGCAATCCGGTCAAACTCAGCCCCAAACACTTTTATTTTTTCAAATTTGAGTTTTTGAGGCTTGGTTGAAACTTTACCGCCAAAAAATATCTGCACAACGGCATCCAATGATTTTTTCAAGAATTTTGGAGTCTGCTCAATTCCCAGCAGCTTTAACAAAGGCACAGAGTTAAACAGCTTGACATACTGCTGCATGCCAAGAACACTTCTGAGATTTGTTTTTTTCCCAATCGCATTCATTGCCTCCCTATTGGTAAAACCAAAAGAGGGCAGCTTTTCTCTTCTGACTATTTCAAGCCCTTTTCTGAACAGCCTTGTGAAAATGCCCTTTTCCCGAAATTCCTCCGATACAACAAAATCAATTGCCTGATATGCTTTGACAATAGTCTCCCCAATTTTCAATTCCATAGGGAATGCGCCTATATGCCCGACCAATTCGCCATCCGGACTTTCAGCAATAAGAATAATAGGCTCTCCAAAAGGGTTCTCCAGAAACCTCCAGTTCCATTCCTGAATTGTAACCGGCCTTGAGCTGCTTTTAATAAGCTCTTTAATCCTGACTTCATCCCCTTTCTTGTACTGCCTTATTTTGGTTTCCCCGGCCATCTATATCTTTTAATCAGTTACGAAATTAAATACTAATGTGAAAACAAAAAACTTTGATGAGCTCAGGGTAGGGAAAGTAGACTCACTTATGCAGGAGTTCACAGCAAAAGAAGTTGAAGCTTTCAATAATTTGGTCGGTGATGTTAACCCAATTCACGCAGACAGGGATTTTGCAGGCAAAACCGCTTTTGGGAGGAGGGCTGTTTTCGGCGTGCTTTTGGTGGCCCATATACATTCACGTTACAGCAGGAATCTAAAAAGAAGTTTCAAGCTGATTAGGCACGATGTAAAATTCATTAAACCTGTTTTTTTGGGTGAAAAAATAGTTTTCAAACTAGAGTGCAGGCAGGGCAGGAACAACTCCCTTTCGTGCAGTTCAAAAGCCGAAACAAAAAGCGGAGATGCTGTGTTGGAAGAAAGTTCTGAAATAAAATTAATGGATTAGTCCCAAACCATTTGCCCAATAACATTTCTTTAAGAATATTTCAATCATAGATTTTTCATGGTTCCTGAATCAAAATACAAGATAAGGCCGTTTGCAGATTTGCAGATTGGGGAAACAGCCTCGCTGAAAAGGACAGTTGAGGAAAAGGATTTGGAAGAGTTTGCAAAGGTGAGCCAGGACACCAACCCAATACATCTTGATGATGAGATTGCGAGGAAATCAATCTTCAAGGGGAAGGTTGCCCAGGGGATGCTTCTGGGCGCAATGATTTCTGCTCTGCTAGGAACAAAGTTGCCTGGAAATGGGTACATATACCGTAGTCAAGACTTAAAATTCCTAAGGCCGGCAAGGATTGGCGATACATTAACTGTTAAGGCAAAAATATCAAACAAAAATTATGAGAAAAAGCATGTGGATGTTGAAACCACAATAACAAACCATAAGGGGGAATTGTTAGTAAAAGGCAGGGCTTCTGCGAAAGCGCCTTTTTAATTTTATTTTTCCAAAAGCAATGTACTACATTCGCCCTAACTGCCTTTATGTATTCATCAAGAAAAAACCAGGTATTGCTTCCACCCCCAAGACCGCTATTAATGCCTAAAACATTCATTTACTTACATCTAAACTTTTTCAGAATTTCTACAATCCGCTTTCCCAACTGCACAGATTCCTCAATTGCCAGGCTGTCTCTTTTTACAAAACTAAAGTTGCCATCATCCCTTTGCAGTGAGGCTGCGGGAAAATATCCTTGGCTTACTGGATCTGCAGCATTCCCGATGAGAATCAAGCCAGAGTAGAGGCTGAAATCTATAAACCATATGAATGCATGTTCCTGCCCACCATGCCTCAAACCGGCCACGGAAATAAATGCCGCAAATTTATCCTTCAGCCTGAATGAATCCATGCGCAATGGCCTGGCCCTGTCGCCAAAATCTTTCATAAGCCCGCTCACGCTTCCGACATAAACCGGGGAAGCAAGCACAAGTGCATCAGCTTCAATCATTTTTTCTTCAATAATTTTGTAATCATCATCAAGGTTGCACTTCTTTTCTTTAATGCACCTGTCACATCCATTACACTTTTTTATACGGTAATCTGCAAGATGTATAATCTCAGTTTCAGCCCCTTCTTTCTTGGCTGATTCCAAGCATTCATTCAATAAGAAAGCACTATTGCCTTTGCTTTTTGGACTTCCATTTATTCCCAGAACTTTCATCAAGATTACCTCATATAGAATCCGCCGTTTACATCCAGCACCTGCCCAGTTATATAGCTTGCCCTTTCTGAAAGCATGAAAAGCACTGCCTCTGCAACCTCTTCAGGACGGCCCTTTCTCCCCAAGGGAGTCAGCATAATCAGCATCTCCCTTATCTTATCCGGTATGCTTTCGCTCATTTTGGTGTCAATAAATCCAGGGGAAACCACATTGACCCTCACGCCCTTAACAGCCAGCTCCCGTGCAAGTGTTCTGGAGAATCCAATAACGCCTTCTTTTGCAGCGCTATAATTCGCCTGACCAAAGTTTCCAATTTCTGCACTTATTGAAGCTATGTTCACCACCCCTCCTTTGCCATTTTCAACCATTTTTGGGACAACTGCCTTGCAGCAATTGAATGTCCCGTTCAAATTAACATCAATAACCTCTTGCCACTGTTCCTTTCCCATCTTAATAAATGTGGCATCCCCTGTAATGCCTGCATTGTTCACTAAAAAATCAATTGCCCCAAACTCATCCAACCCCCTTTTTACCATTTCTTCAACCTCTCCCCCCTTTGTAACATCTGCCTTAACCGCGATTGCCTTCCCTCCAAATGAAACAATTTCCTTAACTGCCTCTTCTGCCCTTTCCTTATTCTGATTATAGTTCACAATTACATTTGCCCTGTTTTTTCCCAGTAAAAGTGCAATTGCCCTCCCAATCCCGGCAGACGCACCTGTAACAATTGCTGTCTTTCCCGCAAACTCAGGCCAGATCATTTGCAACCCCACCTTATAACATTGGCCCCCCAGCTAAGCCCCCCACCAAAACCAGCCAGCACAACCAAGTCCCCTTTTTTTATCTTTCCAAGTTCAGCAGCTTCATGCAGTGCTATAGGAATTGATGCCGAAACAGTATTCCCATATTTATCCATGTTTGTGTGGGTCTTTTCCATAGGCAGGCCAAGCTTTTTCATCCCCTCCACTATAATGTTGTAATTGGCCTGATGGGGAATAATCATGTCCACATCCTCAACAGAATAACCTGTCCTTTCCAGTGCCTTTCGCACGGCATCAGGAAAAGCCTTAACCGCAAAGCCCCATATCTTCCCGCCGTTCATTTTAACTGTATGCATTCCTGAATCCAGTGTTTCATGGGTGGAGGGCATTGCAGTCCCTCCTGCAGGGATTCCCAAATACATTGCCCCGCTTCCATCTGCCCTGAGATAGCTGCCAATAACGCCTGTTCCCTTTTCTGCCTCTTTTAATACTGCCGCCCCTGCACCATCTGCAAAAAAGACATATGTTGAACGGTCCTTAACGCTTAATGCAACTGAAAGCTTTTCCGCACCTATAAGCAGAACATTCTTAGAGCTGGAATCAGCAATGAATTTGGATGCAATTTCAAGCCCGTAAACAAAGCCAGTACAGGCATTGTTAACATCAACCGCGCCAGCATTCCCGGCACCAATCTTATCCTGCACTATGCAGGCTGTTGAAGGGCTGAACATATCAGGGCTGCAGGTAGCCACAAAAATCATGTCCAGTTCATCTGCGCCTATTCCCGCATTCTTTAATGCAAGTTCACCCGCCCTTATGGCCAGGTCAGAAGTTGGCTGGTCAGGCCTTGCAAACCTCCTTTCCCTAATCCCTATATGCTCCCAAATCCACTCATCACTTGTGTCCATTAACTTTTCAATATCCTTATTTGTCACAACCTTTTCCGGCACATATATGCCTGTTGCAGCTATGCCTGCTGACTTCATAGTAGAAAAATAATGCGACTTCTTTTTATCTTTATTTAAGTCCCTTCCCAAAAGAACTGCTTAAAGACTTTTTTATTCACTTCTTTACTGGCAGGGGATGGGGCTATGCAAATCGAGAAACTTTTGGATAACAAGATGTTTATAATTTCCCTTTTCCTTCTGCTTTCAGTCTCTGTAACCCTGCCCAATCACCTGAATTATCCCCTCCCCCTCCACGCTGACGAATATGACAACCTTGCCCTTGCAAATGAAACTGTTTCCAAAGGGATGGTTACAACATATGACCCCTATGCCCCTGGCCCTGAAAAATCAATCTACAACAACATTGACGAACCTCCGGTACTGACAATGGTGCTTGCCTACGAAGTTTTCCTCTCAATTCCCATAATGCTTGCAAACTTCGGAACTACGGAAACCATAATTTTATTTCCAATACTAATGAGCTTCCTACTGCTGATTTCCACTTTCCTCCTGGTAGAACAGCTTTTCAAAAACAGGCTTGCCGCAATAATTTCCTCTGTTTTTGTGCTTTTCACAACCGCCAATCCAACTATTTTGGGATATCAATTAGTGGTTGCATCAAGCCTTGGTCTTGCTCTGCTGCCTTTTCTGTTTTACCTCCTGCTGAAGGCAATTTCAAGCAAAAAATACTTCCTGTTATTTTTTGCCTTCTTAATATTCAGCAGTTTTTTCTATCCGATAACAACAACAATTGTGTTATTTGCATCCTCTATTTTCCTCATTTTAAACCCAAAAATTTTATTTGAAAAATGGAAGGAAATTTTTGCCGGTATGGCGGTATTCGCCATAGTTGTATTACTGGAAATATTTGCTTTGATTGCCAGCTTCTCCAGCACAAGTTTGCTGGCCCTTCTCCAGGAACATGGCCCTGTTGCCTTAATCGCAATTCTGGATGGATTAATCCAAAATCTGAATTTCTTTAACATAAGCCCTTTATATAATCTGGCAAACGGTGCCATTCCACAAGACTACATAACCCTGCCAATTGCAGTACTCTTCCTTGCAGCCCTAATAGCTGCCATATACATAACCCTGAAAAAACAAAAATTCAGCAAAAAAAACCCAAACCATCTTCTGATTTTGCCAATAAGTTTCCTTCTTCTAATTGCTTCATTGCTGATTTTTTCCCTTTCCGAAATAAATCTGCCTTTTCTGCTGAGAAGGGGATTGCTTTTCCTTTTCTATCTGACCTCACTGCTCTCTGGAATCACCTTTTGGATTATTTACAAATATTTTGCCAAAAAGTTTCCGGGAAAGATTGTCCCAATTGTGGCAGTTGCAATAATCCTTATTTCCCTTTCATATTTCCCCTTCGCCGCAGGAGACCACTTTTACCGTAATATTGAGCCTGAGCAGCTCCCTGTAATCGACTGGATTAATGAAAACACTCCAGAAAACACCCTCATACTCTCAACACCCTATCTTTCAAAGCCCATAAATGTCCTTACTGGGAGGAAAGTGGTATGCACAAACGAAACTAAAGTAGGATGCAGGCCGGAACATGTCCTTAACAACATAAATTATTTCCTTTCAGACTGCCAAACACAGGAGAAAATCCTCACAAAATACTATCAGGCGGATTTTATTGTAAAGCCAAAATCTATTGAGCTGGTGTCAGGAACAATGGATTTGCCTGAACTCAACTGCAGTTTCCTGCAGGAAAGATTCTCAGTAGAATCAACCAAAATCTATGAAGTGAACCTTGATTGCGGACCTGATGAGCTTGCGAGCCCGATAATTTCCGGATGCGGATGAGATTTTTTCTCCCAAAGCGGTCCCTGACCCCCTATTATTTTTTTCATTAATAAAAGTAAGATTTAATAATATGTATATTGTTCTTTAATACAGGCAAATCTGCTGGGAATCCATCGGTTGGGTTGTGAACATGGTTCTTGATGACAAAGCTAAAGTTACCACCATACTGATTGTTTTTGCATGCCTAATCCTTCTTCTTTCCTTTGTTGGGGCCTTTGATTTGTTCGGTTATTCAGGCAATTGGGAAGAGATTTTGGAGGGCAGCAAAAAGGGCCCTGATAGAATTCATTTCCCTGACATTAATTCAAAGCTTGATGAGGAAACAGCGAAGGAGATAATTTATTTCGCAGGTTACAACCCAAAGCTTGATTCAATTTCAGCTTCAGTAAATCCCATTGATACAGGCAATACCCAAACCGTTACCTCTGCAGGGCAGACTGACAAGGAAGGGGACACCCTTTACTTCTACTGCTGCAAGGATAATGCAAATACCTGCACGCCAACAGCTGCAGAAACAATCTGCACAGGGGGCGACACAAGCCACCAGGAATCTTCAGGAACTGCATGCAGTTATGTTTATGCCGCCTATACCTGCACCTATCCTGTCGGCTCAACAGACGGAACAGAATATGTAAGGTGCAACCTTTGGGATGGCACAACATGGTCCAACAACAGCGCGGTTTGCACTAACACCACATCAAGGGTCGTTGTTTCCGCGTCCTACACCGTGGATGATGTCACAATTCCTACCGCCAGCTGCTCAAGCTGCCCGACATCAGGATATGTAGACCCTTTCTACACTTTTACCCTGAATGAAAATGGGGACTGTAAAATTGATGATGCCGACAGCGATTATGATACTGCAGATTCAGGAGGGTGGGATTGCACAGGGGATGGGGGGACAAGCATAACCTGTTCCAGCATTACCCAAACAGCTGGCACATCAGTAAGCTATTATGTTGCATGCAAAGACTCAGTTGGAAATAAGGATACTGTAGAAACAAACTTGTCTGCATCGACCTATGAAAAATTAGGGCCACAACCACCTGACATGAACCTAAACCTCCCCAATGGCGGGGAAACAATTTCCTATGCAAAGGACGGCAACTATACTATAGATTTCAATGTAATGGATGCCGACGGGGATGTTTTAACAGCCGATATTTACTACTCATCAGGGGCTGGAGAATTCGAGAATTTGATTGCATCTGATGTTAATCTTGTCAATGCAAGCGCTTACTTCGGATTGGTAGGATGGTGGAGGATGGATGACGGTGCAGGGACAACAGCTGTGGATTCAAGTGGTAGTGGCAACAATGGGACATTAACCAATTTCGACTGCACAACACTTGACTGCGATTCCAACAGCGGATGGGTATCTGATGGAAAATATGAACAAGGAATTTCCTTTAATGGCAATAATGATTATGTGAATGTTGCCTCATCCTCTGATTTTGATACTTCTACAGGAACCATCAGTTTCTGGCTGAAAAGGGCAGATGACATGAGAAATGATGCCGTAATGCACAAAGTGAATGGTGCTAATTCGTTTATTGCAATGGCATCTGTCACTACATTTGCAGTATATTTCTATATTGATGGCGTCAAATATTCCCCGGGTAGTTGTAGCATAAACCCAGGCACTACTGCCTGGCACCATTATGCAGTAACTCAGGACGGAAGTGGAATAAAAACATATTATGATGGAAGGGACTGTAATACCACCAATACAGACACCAAATGGCTTGGGGATTTCCCTGATTGGGGGCTTACAATTGGAAAGGGATTCAATGAGCCAGGTGCTGTCAATCGTGGCTCATATGTTGCAGGAAAATTAGACGATGTGGCAATTTTCAACCGCGGTTTCTCTGCTGCAGAAATCCAGGCCCTGTTCCAAACCAGCTGCCAGGACATGAACTTTTCAGATTCAACAAGATGCTTCTACAGTTGGGATGTTGGGGGAATTGCAGACGGGAACTATTATGTAGATGTTAATATTGCGGACACATTGGACGCAAACAAATATGATTCCTCTGACAATCTGTTCCAAATAGACAACACAGCACCAGTAGTAACAGTTGTGTCACTTGCAGGGGACGCAGAAGCCCCCTATGTTAATCCTGTTATAAACAGTGACACCAACCTCCTTTTGAGCATTTCAGATTTCAATATTGCAGGGGTAAACTGCAAATGGGACAGCTCCAATGCCGCATATGCCTCACTCTCCAACAGCTGCACCAAATCCGGAATACAGTACAACTGTGAATTCGGTAGTTTAGCAGGAGACAGCTACACTTACTATTACGCCTGCCAGGATTATGGGGAAAACACCTCAACCACAACTTCATTAGATTTCACGGTCGCACTTAATGCAGCTCCTGATGTAAATGTAATTTCCCCAAATGGTTATGAAACCTACAACTACAACACAGATGGAAATGTTGTGTTTGATTTTAATGTAAGCGATGCCCAAAATGATGATTTGAATATTTCAGTTTATTATTCCACAACTTCAGGAATTGCCAATGAAACGAAAATCGCCGATGTTAACCTTGCCCTTTTGAGGGATGGATCTCTTATGTTATGGTGGGGTCTTGATGAAGGGACAGGAACAACTGCAACAGACCTCAGCGGAAATGGCAATAACGGAACATTGGCAGATGCAATGGCTTATACTTCAGGAAAGTTTGGTCAGGCTTTACAAGGGGCAACAAATGATTATGTAAGCGG
>JBDRHK010000096.1:0-6592 GCA_043816965.1 Candidatus Iainarchaeum sp. | reverse complement strand
TCCATCGAGGAATTGAATCCCCAGCCGCTCCCGCCAACCGAAGACCAAAACCAGCTCCCGGCAACCGGGTAAAGGGGCATCTCCAACATGATAAATAAACGCCATCCAGATATTTAAAGTTGAGTGAGGGCATTTTATCCCCCCGCATCTGCCCGGTATGCGGGTGGCTAGTGCTCATTTCCTCATAATTTTCTTCCCTAATTTTTTCAATTTGGATTTAACCCTTTTATGGAGGGGCCACTTGCTTTTTGCATTTTTTGCGATCTTTGCCTTCAGAAGGCGGATTTCCTGGTCAATAGGATACTGATTTCCAGGCTCAAGGTCTCGCTTTTCCATCTGTTTTATCCTTGTAGAATCAGGGCCCCAGTGGTGCTTAATAAACTTAGTATTCGGGTATTGCTTTTTCATTTCCAGAAGCACCATATACTCCAGGAGCTGTGCTATGCCTTTGCCACGATATATTTCTCTTGTATCTGCGGCATCACTAAACGGATAATAGTCCATCCACTGGCCATAAAATTCAGAATTTTTATTCCCCCGCAATGGGCGCCTTTCAATAAGCATATGCCCAATCTCTTTTCTTTCATAACCACCATGGTTGGTTATATGGTCATTAATGGCGGCCTTTATTTCCTTGTTGGTGATAAATTTATCTATCAGGTTATCCCCAAAAAGGTTTTTTCGGGGATTCCGCCCTTAAACATCCCCCCTCCGCCCAATATAGAAATAGGTTTTAAAATGCCCATTCTTTTGCAAATGGTGGACAATAGATATCCCCAATTCCGCATCTCTCCCCCCAGCCATACAAATAGTTAGTTTAAGGAAGTATAAATATGGTTTGGTTGCTCCTACCCCAAATAACCATACTCCCCTCTCCCCCAACCCCAAACCACCCACCCCAAAAAATCCGAAAAACACTATTCCTTTGCAGGGATTAGGGGGGGTGATATTTAACCTAAATTGCACGGCATGCGGGTATGTGTGCAAAAACCCCAAAACCAAATGCTTTTATTTAAGTTCAAACAATACTATTTCAGGTGTAAAAATGGCCAAAAAGAACTTTACAGTAATAATTGAAAGAGATAAGGACGGGTTTTTAGTTGCAGATATTCCCGAACTGCAGGGATGCCATACGCAGGCAAAAACAATGGATGAGCTGATTAAAAGAACCAAGGAAGTAATCGCCCTCTGCCTTGAGGAGCAAAAGGATGAAGTTTCAACTAATGAATTTGTGGGAATACAGGTTGTCGAGGTGTAGCCTTGGCAAAACCGGTTACTCCCAAAACCCTGATTAAAGTGCTTCGTAATTTAGGCTTTGAGGAAACAAGAATCAGGGGCAGCCACCACCGTTTTGCCCATCCTGACGGGAGGAAGACATCAGTCCCTGTCCACGGCAATGAGCCAATAGGTTCCGGGCTTTTGAACAAAATAATAAAGCAGGACCTGAAAATGAATAAAAAGGAATTTCTCGAATTACTCTAAAAGCAGCTCCCCGGCATGCGGGCGGGTTGCGCGGAATATTTTTCAAATAATCCCAAAAAAATTATGATTCATTTACCTGTCAAGATACTTTATCTGCTGGCTGCTCCAGACCTTGTTCGGGGTTTTTTCAAGCCAGTCGGTATAGCGGTCAATAAATTCCATTCTCTGCCTGCGGTTCCTTTTTTTTTCTTCCTTAAGTTCCCGCAAATCCTTTTCCGTGAGATTCAGGCCTTTTTCCACAACACCATCCCCGCCTCTTTTTCAACCTTCAACTCTTTTATCTGTTTTTTCAATAAGTTCAGGTCCAAACTGCCTTTTAAAAGATTGTATAAATGCCTTGCATCCTCAAAGTCCTTTTCCGAACCAAGATACAATTTGAACGCAATCTGCAGCTCCATTTCCGAGGTGTTGAGCCGTTCATTGTTGAAAAGCACCTCCACCTTATTTTTAAGTGAATATCTGTTGATTTTTGATTTCGGGAACTTCAGCTCAAAGTTTGGCTGAATCATCCCTCTTTCTGCAAATCTTATCGCAAGCATTTCCACGAGGTAATCATTATATGCCTCTTTCGGATTTGAGGTATTGATGCATTCAAACCCTTCTTTTTCAAGCTTCTGCCAGAATTCCACAAATTTACTGAATGGCATTTCTTCGATGAATAAATCAATGTCTTCGGTGTGCCTACTCCTTCCAAAGAGGATTGCGATATAGCCGGAAATTATGACATAATCAATCCCAAGCCTGTCCAGGATTTTAGTGAACTTAATGACTAATTTGTCCAGGTTGGAAAGTTCCCTTTCAAAAATTATTTTATTCCCCTTGAATTTGAATTCCATAATAAAACAACCCTGCAAACCTAATTTAACCATTTACGCAACAGATGGCAGTAGAATAAACTTTATTGCCCTTTTAAATGATTCCGGAACCACATTTCCGGTGCGAAACCCCTGTCCGAGTTTACGGGACCACCCATACTTCGTATGGGTATTGTTCGGCCTTCGGGCTCGCCAAATAACGGGTGGCTAGTGCTCATTTCCTCATAACTTTCTTTCCTGATTTTCTCAATTTGGATTTAACCTTTTTATGTCGAGGCCACCTATGTTGTGCATCTTTTGCGATCTTTGCCTTCAAAAGGCCAATCTCATAGTCAAGAGGATATTCCTTATTGGGCTCCAGGCCGCGCTTTTTCAGTTGTATTATCCTTGGGCGGTCAGGGGAATTATGGTGTTTAATTACCTTAGTATCTGGATACTGCCTTTTCAGTTCTTGGAGCACAATATATTCCAAACGTTGTGCTATGCCCTTGCCGAGGTATATGCCTCTCCTGTCCTTATCATGGCCAAACGGATGATACTCTTGCCACTCAGCACGAAATTGCTGATTTCCACTTCCCCCTAAAGGGCGCATTTCAATAGTCATATAGCCAATCCCAGTTTTCCTAAGGCCATCATGATTGACTATATGCTCATTAACGGCCCCCTGTATTTCCTTGTTGGTTATGAATCTCTCAATTACTTTTTCATTGAAATGGGCTTCTCCAGTTTTTTTCCGATCTATCTTCTTGCGCTTTCCAATATGGAAATAGGTATTAAACTGGCCATCCTTTTCAATATAGTGAACAATTCTTATTCCCCATTCCGCATCTCTCCCCCCAGCCATACAAATAGTTAGTTTAAGGAAGTATAAATATGGTTTGGTTGCTCCTACCCCAAATAACCATACTCCCCTCTCCCCCAATCTCCAAACCACCCACTCCAAAAAATCGGAGAAACACTACTCCTTCGCAGGGATTAGGGGGGTGATATTCAACCCAAATTGCACGGGAGGCGGGTGGGGAGGTGCAACGCAAATTTTATTAACCAATAGAATATAGTTCTATTTATGGGTGAAAAGGCAAAATTAATCCCTGCAATTGAAGTCAGGTATGTGGAAGACTCTAGACAAAGCAAGCATCTTGTTAGTGCCGAGTTTTATGTCTGTAGGGCAGAAAAAACCAGAAATGGCTTTTTAAAAAAGGAAAATAGCGAATATATTAGCAACCCTGAAATAAGGGATGCGATAGAGGTTTTAGAGAAAAAACACGGTAATGTTGATTATCCTATTGGCTTTATGCAAATATCATATGATCATAAAATTATTGGAACAGCTACCTGGAACGATTATCTTCCCTTTTTGAACCGTTTCATAGATATTTTCCAAAGAAAGGGAATTGAGCGCCTCCTTGAGCAAAAGGTCCGAGACAGGGCAGAAAAACATTTCTCGAAACTTAGGCATTTTAGGCATAATGAACCTCTTCTTAAACAAAGAATAAATCAGCTTATTAAAAGGGGGCACAGGATTCCTGAGGATTACCATCTGGAAGACGATAAAATCTTTCTCAGAAAACAAATCGCCAAAGACACACAAAAGCACAGGCAGGTGAGAAAGAGAACTAGGCCAAGATAAACATCTT
The DNA here is from genome assembly GCA_043816965.1 of Candidatus Iainarchaeum sp. GTDB lineage: Archaea > Iainarchaeota > Iainarchaeia > Iainarchaeales > JAFCCJ01 > JAFCCJ01. Next base: position 2,658 of record JBDRHK010000096.1, on the reverse strand, counting down.
CTGTTAATACTCTCCCCCAGCTGCCCGGGTATGCGGGTACTTATCCGAAACTAATTTATTCACTTAAATCCTTGTTTATTATATGCCGAAGGTTAGGAAGAAACAAAATCCTGATAAAAAAATTGCCCTCACAAAAACCTTAAGAAAATCGGGGGAAAACTTATCAAATAGAGAACATCTCTCAGCTGAACTCAAGCCAATGAAATTAGGCGTCAAGGGGTTTGACAGGACTTATAAAAACGAAAGAGGGGAGATATTTGGGGTCAGGGTTAGGGGTCCAACAAAGCAGACCTACAAAGCCACAATCTGGAAAGTGAGCAGAGATGAAAGGGAGAAAAATAAGCCATATGCATACTGCGAGATTATCGCATTGCCTTCCTCTGAAGACCTCGAGCTGCACAATGGCAGCTTGAGGGATGATTTGCTTGAATTATTCCATGCCGGTCCAAAAACCCTTGTCGGTTTAAAACCCCTTTCTGAAGAAAAAGGAAGAAATTTCGCTAAAATTGCGGTCGAAAGGGCGCTGAACCTTGCCGGGAAACTTGGCAAGAAATCTGTAGTCATCAGGGTTAGCCCCAACAATGGGAGATTAATCGAACATTACATAAGCCTTGGCGCAAAAGACGAAGGAATCGAGAGCTTGCGCCGCGTCCTCCGTTTCTTCCCGAAACCCAAACAGGAAATTTTTTGATATTCTCCCACAGCTGCCACGGCATGCGGGTGGCGTGTGCGAAATCAGTTATCTGAATTTCCTAGTCCTCTTAATTTCGTTAGCTCCTTTGCGACCTTTCCTTTTCTTTCTACTAACCCTTCCCATTGTCGCCCTAATTCTATCGTCAATAACTCCTGGGCTTTTGAAGCCAGACTTAATCTTAGGCCGCCTAATAAACTTTGCCAAAGTTGTCCTACCTAGGCCATCAATATATTTTAATGTCTCCTCTCTTGTTATTTTTTTAGACTGACCGGTGTCACGCTTTATTATTTTTTCCAGCTCAAACAAAAAAGATACATGTGGACTGATACTCATCTTATTTTTTACAACCGCGGACACTGCAAGCAAATTCCTATCCATACTCTTTTCTTCAGCAAATCTCCCTGCCAATTCCCACAATCTCTGCGATAATTCAGGAATTTGCCGTTTGCTGGTGAATCCGTGGAGGATTTCCCTAAAGAAGGCCTGTTCCACATCACTCAATGCAGAAATATCCTTTCTCACCATAATAAACAATCAGCTCCGCAGAATTTAAACCTACCCCAAATAACCATCCTCCCCCTTTATTGGGGCAAAACCAATAAATACTACCTGCCCCTAATATCAATTATGCCTGGGAAAAGAAAAATTAAGCCTGGAGAAACCTTCGACTATGATAAGCATCGGGACAGAAGGAAAAACCCTCCCAAGGCTACAGGGATATTTCAAAAGTCTAGTGTTGAAGCCCCGACATATTTTTTTGAAAAGAAGATTGTAGGGGCCAGAGCTGGCGCGCCCTATCTTGGTATCCGTGCCGACGCGAAAACAGGCAAAAGAAGCTTTTTGTACGGAGACGGGAGGGACCCGGAAATTTCTTACCTTTACAGGAAACCAAAAAGAAGGAAAACTGCGGCAAAAAAACCAAAACAACAAAAAAATTAGAATTAATTAGAATTCCATTTTCATCGCAGCTGTGATTTTACTCAACAGCAGCTCCCCGGCATGCGGGTGGGTTGCGCTGCTCAGGGTTTCGGAAGATATAAATAGGAGTTTGGGGTTATTTGTGACTAATGGCCATAGATTTTTCAGAAACTCCTGAATTTAAGAAAGCTAGGATTAGAACTAGGGTGCGAGGGATTTACTTATTATTACTTTTAATGCTTTTAGTTCTTGGACCCATTATAATTCTTTCAACTGCCCTGACTTCTCCTGGCGCCACAGATATTTTAGAAGTTTTAACTGAAGTGATAGTATTTTTTGTGGCTGTTGCAATTTTTGCATATATTTATTATGCTTCTACTTTCGGAGAAATTGAAATTGTTTTTAACAAAATCAAAGAGGAATACGTGATTAATCAACCTCGTTTTACGTTCAGTTCCGAAACCAAAAATGCGGCGAACAAAGGAAAATTGAAAGAAATAGTTATTTCGCACGGGTTGGGGCAAGAAATACTCAATAAATCACTTTACATTGCAATCCTTGTTTTTGAAGATGGTCAGAAAATAGGCCTATTTCCGAAAGGGATCAAATCAATAACTTCTTTGCATGTGAAATCGCCAGTTATGCAAGGCCCCCATAATTTAACAAAGGAAGAAATTGAACAAATGGCTAATTTCTTTGGCGTTGTTGTTAAAAATTCTTAATTGGCTTGGCCATTGGGTTCAAATCCCCCTAAATCCCCAAAACCACAAAAAACAACAAAAAAACAAAAAATTAGGATTAAATTAATTAATTGAATTAGAATTACCTGAATTAGCTTATTCATCGCATCTGTCTAATTATTCCACAGCAGCTCCCCGGTATGCGGGTGGGTTGCGCCGCTTAGGGTTTCGGAAGATATAAATAGCACTTTCCATTAAACAAAGATAATTTTATAAACTTAGGAAATATGATTATAATCAAATGTCATCCTTAGGGTTTATTCCAGATGTGGTAATATTAAGTATAACCTTTATTCTAATAGTGAA
>JBDRHK010000095.1:0-4082 GCA_043816965.1 Candidatus Iainarchaeum sp. | reverse complement strand
TCGCATACAACGAACGCAACCTGTTCAAAGAAATAGATTCAATAACACTCAACATAGCAGTTCTGCCCAAATAAATCACCAATATACTAAGGCAGAACTACTATAAATATTTTACCATTAAATAAGTCCTATACTATAAGTCTATTGGCATAAAACCTTTTGATGAATTGATAAATGGTTCAAGCAAATCTCTTGCGGGCTCATATCCGATATTTGCCACCTTTGTCAGCTCCACTATGCCCTCAACCAACTTATCCTTTGCTTCAGGAAGGTCTTGGGAAAGAAAGCTTTTATTCCATAATCTCGAGCCTCTTGCAGTTGAACCAAAGAGTTGTGAAACCTGCACCCATTCACCAGATGGGAGCTTATACATGCCCATTTTGGGCAACCTTACTCCTGCTTCTTTCAGCTCGGTTATTGCAGTTTTATATTTGGCTGCATGTTTATCATCCATTGGCTTCTTGAACCGCTTAACCGCAACACGGTGTACGGAACCACTTTTGAAGTGAATTCTTCCAACATAAATATCTCCTACCATATAGCCACCAATTCTCTTTTTACCTATGTTCAGCCTTTCAACATCTTCGGCAGTTTTCCATGGCAACGAAGATGTTTTTCTCAGTATTTTGTTTTTAGGCATATTAACTGCTTGTTGTATGAACAATAAAATACTATCCCCTTGGCACAGGGGTTAAATTTAAAGATAATTCTTAAGGGAGTTGTATAATGGTTGAGGAGATAAAAGATATTGGAATTGCGGGGATTGGCTCATCTGGAGAAATGGCAGAACAGATGAAGTCTGCCGGTTTCCAGGCATCGCATTTGGGGGAGTCTGTTCAGCTGATTGGGCAGATGAATAAGGAGAAATGCGTGATTTTCTTTGCATTTACCGCGAATCTTGTGGCAAGTGGTTTGAGGGGCGTTATCAGGGATTTGTGCAGGGCAGGTTTTGTTGATGCTATTGTAACAACCGCAGGCGCGATTGACCACGATATTATCAAAACCGAGGTTCCCTATTTGCAGGGGAGCTTTAATGTGGATGATTCTGAACTGCATCGCAGGGGGATTAACCGCGTGGGGAATATTTTCATCCCAAACAAGGGCTTTGAATTTCTGGAGAAAAAGATGCAGGGGATTTTCAGTGAGGTTTATGCGAAAAAGAAAACTGTCACTCCCCGGGAGCTCGCCAAAGTGATTGGTGAGAAATTGGATGAATCAAGCTTCCTATACTGGTGCGCGAAAAATGAAATACCTGTTTTCTGCCCAGGGGTTACTGATGGGGCGATTGGTTTGCAGATGCATTTCTTCAGGGAGGAGAATAAGGATTTTGTTGTTGACCCTGTGGGGGATATGAAGGAGCTCGCAGATTTGGTTTTAAATGCTGAAAAGACTGGGGCAATTGTTTTAGGCGGGGGAATTTCAAAACATCATGTTATTGGCGCAAACATTTTGCGCGAGGGCCTGGATTACGCGGTTTATGTTTCCACAGCCCCTGAATTTGATGGCTCCCTGAGCGGGGCACAAACCCATGAGGCAAAGAGCTGGGGAAAGCTGAAGGAGAAGGGCTCTTCAGTAACAATTAATGCTGACGCAACAATAGCATTTCCCTTAATTGCTGCCGCGCTGAAAGAAAAGGGAATCATTTCCTGAGGGCAAAAGTTTTCAGGAACTTAATCCAGCCTTTTACCTTTTCCTCTGTCGGGGCCCATGCCTCACCGAAATTATCCAATTGCTGGCCGCCGTAAAGCAGGTCCATAAACTGCTGGAATTCATCATTGTCAGGCTGGCTGCCTTCTATAGATTTAAGCAAATCCACGCAGTAGTTGTCAATCTTCTTCCCTAAGGAATATTTGTCCTTTTTATCAAGGGCAAGGAATTCCTGCAAATCCTTAATCAGCCTGTCTCTTGTTGCAGTTATCTTGTTCCTTAGATTTTCATCCATATAAGAATAATGAATTATGTGTTTAAATAATTTTCCAAAAGGATTGGATTTAAAGATCCTTTAAAAGTTCTTTTATTTTTCTCAATTTCTCCTTGTTTTCATAAAATTTCATTGGATCTTTTGGCACATTAAAATCCAACTTCTTCTCGGCATATTCCCATACTTTTTTTGGGTCGACCTTATCGACCTCAAAGAAGACTGGTTTGCCCTTGACATTACAAACGTTGACTGGGCTATAGTTCAAAGATATTCCTGTTTTTTTCCAAATATCTTCCTTAATTTTTCTCCCATTTTTAACAACGAATTTTTCATGGCGACCTATGGCATCGATTTCCACATCACTTGGTTCATATCCCTCCATATAGCTGCATCTTTGAAAAATTTTATAGTCTCTGCTCCTGCCCTTGATGATTTCTGTAACCATTCCCCATCGTTCTTTGCCCCGCTTCTTTACAGATGCGATACTAACTGGCTCTAATGCGTGTTGTGGAAAAAGGAGATGAAAAATCATATACCTGGCATAATTCCTTCTTGCTTCCCTTTCTTCAATATCGCCCAAGTAGCGCTTTGGCAATCTCAATGCCCTTATTTTCCCTCCATGCCTGATTAGATTTAATTGAAACTCGTCTGTTTGGAAAATGAATGCACGCCTGAACTTCTTGCGGGTAGGGCCTTTTCTTTTTTTGCGTGCTGATTTTGTTGGTTTTTTCTCATGCATTATAACTAATCAGGCATCTAGGAATTATAATTGTTTTCTTCGGAGATTAAGTGGGATTTATGCAGGAAATAAGAATTTCCCAACAATGAGAACAACCACTGCCAAAAGAACTGCCGCAATTACCACAAATTCAGGGCTCATTTTAGGCCCGCCTGCATCTGTGTCAAAGAAGCGCATTATTCCCAGGGCTGAGCTTGGCCCTGCCGCTCCTGCGCTTGTTTTCTGAAATTTCATATCATTCACCAATAAAAAGGATTATATATTATTAATTTCCTAATAAGATTGGTATATTTAAGTAATAAAAATGTTGTGGTTGGCATGGAACTGAATGAAATGAGAGGATTATCAAAGGATGCATTCCATGTGGGGATACTCATTGGTTTGGTGGTTATCCTTATAGGAACGATAATTTTTGTTTTTGGCTGCGGGTCTGTTGACCAGTTTATTCCCGGCACCTGCGGAATCTGGTGGACCGCTTTTGGCAAGCCTAGTGTTCTGATTTTGCACGGGGATGACGGATTGGGGGACCCTGAACTGTTAGGGGAAATTTTCAGGGACCAGAGGCATTTGGGCATAGGGAATGTCCAGATAAGGCATATGAAAAGCCTTTCACTTGGAAACCTCCAGCAGTATGATTTGGTAATAGTTGACCATGCAAGGACAATGAGCACTGAGAAGATGAATATGCTGATTGAATACATGGGCGGGGGTGGAAGGCTTGTTTGGCTTGGTGATGCAGGGGCGCAGGCTGCAGAAGGAGATACTCTCTTACAGCGCTGGCAGAGGCCTGGCACTGATTTCAACAATTATGATGTCAACGCAACTTTCGGCCCATGGGTCAGGAGAGACGGGGAGGACATAATTGGCTTGGATGAATTCATAGGAGTAAATTATGTGGGGAATTACTGTGATGTAAAGAGCTGCGATAATGAATTCCCTTTTGTCGGGAAGCCTGATTTGGTGGAGCCTGACCATGACCTGGTTAGGGGAACAAAGCCAGGGCTGGCCCTTTATGGCAATTTTGCGATAGTGAAGGTGAGTGACAGGACTGCGGCAACAACCATCGCAAACATAGATTTTGGCAGTGTACTTATTTCAGACGACGGCAGGAATTATGATAATATTTTCCCTTTTATTGTAACTGCTGGTTTGGGGGAAAGGGTGGCATATTACTCGATTCCGCCTGAAATGTTCACTTCTGATGAGATGCCCAATGGGGAGAAGTACTATTCTTTTGTGGAGAACATGTATTATTCGGCGGTGGAGTAGGTGCCTGGGCGATGGGCTGTGGGACAAAATTGAGTGATTTAACGTTTTTTACTGATTTTCTTTGGTTTTTTGCATATTATGAGGTATGCGTGCCTGCCTAGATAGCGTTTTGGGCAGTCTACTTTTGCGCTTGTTCCCAGCTTTGTTACTGTT
>JBDRHK010000094.1:0-4100 GCA_043816965.1 Candidatus Iainarchaeum sp. | reverse complement strand
AGAAGGAGCATTACCGCAGTCCTTGCATCACCAGATTCCTGTGCGGCAAGTGCTGCCGCCAGATTTATTGCCGATGACTGGACAGTTCTTGGCTTGAATGCCATCTCTGCCCTCTGCTTCAAAATCTCCCTAAGCTCTTCCCTTTCTGGCTAAATCCTTTCTTATTTCGGCAATTTCTTTTTTATCAAGGCCCTTCCTACGCCTCCTAATCGTTCGTGATAACAAAACCATCACCCAAATTTAATTTCCTTGAATTTTCTCAGCTCAGTTTCCATAATTTCCTTAATCTCACTCAACCTTTCCTCAGATTTCGCCTCATACCTTACAATTATTTTTGGCTGCGTATTTGAGGCCCTGACCAAACCCCAGCCATCTCCAAAAAGCACCCTTGCCCCGTCAATATCAATTATCTCATACTTTTCCCTGAAAATTTCCCTTATTTTTTCAACAACCTTAAATTTCGCATCATCAGGGCAATCAAGCCTTATCTCAGGGCTTGAATAATATTTTGGCATTTCCCTGACAATCTCCCCCAGATTTTTCCCGCTTCCGGAAAGAATCTGCAAAAGCCTTGCGCTGGAATAAATGGCATCATCAAACCCAAACCAGCCATCCGCGAAAAACATATGGCCTGACATCTCCCCCGCCAATTTCGCGTTAATCTCCTTCATTTTTGCCTTAATCAGCGAATGCCCTGTTTTGTACATCAATGGATTTCCGCCCAATCTTTCAATCTCCTCAGGAAGCAGCTGGCTGCACTTGACCTCAAAAACAATTGTCGCCCCTGGATTCTTTTCCAGAACTTCGCGGCTGTAAAGCGCCAGCAATTTATCTCCCCACACAATCTCCCCCTTCGCGGTAACAACGCCAATCCTGTCACCATCACCGTCAATCCCTATCCCCAAATCAGCATTCTCCTTTTTCACCCTATTAATCAAATCCTGCATCAGATTCTCCTGTGTGGGGTCAGGCAAATGATTTGGAAAAGAGCCATCCATCTCACAGTAAAGGGGAACAACCTCTGTTCCAATTTCCTCCAGTACCTTTACTGCCATAGGCCCTGCAACGCCATTCCCACAATCCAAAACAACCTTCAATCCCTTTTTCAATTTGATGTGTTTTTTTATTTCCCCAACATACCCTGCATCAACATTTTTCTCACTTAATTTCCCATTCCCTTTAGGAAATTCCCCCCTCTCAATAATTTCCCTGATTTCCTGAATCTGTTCCCCAAAAAGCGCATCCTTTCCCGCAAGCAGTTTAAAGCCATTGAATTCGGGAGGGTTGTGCGAGGCAGTAACCATCGCCCCCCCATTAACCTCCAAAGTGTTCACTGCATAATACAAAACAGGCGTCGGCACCAATCCAACATCAACAACATCCAAACCAGTGGAAATAATTCCCTCAACCAAATTCCCGGAAATCCTTTCGCTGCTGGGCCTATTATCCCTCCCAATAGCAATCTTCTTCCCGCCATTCTTAATTATGTAGAAGCCAAAGGCCTTTCCCAGGGCAGCCACAAGTTCAGGAGTTAATTCCTCCTTTGCAAGGCCGCGAATGTCATATTCTCTAAAGATTTCAGGATTGAAGTTCAAAACATTCACCTATTTTTTTTCCTTAAACACAATCTTTCCAGTTCTTGCAGTCTCGTCAACATTCACACCTTGGCTCTTTAACCACTCTTTTCTCTGTGTTTCGGCCGCAGGATAGGGGGGCTTCCCTTTATTCTGGGCGTTGACTAGCCGCTTGCAATAAATAACTATATCTGCCTCTTTTGTCCTTTTAATCTCGCCCGGCCTGAACAAAGATAATCTTCCTCCTTTGAGGTTCGTATGCAAATTATTTATCTGCTTAGTGCGCGAGGGTTTTGCCAAATCAAACACCAATCAAAATAAGTCGCAAGAAGTTAATAAAACTAAGGTTAGAGCCGGAATAAAAAATTCCGAAAAAAAAGTCCCCGAAGGGATGTATCGGTTTCAGAGTCTGCAATTCCGAAGAACCGCAATTCCCAAAACCAATACAAAGGGTATTGATGTTCAAACCAGGCGAAAATTCCGAGGAATTTCTTTTGCCCTTTCCGAGGAAAGGACCGCTTGGATCCCCCACCAATACCAATAACTACTGTCTACCTAATTTTATTTAACCCTATTTTCTTAGCAATCCAAACCACTCAAGCCCTCATTAAGAATTTTTCCAAACCAATTTTGTTTAAATCCACTTCCCCTTTTTAATTCATTATGCTAGTTGTTGGTTTGACAGGGGGAATTGCCTCAGGAAAGACATTGGCAGGGGAGGAGCTCCAACGCTTAGGTGCTGAGCTCATCGACTGCGATAAAATAGTCCGCGCCCTCTATGAAAAGGAAAATGTGAGGAAAAAACTAATCACCGAATTCGGGAAAGAGACCGCAAGCGAAAGAGGCACAATAAACCGAAAAAAACTCGCGGCAATAGTTTTTAGCGACCCTGAAAAGCTGAAAAAACTGAATTCAATAGTCCATCCCCTTGTTTTTGCCGAAGTTGGTAAAAGAATCAAAAAATTAAATGGAGAAAACTTTGAGGGGATTGTTGTTGTTGAGGCAGCGGTCCTTCTTGAATCAGGAATGCAGGAATCCTTCGACAGGGTTATTGCAGTGAATTCCCCGAAAGAAAAACGATTGGAAAGGCTCATTTCCCGCGGGCTTTCCAAAGAGGAGGCAAATGAAAGAATCAGTTCCCAAAAAAGTGATGGGGAAAGGGTTAAATTGGCCGACTATTTAATTGATAATGATAAGGGAGTTAATAAATTAATTACCGAAACAAAAAAAATTTACAATAAATTGGAGGAATTTTTATGAGAAAGGCCGTTTACCCAGGAACATTTGACCCAATTACCTTAGGGCACCTTGATGTGATTAAAAGAGGCAGCAATTTATTCGATGAGCTGGTTGTGGCAGTAACAACAAACCCAAACAAAAAAACCCTGTTTTCGCTTGAGGAAAGGATTGAATTAATTGAGAAATCTGTTTCAGGAATGAAAAACATAAGTGTGAAAGGCTTCAACTCCCTGCTTGTTGATTTCATGAAAAATGAAAATTCCACAATAGTCCTGCGAGGGCTGAGGGAAGTGAGCGATTTCTCCAGCGAGTTCCAGCATGCAATAGTGAACAGGAAACTGGGCGAAAATATTGAAACTGTTTTTGTGATGACCTCTGAAAATTATTTCTACCTCAATTCCTCACTTGTAAAGGAAATAGCCTCTTTCAAGGGAGATGTTTCTGAATTTGTCCCTGAGCCTGTTGGGGAAAAACTAAAAGGGAAATTTAAATAATTGCCCAAAACCCAACCAGCAGAAAGCTTTAAATACTTCAAGGATTTCTTATAGTAAGAAGTACTACACTTCATGATTCATCATTTTGATAACAATTTAAAAGGAGGTTATAGGAAATGTTTGACAAAAGAGGACAATCTGCACTTGAGTATCTGATGACCTATGGTTGGGCATTGGTTGTGATTGTGATTGTTGTTGCCGCGTTATTTGCGTTTGGTATCTTCAATCCGCCAGCAGCCGCTAGATGCGCAGGCTTGGATAAACTGCTTTATAAAGATCATGCAGTAGATGCAGTAGGCACAGGCATAACCCTTGCAATGGGCAACGGCGCAGGAAGCACAATTGATGTAACTGATGTTGCTTATGGCGGAGATTTTGTCGGAGGAGTAGATACAAGTACCCCGATTGCAAATATTGGAAGCGGTGCTGACTTCACACTCAATAATGAAACAGTATTCACTGCAGCAGTCACAGGAACCTACAATGGAACCATAACAATCACATACACTACTGACTCAGGCATAATTCACATAGAGACAGCAACCTGCACAGGCACAGCGTAAAGGAACCAAGTTCCTTTACTTTTTCTATTTTTTTAATTTCATCTAGCTTAAGCACAGATATAGGTTTCCATCCAAATCCCGGCAAAAAGGGGCTGTGGGACAAAATTGAGTGATTTAACGTTTTTTACTGATTTTCTTTGGTTTTTTGCATATTATGAGGTATGCGTGCCTGCCTAGATAGCGTTTTGGGCAGTCTACTTTTGCGCTTGTTCCCAGCTTTGTTACTGTTC
>JBDRHK010000093.1:0-2647 GCA_043816965.1 Candidatus Iainarchaeum sp. | reverse complement strand
AATAATTTGGAGTACCAATACGAAGCAGGCACGGCAGTTCAAAACTGGGTAACGAACCTGCCATCAGATGCTGGTTACAATATTAAAATTGAGAATATAACCTCAAGAACTGAACAAAATCTGGTTTTGAATTCTAATTCGGAAGGGAAATTGCAATTCGATTCGTAAGAGAAATACGCGGATGGCAGATTTTAATTTTTTATCGTACAATAGAAAGGCCAATAAATAACGTTTTTTATTCTACTGTTGCTATTTGCCAGTTAAAGGTATATCGGTTAGAATCTTATAAAAATAACCGATATGTTTATATACTCCCTAATGCCTATTATTTACATGGATTCTGAGAAGATATTTGGGGTATTGAATGAATGGAATTTCTGGGACAGGGAAATAGATACCGGCATAAGGAGGGAAGGCTATCTGGAGGAAATGGACAAACTGGCAGCAACAGGGCAGATAGTAAGCATTGTAGGTGCAAGAAGAACTGGAAAATCAACACTACTGCGACAATATGCAAAAAGCTTGGTTGATAAAGGGGCTGACAAAAAGAATATTCTTTTTGTAAACCTCGAAGACCCGCGTTTTAGCGGGGAGCTCTCGTTGGATTTGCTTATTAAGATTTACGAGGTTTATTTGGAGTATCTGGAACCGGAATCGAAACCTACTCTTTTTCTTGATGAAGTTCAGAATGTAAACGGTTGGGAAAGATTTGTGAGGGGCCTGCACGAGAGAAAAGCAGCCCAGATATTTGTTTCCGGTTCAAGTTCAAAGTTGTTAAGTAAAGAGCTTGGTACAGTTCTTACCGGCAGGCACTTAAGCCTGGAGGTATTCCCCCTTTCCTTTAAGGAATTCCTCGAATTTAAAAACCTAAGGCTGAAAAATAGGGCGGAAATTGTTTCCAAAAAAAGGCAGATAAAAAAGCTTTTGAAAGAGTTTATTGATTTTGGCTCCTTTCCAAAGGCTGTTCTGAGCAATGAAAAAAAAGAAATCCTGACAAAATACCTTGAAGACATTATTGCCAGGGATATTGCACAGCGTTACAGACTAAGGAAATACGGAAAGCTTGAGAGGTTAACCAGATACTATCTTTCAAATATTTCCTCCCAAATGACCTTCAACAGCATCAGGAAGTTTCTTGATATGCCGCTAGACACGGTTGAGCGTTTCTCGGAGTTCATAGCGTCTGCCTATCTTGTTTTTTTTGTTGTCAGATACTCTTACTCCCTGAAGGAACAATTCAAAAGCCCAAGGAAGGTATACTGTGTTGATACAGGGCTTAGGAACATTACAAGCTTCAGCTTTTCAAAGGACACGGGAAAACTTATGGAAAATGTAGTCTTCATTGAACTTATGCGGAGAAAAAAGGAGGTTTTTTACTGGATGGATGAGCATAGAAGAGAAGTTGACTTTTTGATAAGGGACAAGAATAAGATAATTGAGCTTATTCAGGTGTGCGCAAATCCACATGATGAAAAAACACGTGAAAGGGAAACTAAAGCATTGGCCAAAGCAATGAAGGAATTTAAGATAAAATCAGCAACAATCATAACTGCGGAAGAGGAAAAAGAAGAACAGGGAATATGCTACATTCCCCTCTGGAAATGGCTATTGCAAATCCATAAATAGCAGTTTGCACTTATTATGGCTAATGAAAAAAGAATTATTGCTGGTTTTATTGGTTATGCTTTCGCAGTTGGTTACCGCACAGGTTATTTTCGAGGATGATTTTGATGGTTTAAGTCAGGACTATGTTTGCTGTAATTCCCATACCGGATATAATGGTACATGTGATCTCCCGCCAGGTTATACTTACTTCAAATCCAATGGGCATGATTATGGGGAATGTAATGGTTTGATTATTCCTGAAGCGGATAGATTTGGGGGGCGGGGGGAAAATAGGGGATTTAGGATTCATATTGAAGAGCGAACTATCCCTGAAAGAGATACACAACTCACTGTTGAATTAGCAGAACCTCAAAAAACTGTTTATTTTAGATGGTATGAAAGGAATTCTGCTAATGACTTGATGGCCGGCCCCGGGGATAAGCTTTTTAGAATAAGCAATTCAAATGAGGAGCAAATAGCTTTTATTTTATGGGATCCTGAAAATTCCCTTCCAGGAATTCCAGTATATGCTGCCACTGCAAGTTATATCCCTGCAGAAAATATATATGATGTCCAGCATTTTGAAAAAGATGGGGAAGTGGATTTTGATTTAAAAACTGATGTTTTACCTGATACTTGGCACTCTTATGAAATCAAAATTGACATTGATGGCGGGAGTGGGGAATTATGGGTTGATGGAGTTTCAAGAGGAACAATAGAAAATCAGATTTGGGGCGGTGATTGGGGCATACAATACATATATGTTGGTGGTAATCAGCAAGGCCAGTCCTGGTTTGAGCCCCAGGAAGAACATAGGGATTATGATGATGTCACATTCTCCACCGAATACATCGGGCCTGACGAATGCGTTGATGGGGATGACATTTCTCAGAGTGGAGCATGTTATTGTGGGGGGGGTCCCTCGCCGACTGATGCAAGTAATGTTTACACTTCCGGTTACTGTTGCAGCGGGGAATGGCAGGCAGGTTTCTGCGATTCATCCTGTGTGCCCTCAACGGAAATATGCGATAATGGAACAGAC
>JBDRHK010000092.1:0-24109 GCA_043816965.1 Candidatus Iainarchaeum sp. | reverse complement strand
AAAATACATTGACGTGCTTGAGAAAAACGGTTTGGTCTTTTCAGGAAATGCCGGGAAAAAAAGGATAATGCAGATTTTGGAACTTCCTTCGCATCCCTTCTTTTTTGGAACACAGTTCCACCCTGAATTTACCTCAAGGCCGCTAAAACCAAATCCCTGTTACCTTGGGTTTGTGAAGGCCTGTTTGGGTAGGAAGTAACACAAATTCACTGATATCCGTTGTTTGGCTGACACCCATCCCGCCTAGATATCCAAATACACCGGGGCATTCCTAACATTCCGCCAGGATTATCGGAAATATTTTCACACCCTACCTTTGTTTTAACGGGATAACAATTATTTTCATCATCACAAACAGATCCGCAAGGGTCTTTCCCACAGGCATCTAATTCATATGTCAACTCAGGCGGATTTTGATCTATCTCTTTGCAGTGCCCTTTATAATAATCCATATCACTTTCAACACACCTTTTTGTCATGACATCCTGCAGAACCTCTTTACAATCAAAGCCCGTATCGCACTCACTATCTGTTTCACAAGGAACATTAAATTGTTTAAGAAGGATTGTAGGCTTAGGGACACATTTTCCATTAATACACATAGGGCCTATTTTTGATTTTGATGGGAAACATATGCTTCGAGAAATGTTTAGATCAGAAAGAGGGAAATTATGGCTAATCATATCACGTATTTCACTTAATTCCTCATTTTTATTAGCAAAAACATGACAATCGGGAACTTCGCCATTGTTTTCAATGTGTGAGAGAATATAAGTTTCCTGTAAAGCGCAATCAAAATCCTTTGAGCAGTAATTAATCTTTTCAATTTCTTCTTGAATTTTAAATTGTATCGGGAACATGGGTTCTTCGCCATTGTTTTTCTTAACATAAGAAATTGAAATTATTTTTTCACCGATGTTCCCATTGGCACTTAAAAAGATGTCCTCATCAGGAACATAAGATGTGTAATTGCCATTTGATTCCATCACTAAAGTTTGGCCCTTAGGATTTCGCACAATCTCAATCGCGTCATTATAATTAGAATAAATTAAAGCGTCCCCTATCTCAAAATTCTCATCACAATCATTTATGATTTCCAATACTCCGCCATTACAGTTGTTTACCGATACTGAAAGACAAGGAATGCTGGGCTCAACTCTAAGATCAGTTATGTAAGAATCCTTCCATCCACAACCGTCCATACAGCCACTAGAAAGAATTCCTAAAATTGGGAGAGCAAACAATACTTTTCTCATAATCCCCAAATAAGTCCAAACTGATATTTATAAGTTGCGGGAACTTATTCCGAGGACCATTTTCCCTTTTTGCCGGATTCTTCCCTGTCCTCAGGGGAAATTCCCTTATCAAAGGAAACACCGTCATCACTGTCTGCCTCAAAGTATGGTGAACTTCCATCCTTTGTCAGGGCCTTCTTAACATAGAACGCAACCAGCACGATTACAATAAACGCAAACAGGGCAATTACAGGCAACCAGATAGTGTCCAGGACAAACATTCCCAAGCCAACCATGCCGCTTACAGGAATCAGTTCGCCTGATTCAGGCTCTGCCATCTCAGCAATTTCCTTCTCCTGCAGGAAAGCAATAAAGCTGTCATATTCATTCCTCAACTGCTGCAGCGAGGCCTTTGTTTCATCGCTCAAATTTCCCTGCGACTGCAGGCTTCCCTCAAGTGAGATTATGCTGCTGCCGAAATTATCCAACTGGCTTCTTAAGCCTGCAATGCTCTCCTCGTTTGTTTTTATCATTTGATTGAACGCCCTTGCATCCGCAGTCAGGCCCAGTATCTTGGCATCAATATTCTCCTTGTCAATAACCGCCTGGTTTACCTTTGCCTCTATTGCTGAAAGGTCTGCCGCCCCAAGCGAATCAACAGAGGCAGAGCTCTCTTCGCCGGTGTTTTCCCTCGCAACCACTGTGTGGCTTCCTGAATTGAGGCCCATATGGGAGACATAAAGAATTAATCCTGAGGTTGACGAGGGTGAATTGTCAATAACAAATGCCTTGATAACAAAGCCGCCGTTCTGCGAATCAGGGACAATGTTTCCGTTTGAATGGACGGTGAGCAGGCCTGAACCGTCAATTTGCACTTCTGTACTGTTGAAGGAGTCTGTTGGGTTGAGTTCAACCGAGAAGCTCCATGCCGCATTGGATGGAACCGAGGAGGGCGCGGAAATTGAAAGTGCCATAACTCCGGCTGAAATAAGAAAAAGGAATAATGCGATTGTGAGCCTTTTCATATAAAACACCAAAAGAATTACGTCTTACCTTCTTTTTAAACTTTTTCATTTCACTTCCTGAAAGGGAATCAGATTCCCCTGCCTTCTCCGGAATTTTTGCCAAAAATTCTTTCATTGGCAGAATCCCTTTTTTTTGCAAGCTTACCGTAAAAAGATTTTGCTTCCTCTTGCTCATCCGGAGAGCGACCTCTCAAGTACCGCTTAAACGCTTTGTACAATAAAGCCCTGAACTCCCTAATTTCTGTATTTTCATTAAATATGTGCCCAGTGTTATGGGCAGAGATAAGCTCCAAACTAGATACCTTTTTTGTCAGAGCCTCGTATTTCTCTAAAATTGAGTTGTCACCAGTCAATTTAGCTACACCTTTGACGAATTGAACAAACCCCTCGCTCATGAGATATGAGCTAAACCTGATGGGATGACTTTTTTTAGGCTCCAGAGTATTTTTTTCTTCAACCCCTTCTTTCTTACTAGGGTTTTTTTTCTCACCGCCTTCCCACGATAATCTGATGCTGGGCTTCGGCAGCCTCCAGCTAAAGCCCCTGCCTTTTCCGCTTCCTTTCACATTTATTTTTGTTGGGCATTTTGTTTATAAATACAAAGTTTATTATTTCTTCAGGGCATAATAGGCTGCCGCAACAATAATTATGGATGATATGAGGAGCAAAGACAGGTCATAATCCAGGAATCCAAAAAGCCCTGTCGGAGCTGCTGTTTCATCAGTAAGTTCCCCGGAAAATTCAGCCAATGATTCCACGCAGGCCGCATCCTTGCACTCCATCCCCTCACCGCAGCTGTATTTGTCAGGGACAGGGAGGTTTACACAAGCCCCTGTTGATTCATCGCAGGCATCTACTGTGCAGGGGTTATTGTCCCCACAGAGTTTTCCTTCGCAAGTGTTTTGTGCGGAAACTGAGCTAATTAGGAATAAGGCAAAAACCGCCAAAACTAAATATAATTTTGAATTCATTTGGATTCCCACATAAATAAATTTCATCAAATTCTTTATAACCTTATTGAACCTTCTTGTTTGAGTGGTTTGATTGCTTGTTGAGAGGATTAAGTTCGGGGAAAAGGAAATTATCCTTGTTGGAACTGCCCATGTTTCAGAGGAAAGCACTGAATTGGTGAAAAAAACCATTGAGGAGGAAAAACCTGATATTGTCGGGGTTGAACTGGACAGGGAAAGGTATCTTCAGCTCAAGCAGGGGCAGAAATGGGGCGAGCTTGACATTTCCAAGATGATTAAGTCAGGGCAGACCTATCTTTTTCTGATTAATATAATGCTAACAAATCTCCAAAGGCAGCTTGGGCAGCAATTGGGGGTTAAACCAGGAATGGAGATGATAACCGCCGCAAAAATTGCCGAGGAAAAGGAAATTGGAATTGCCCTCCTGGATAGGAGCGTTAAAATTACGCTCAAAAGGGCGATGGATGCAATGTCAATTATTGAGAAAGCAAAGCTGATTTGGGGAATTGTGTTGGGTTTGTTTACTGATGAGAAGGAACAAATCACAAAGGAGAAGGTTGAAATCCTGAAAGATAAGGATGTAATGAATGAGCTAATGAAGAAGCTCTCGCAGGAGATGCCAGGGGTGAAAAGGATTCTTGTTGATGAACGGGATCTTTTCATCGCAAACAAAATTCTTGCAGCTCCTGGAAAAAAGATTGTCGCAGTATTGGGGGCAGGGCATCTGGATGGGGTGAAGAAATTCCTCGATAAGCCGAGGGAAATCTCGCATCTGAATTTAATTCCCCCCTCAAAAAACTGGATTAAAATAATCGGCTGGATAATTCCTGCAATTTTCGTGATGATGCTTAGCTATGGGCTAATCACAAAGGGTTTGGAAACCGGTTTGTGGATTCTGATTTGGTGGTTCCTCATTAATGGGACACTTTCCGCGCTCGGGGTGCTGCTTGCGAGAGGGCACCCCTTCTCAATCATCGCCGCATTTGTTGCTGCCCCCTTAACCTCGCTGAACCCATTGATTGCAGCAGGCTGGGTTGCGGGGTATGTTGAGGCGAAATTCAATTCTCCAAAAGTGAAGGACTTCGAGGGATTGAGGAAACTGAACAGCTATGGGGATTTTCTCAACAACCAGGTTACGAGAATTTTAATTGTTACAGCTTATGCGAATATTGGGAGCACTATTGGAACTATGATTGCGCTTCCTTACATACTTTCCCTTGTGGCGTAGAAGGTTAAATTATGAAAAAAAGAATCGGGATTTTAGGCGGAATGAGCCATGAATCAACCATTAAGTACTATGAACTAATACTTGGTAAATATTTTGAAACCCACAAGGATTACTATTATCCTGAGGTCGTAATTTTCAGCGTTGATTTCCAGAAACTTTCTGATTTTGAGAATAATAAGGATATGAAAGGCTATGTGAAATATCTCCAGAGAGGGATAAGTTCCCTTGAGAAGGCAGGAGCCGAGTTCATAATAATGGCCGCCAACTCGCCACACGCTGTTTTTGACGAAGTACAGAAGCAAGCAGCTGTCCCGATGATAAGCATTGCCGAAGTTACTGCGAAAAAGGCCGAAAGAGATGGGATGAAGAAACTGCTTTTGCTGGGGATTAAATTCACAATGCAATCTTCATTCTACCAAAATGTTTGCAAAAAATACGGAATCGAAATTATTGTTCCAAATGAGCAGGAACAGGATGAGATTAACCGAATTATTTTCAAGGAACTGGTTATTGGAAAATTCAACGAAGATAGCAAAAACAAGCTCCTGGAAATAATAAACAATTACAAAGTGGATGGAGTGATTTTAGGCTGCACTGAATTGCCTTTAATCCTTGAGCAAAAAGATTCGGATAAGAAACTGCTTAACACCTTGGAACTGCATGCAAAAGCTGCATTAGAGTATTCAATTTCCTGAATTGGTTCTCATTCCTCAATCCTGTTGAACAAATAGATTGCTATTGCGATGAAAAGGATTGAAAATCCGCACACTGCCGCAAGTGAAAATCCAAAATCTATTTCTGAGGTTCCGATCAGAATGTAACGCAATCCGCTGACACCATATGTGAGGGGATCGAACATTGACGCTATCCTGAGAATTTCCGGAGCAGAGGAAAGCGGGAAAAGCGCCCCGCTCAGGAAAAAGAATGGCATTATTATGAAATTCATTATCAGCTGGAAGCCATGCATGTCATCAAGGACAGAGGCGATTGCTATTCCAAGTGAGACAAACATAAATGAAATCAGGAACATGAACAAAAGCAAAAGTAAAATATTCGCCAGGCTGAACTGCACCCCCAAAAAAACCGCAAGCACCATTATTATTATTCCCTGAATCATTGCTGTTGTTGCCCCACCAATTGATTTCCCAATTATTATTGAAAGCCTGCTGACAGGCGCAACTAATGTCTCTTTCAGGAAGCCAAACTGCCTGTCCATGAGGACAATAATTCCCGCAAACATAGAGCCAAACATCAGAACCATTCCAATTATTCCCGGGGTGAGGAACTGCAGGTAATTTCCCTCCATCCCTGGAAAACTGAATGCATTATTCAAACCAGTTCCAAGAATCGCAAGGAAGAAGAAGGGCATTCCTAAACTACCTACAATCCTGCTCTTTGCACGGAAGAACCTGATTATTTCCCTTTTCCAGAGGGCGTAAATTGCCTCAATTTCCCTGTTCATCTTTTGTGCCCCCATGCAGCCATCCTCTGCCTCATTCCTGCTTTTGGATCCGCTTCCTGCTCCCTTATTGTCTTCCCTGTGTGGTGCAGGAAAACATCATCAAGTGAGGGCTTTCTCAGGCTTACAGATTCAACGGCAATTCCTTTCTTTTCCATGAGCAGCAGTATTTTCGGAATCTTTTCCTCGCCTTTCTCAACCCTTATGTCAATAAGGCCGTCATGTGGCATTGCAGACTTAACCCAACTGAGTTTTGAAAGTTCATCAGTGCAGGATTTTGCGGCACCGCATTTTATTGAAATAACATCCCCGCCCAGTGCGTTTTTCAGGTTTTCAGGGGTGTCCTCGGCAATTATTTTTCCTGAATCAATTATACCGATCCTGCTGCAGACACCATCTGCCTCATCCATGTAATGGGTTGTGAGGATTATCGTGATTTTTTCCTTTTTGTTGAGCTTCTTTATGTACTCCCATATGCTGATTCTTGTCTGTGGGTCTAATCCTAAAGTGGGTTCATCAAGAAAAAGTATTTTTGGATGGTGCACCAAACCTCGCGCAATCTCCAGCCTTCTTTTCATCCCGCCTGAAAAGTTTTTCACCAGCTGGTTCCTGTGCTTTTCAAGGGCGACAAGTTTTATTACCTCGTCAATCCTTTCCTTCCTGTAACTTTTATCAACACCATAAAGCGCAGCATGCATCTCAAGGTTTTCATAGGCAGTTAATTCATCATCAAGGCTCGGGTCCTGAAAAACAATCCCAATGCTTTCCCTTACATTTCCCGGCTGCTTCACAACATCAAAACCATTTACCCTTGCATTCCCTTCAGTTGGCTTTCTCATCGTAACCAACATGGAAATCAGCGTGGTTTTTCCCGCACCATTTGGCCCAAGCAAACCAAAAATTGTCCCCTCCTTTATCGAAAGGCTGACTGAATCAACGGCCTTAATCCCTTTTGCATAGGATTTGCTGATGTTTTGTATTTCAATAGCATTCATGCTCCTCACCTGTTGCATTATTTTTCCTTCTCAACAAGCCCAAGCAGCTTGGAGGCAAACTTTTGTATTTCGTCGGCTTTCACCATCATAAGGCCATGCCCGCCCTTGCCAAAAACAAGCAGTTTCTCGCCAGCCTTTATATTGAGCTCTTCCCTCGCTTCATTGGGGATAACAACCTGCCCTCGCTCGCCTACCTTAACCGTGCCGTAGAACTTCTTCTCATGCCCGTGCATAACAATAACTGGCATCAAAGCATTTAAATATGAATAGTATGAAAAGTATGAAATTCGTGGAATGGGTAATTCAATCAAACATCTCTTTCTCGAAAAAGGTGAATTTAAAGTCATTGTAAATGTTGAGGGCGGAATAGTCCTTGATGCTTTTTGAGAACTTGCTGGAGAAGTCGCGCATGACCTCACGGAATTTGTTAACGTCTTCAACCTCTATATCCAGTTCAAGATTCCACCTTCCCAATGCCTTGACTATGTATACTATGTTAGGGTGGGCGCTGCAGTAATCCACGAGCTTTTTTTCCACTTCTTCGCTAAGCGGCTTAAGCCCGACAAGAACCTTGTAATAGAGCTGACCCATTTTGATGTTGTCAGTGAAAACCATGTATTTTTCAACAAGTCCGGCATCTTCCATCCCCCTGATTCTCTGCGCAACAGAATCCGGGGAGCAGTCTGCCTCCTTTGCAATGTCAACTGCCCTAGCCCTTGCGTCCCTACCTAAATGATGGAGAATTATTTTATCGGTTTCATCAATTTCCTCGATTTTGACCGCGCTCCCCCAGCTCACTTCCTTGAATTCTGCCTTTTTCGGAACAAGGTAGTTCCTTTCGAAATGTATTCCCTGGATTATTCCTGCAATGTCATACTCCATGAAATACTGGCCGAAATCACTCTCAATTTCACGGAGGATTTTATTGAGCTCAACAAGGTTCCGGGACTTGACCGCGAAGATGAGGGAGTAGGCACCGTCAGCAAACGCTACCCATGTAACGAAAGGGTTGAGCATAATCTTGTTGAGGAGCAACCTGCTCTTTTCCTCATCAATGTTCTGCAGCCTTACGTAAACCTTGTGGTGTGTGAACCCCAACTTCGAAACATCAATTACGGCGAGAAATTTTCTGATGATACCTTCCCTCAGCATATTGCCGAGCCTATAATCCACAACCTCTCTGGACACGCCAACTTTCCTGCTCACTGATTTAAGGCTCTGCCTCGAATTCTTGTCCAGCTCGAAAATAATCATCCTGTCTTTCAGGTCCAGTTCAGCCATATTCAATAAAAATGGCTGAAAATAATATAAATTTATCGTTTTTTGTAAAAAATTTGTCAATAAATTATATAAAAATCAAGAAAGGCTATTTGATGGGAGGTTGGATGAATTCAATGAATCTGGCTGAAATATGGGATATTTCACTGAAATTCCTTTACACTGATAAGTATGTCTCAGGCCTGGAAAGATTCCTGCAGAAGCAGGCGGCGAAAAGGATTCTTGACTGCGCCTGCGGAACAGGGTTTCCCTCGATAGAACTTTTGATAAGGGGTTTTGACGTGACACTTTCAGACGGCAGCCTAGCAATGCTGAGAAAGGCAAGGGAATCAGCAGAAAGAAAGGGGCTGAAAGTGCCTCTTAAAAATATTAAATGGGGCGAACTGAACAAAAAATTTTCAGCAGGCTTCGATTGTGTCCTCTGCAGAGGGAATTCATTCGTTTACGCCGACTCATGGAACAGGGAGTGGATCAGCGCTGAAAATGCGCTGAAAGAAATGAGAACCGCGCTGGAAAACTTCTATGATGTGCTGAAACCTGGCGGCATATTCTATGTCGATGTGGCTTCACAGGAAGAATTCCGGAGAGGCAGGAGCAGCATAATTCATAATTTTGAAAAAAGAAAAATAAACGGGAAGGAGTTGAGCCTCCTGTGGGTAATGGATATCGACCGGAAAGAGAGGAGCAGAACATGGACTCCTAAGATAACGGAATGGCAAAACGGGGTTGCGGTGAAAAGTGAGGTGGCCCTTGCAAAAAGTTATCTCCTAACGCATTATGAACTCAAAAGAATGATTTCCCAGGCGGGTTTTTCAGGAATTCAGGAGTGCGTGAAAATTTACGGCGAGGAAAATTACGATGTATTCGTCGCGCAGAAACCTTTGGAAAAGATGTGTAAGGGGGCTGGGAGATGAGGATTCTGCTGATGGTGCCGCCTTTAAGGACAAATCTTAGGGACGGCAAGAAATCTGCCATTAACCTAGGCCTCTGGTATCTTGGTTCCTATCTCGAAAAGATGGGCAACGAGGTCAAAATAATAGACTGTGCGCTAGAAGGTTGGGAAAATGTCAGGGAGTGGAAAGGCATTGTAATTGAATACGGCCTGAGTGACAGGGAAATAATATCCGAAGTTGTAAAGTTCTATCCCGAACTTATTGGCGTTGTTTCCCAGTTCACTGTGGGCTACACTGCCTTTCTCAACTTGGTGAAACTGCTGAAGAAAAATTTCGTAAATGTGCCAATTATTGCAGGAGGCCCACATGCAACCGCCCTGCCTGAAATGATTTTGCGGGATTCTGAAGGGACGCTTGATTACATAGTTTACGGTGAAGGAGAGATTACTTTCAATAAAATTGTCAAAAAAATAATGAAAAATGAAAAAATAAATGGCCTGAAAGGAATTTGCTTTTTGGATGAGAAAAATAATTTCGTTAAAAATCCTCCTGCACCCCTAATTGAGAATCTTGATTCTATTGGCCAGCTGAATCCCGAATTAATCGAACATATTCCTATGCCTAAGGAACCAAACTATACCGGTTCATCACACGGCAGAAAATATATTGACGTCATGTGGTCAAGGGGCTGCCCCAATAATTGCGGATTCTGCTTCAGCCCGCAGATGTGGAGGAGGTGTTTTAGGAAGCACAGCAAAAAATATATTGGTGAGCAACTTGGCATTTTGAAGGATGCGGGTTATGAGGAAGTGATAATACAGGACGACAATTTCTCACGAGGAAAGGGATGGGCGCTGGAGGTTATGGAACTTATCAAGGAAAAAGGCTTCCACTGGCAGAACAATGGCGGTTTGGAAATGGAGGATTTGACCCCTGAAATGGTGAAATTCATGGCCTCCACAAATTGCACGACCCTTTTCATTCCTCTCAACCTGAGAACAAACAAAACCAACAGGATTCCAAGGGAGCTGAAGGTCCATTATGAAAAAATCCTGAAAACTGCCAAAGATGGAGGGCTTTATGTTTTCTCCTCAATGATTCTGGGATTTCCTGAACAAACAATGAAATCGATGAGGGAGCAGGTAAAGTATGCGAAATTCCTCAGGGAAAAGGGATATTCGGATTTCCATATCATTTACGCTTTCTCGGTCCTTCCGGGAACAACGAGGTGGTATGAGGTAATGGAACCTGCAGGAAATGGGCAGTTCAAGGTGAAAAAAGGCAGCGGAGTAAGATTCGCTGGCGGGTGGAGAAACTGGCCAAGGTACTCAATTAACACCCCGCAAATCGGTTCAAGGAATTTCAGTTTCAGGGAATTCGAGAAATTATTCTATCAGTCCTATTACGAAATCAATGGGGATGAAAAGGCAAAAGCCTGGCTTTATGGGAGAGAATGGGTAAAAATCTAAATTTGATTCACTCAACTCTCGTCCCCTTATCCACTTCGCCGTCGGCGGTCAGCAGCCGGTACTTTCCGTCAGTTCCCTTCACAGCGAGAAGCATCCCGTTGCTTTCCACACCGGCTATTGTTGCCGGTTTCAGGTTTGCGACAATAATAATCGTCTTTCCGGCCAGTTCCTCCTTCGTGTACTCCTGCCTTATCCCGGCAACCAGCTGCCTTTCCGAACCATCATCAACTTTCAGCCTGTAAAGCTTGTCCTTGCCGGGAATGTCCTCGGCGGAGATTATTTTTGCCGTTTTCAGTTCCACTTTCTGCCATTCGGAAAATTCAATCATTTCATTTGCCCCCTTTTTCGCTTTTTAATGAAAGATGGTGCCCCAAAACATCCTTTTTGGTCTTAAGGTATTTCCTGTTTTCCTTGTTGGGCGGGATTTCAATCGGCACCCTTTCCTCAATTTTAATTCCGTACTTCTTCAGGCCCCCGATTTTCGCCGGATTGTTGGTGAGCAGCCTCACGCTTTTCACGCCCAAATCCTTGAGGATTTCCGCCCCGTCCTTATAATCCCTCAAATCTGCAGGAAAGCCAAGCATCTTGTTAGCCTCAACTGTGTCAGCGCCCTTATCCTGCAGGGAGTAGGCCTTTACCTTATTCCCGAGCCCGATGCCCCGGCCTTCCTGGCGGAGGTAGATGAAAACTCCTACCCCCTCCTGCTGAATCATCTTCAACGATGCCTTTAGCTGGCTCCCGCAATCACACCTCAATGAGCCGATGAGGTCGCCGGTGAAGCACTCGGAATGCACGCGTGTAAGCACATTTTCCTTTCCTTTAACATCCCCCTTGACCAGTGCAATAGGGTCAGGGCAGTCGCTGTTCTTGTAAACGTAAATCCTGAATTCGCTGTACTCGGTTGGCAGCCTTGCCTCCGAAATCCTCTTCACCATCAAACCACAGAATAACCCTGTTCCAAAAGAAATTTAATGGTTCCCGAAACGAGGTTGCTTAACGAATTTGGGTAACAGGAATAAAACTCACAAACCAAGAAGTTCGGATATTTCCTTCATTTTTCGGGGGTTTATTGACACATGCTGCTCACCGGTTGATGGCTTTGAAAGAAGAAAAAAATCGTTAACCAGTTCCTTGACAGCCTGCTTAATCACTTTCTGCCCTTTCTTGTTGGAACGGATATGACCAGGCAGGCCTTTGCTCAGGTTAAAAACAGAGGTATGCGACCCGCCTATCTTTCCAAGGTTTATCAACTTCCTCAGGATAAACTGCTTAATGGGTAAAACATCATCAGCCATTACATAGGCCAAATGACGAAAATATTTAAAATAAGTAAGATTGTGTAATGGTATATTAACATACCAAAACAAAAGGTTTAAATAGTTGTGGATAGCATATGTTTATGTGATAAAAATGGCAAATGCGTTTCTGGACTTTTTGGGCGATAACCCAAACACAAGGCTGTTGGAGTTCCTGATAACCGGAAGGGAATTCGATTACAGCCTTACAGACCTTGCCGAGAATTCAGGCATTGGCTGGACTACTTTGCACAGGATTCTCCCCAGGCTGGAGAAGCAGGAGATAGTTATCAAGACCCGTGAAATTGGCAGGGCCAAACTCTATAAAATAAACATGCGGAATGAGGAAGTTAAAAAATTGATAGAAATATATGATGGGCTTCTGAAAAAGCAGTTGGAGCTCGTGGAAGAAAAAGGAAATAAGAAAATAAAAATTAACGCATAGGATTGTCCAAATCTTTTGAGTTACTAATCCTTAACCTGCTTTGAAATTATATCGTCCAAATTTTCCTTTTCAGTAATTAGTTTTTCATTTCCGTCGAGTATTAGAAGTTCGGCAGCCCTGCCCCGAAGATTGTAATTGGACGCCATTACCTGGCCATAAGCACCGGCACACAGTATTGCAAGGATGTCCTTTTCCTCAACAATTGGCAATGGCCTAAGTGCCTTTGTATTTTCGTTGAACACATCAGAAGTTTCACACAAATTTCCTGCAAGCATATATTCCTTTTTTGCATTGCCCCCGACATTCCTGCAAAGAACAACTTCGTGATATGAACCGTAAAACGCCGGCCTTATGAGAATGTTGAAGCCTGCGTTCAATCCAATAACCGGAATATTCTTCTCCTCAACTGTATTCACTTCCACAAGAAGTATTCCGGCATCCCCTGCAATATACCTCCCAGGCTCTATAAGAATTCTGCCCCCAAATCCTGAATTAGTTACTTTTTCACAAATCCCTTTCGCATATTTTTCAACAGGAAATTCTGCCCCGTCTCCTTTATATGGAATTCCTGGACCGCCACCAAAATCAACAAACTCCAATTTCTTCCCCAAAACTTCCTCCGCCTCTTTTGCAATCCTCAGGGTTTTCTCAACAGTGTTCAAAAATACATCAACATCTTTTCCCAACCAGCCGCTCCCAATATGCTGGTGCAGGCCAACAACATTAAATCCAAGTTCCTTTGCATGCTTGAATGCACCTATAATTTTGTCTTCAGGAATCCCGAACTTAATGAATTTTCCCGCGGTTATTGTATGGCCATGGTGCCCTGCGCCTTCCCCTGGATTCCACCTTATGGAAATTTTTGAATTGATTTTAATCTTCGCCAGCCTGTTTAACTGCGAAAAGGAATCCACATTTATGAGCACCCCTAACTCAACCAGTTCTTTAAGGTCGGAATCGCTTACACTTGTGCCGGTAAAAATAATCTTCTCTTTAGGAATGCCTGCCTTCAACGCAAGCCTTGCCTCGTTTGGGGAAACTGCATCAATTCCTGCCCCCTGCTCCTTAACGATTTTCAGAATCTGGAAATGGGAATTTGCCTTCATTGCATAATTTATTGAAAACTCATTTTTGCTGTGTTCCTTAAATGCATCAAACAATCGTTTATAGTTGTCAATGATTCTGCCGCCATTGTAAACATAGAGCGGGGTTCCATATTTCTTCGCAAGAGCTTCAGCGTCCTTTCCGCCGATGAACAATCTATTCTCTCGCAATTCCAAATGCCTTTTGCTTTCAAACCACATTCAATTCACCCACAAAAACAATCTCTGCTTCCCCCTCTAATTCAATTTTATCGCCGAGTTTGATTTTAAGTGTTCCCCCCGGCTGCTCAACCTCAATAGCTGAATCCCTTTTCACTACTCCATTTTCAGCAGCTGCTTTCACAATCGCTATGCTCCCTGAACCGCATGCCTGGGTTTCGCATGCCCCCCTTTCATGAACTCTCATCTTTAGCCTTGTGTCAGAAATTACATTCACAAACTCTGTGTTTGTTCCATTGGGGAAGTTTTTATGATAACTAATTTTATGGCCAATTTCCTCAACCGGGAATTCATCAACAGAAGATTCCATAAATATCACTGCATGGGGGTTTCCTACATCCACTTCAGCATACTCATACTTCTTTCCGTCAATCTCAATTGTTGCTTTTCCTTTGATAACCGCCGGATGCTCAAGTGTAATCTTCACCCTTCCATTGCCATTGGCAACGCCGAAAATCTCGGCATCCACAATTCCCGCGGTTGTGTAAATCTTCATCTTTTTTGGTTTTCCCTTAATAAGGTGCCAGTAAAGGGCCGCGCACCTTAATCCATTAACACATGTTTCAGCACGGCTGCCATCAGGGTTCCTTATCTCCATAATAAAATCAAAATCAGCAGCCTTATTCTTTGGGGGCACAATATACAACACACCATCAGCCCCTATTGAAAACCTTCTCCTGCAATAATCCTTTGGAAACAATGCATGGGAAAGCCCCCGATAATGATCAGCGCCCCTGTATTTACTATCCCTCTTCATTTCAGTCTCATCAATAACTATGAAATCATTGCCGATTCCATGCATCTTTGCAAATCTCATTCCAACAGCCTCTCTGCAGCCTCTTTTGTTTTCTCTAAGGGGGCGACCATTGCAAATCTCACATAATTGTCCCCTGGGTTTACTCCATTAAATGTTTCACTAATCATATTGCCAGGAGTGCAGTTAATTCCCTTCTCCTCAAGCAATTTTGTTGAGTATTCAATCGGCGTCTCGCCCTCAGGGAGTTTTGCCCAGAGGTAAAAAGTTCCCTCAGGGGCGTCAATCTTAAACCCGGCAGATTTCAGCGCAGGGAGGAAAGCATCAATCCTTTCCTTATAAATTTTGTTCATCACCCCGGAAACTTTCTCGTCACTTAGTGCCGCGATTGCCGCATCCTGGATAAATGTGGCAACACCTGAATGGGAATTCTGCTCAAAAAGTTTGTATGGTTTCATCAATTCTTCATTTTTAATAACCACAAAACCAACTCGGTATGATGTCATCATGCTCATTTTGCTTAAGGAATTGACAACAATACTGCATTGGTCCGCATTCTCAATCTGCAGAATGCTTAAGGGCTTCTCCCCGTAATAATTCTCGGAATAGCATTCGTCAGAAATCAGAATAATTTCATTGTCTATGCAGAAATCAACAATCTCCTTCAATTTCTCTTTTCTGTAAACCTTTCCTGTCGGATTTTGTGGGGAATTCACATAAATAATTTTTGTTTTTTCAACAATTTCCCTATCCAAATCATCAATTTTAGGCTCGAAATTATTTTCCTCCAGCAAATTCAGGAAATGGCAAGTGCCTCCAGCCATTGTTGTTCCTCCCTTGTATGGGGGATAGCCTGGATTTGGCATAAGGACAATATTTTCTCTGTCGGAATTCAGGAAATGGTATGGCATGAGGAAAATGCATTGCTTTGCCCCGAAACTGCTAACCACTTCCTTGTCAGAATCAACATTTACCCCAAACCTTTTCCCAAACCATTCAGCAACCTTCTCCCTGTACTCTTTCTCGCCAATAGCTGTCGGATAGCCTGAATTCTTTCTTTCCTCAATTCCTTTCTTCGCCGCATCCCTCACTGTTTGGGGGGCATCATCAGTGGGATCTCCAACACCAAAATCAATTATCCTGTCCTTTCCGAATTTCTCAACCGCTTTTTTCTTCTTCTCCTCAACAAGCTCAAATGCATAGGGCTCGTTGAGTATTTTTTCAAGGTTTTCGTTCAGATTTACTTTAAAGCCCGGCATTTCAATTCCCTAAGAATTCGCCCTGAAAAGGGTTAAAAACCCTATTTCCAAAATAAAAAACCGCCAAAATTACGAAATCAGTAAAATCTCATTTCCCCAATACCCTAAAATTAATTGCCGCCTACGCAATTCGCAGGAACAAATCTTTTTTTATAAACAAATTCGGCTAATTCTTATGAATACTATGAATCTAGCACTTATCGGATATGGAAAACTCGGCGGAGTGGTTAAAAACATCGCCGACTCAAAGGGAATTTTCATTTCCGCAATTATTGACCCCACAGCAGAGGGGGCAACTGCAAAGGACATTACAGAGGAATCCTTGAAAGGGGCTGATGTCTGTATTGATTTCACACTGCCTGAAGTGGTTGTGGGCAATGTTGAAAAGGTCGCAAAATTAGGCAAAAATATGGTTGTTGGTACAACTGGATGGCATGATGATTTGGAAAAGGTGAGAAAAATTGTCGAGGATTCAGGGATTGGCTTTCTCTATGCCTCGAATTTCTCTTTGGGAATGAACATCTTTTTCCGGATGGTTAAAAATTCCGCCGCTTATTTCAATAAATTTCCCGATTACGATTCCTTTGGTTATGAACTGCACCACAACAGGAAAAAGGATTCTCCCAGTGGAACCGCAAAAAGCCTGGCGGAAATTATGGTTAAGGGAATTGACGGCAAAAAGAAAATTGTCTATGATAAACTTGACAGGAAAATTGGGGAAGATGAACTGCATTTTGCATCTGTTCGCGCAGGAGACATTCCAGGGACGCATGTTATTGGTTTTGATTCTGTCGCAGACACTGTTGAATTAAAACACACCGCAAGGAACAGAGAAGGCTTTGCACTTGGTTCACTTAAGGCCGCAGAGTGGATTAACGGAAAAAAGGGCTTTTACACAATTGATGACATGATGAATGAAATTTTGGGGGAGTGATATTATGGCAAAAAAACTGAAAGGGTGTTTTCCTGCATTGGTAACACCAATGAGAGAAGATGGAGACAGATTAAACCACGCGATTAATTATGATGCATTCAAGCAGTTGATTGATTATGTTCTTGCAGGAGGGGTAACAGGAATTGTTCCCAGCGGCTGCACAGGGCATGCTTGCGTTTTGACAACGGATGAACAGATTGAGCTAATCAAATTTGCAAGGGAAAATGCCCCTGAAAAGATTCCTGTAATTGCCGGGGACGGAAGCAACTGCACCCGCGAGGCAATTTCTTTGGCGAAAAAAATCAGCGATGTTGGAATTACAACACATTTGCAGATTTCTCCATATCAGAACAAGCCAACTCAGGAGGGTTTGTACCAGCATTATGCGGCAATTGCAAATGCAATGGATGATGAGATTATTGTTTACAATGTTCCCGGGAGGACGGGAAAAAATATTGAGGCAGAAACTACTGTCAGGCTTGCGAAGGAATTTTCAAATATAATTGCAATCAAGGAA
Organism: Candidatus Iainarchaeum sp.; assembly: GCA_043816965.1. GTDB lineage: Archaea > Iainarchaeota > Iainarchaeia > Iainarchaeales > JAFCCJ01 > JAFCCJ01. The sequence continues at coordinate 7,030 of JBDRHK010000092.1, read as the reverse complement.
GCAAGCGGGAATATGGAGCAGATAAAAAGCATAATAGACCAAACAACTGATTTGGATTTCACAGTTGTTAGCGGGGACGATGGCTTAAATCTGGAAATAATGAAAGCAGGAGGAACTGGGGGGATTTCAGTTGCCGCAAATTCCGACCCAAAAAGGACCTCCGCAGTTTTCAACCTCGCACTTGAGGGGAATATGGAAGAGGCTGAAAAGGTAGATGGGGAATTAAGGGATTTGTACAAGGCAATTTTCATCGAAACCAATCCCTGCCCAACACATTACATCCTGAAAAAAATCGGAATTCCTGTAGGGACTCCTAGATTGCCGCTTGTCGATATAACTGAGGAAAGCGAAAAGCAGATTGATCCTGTTATTCAGGCTTTGGGATTGCGAGGATGAGAATAAAACCGTAATCACAAACTCTTAAGATCAAAATAGTTGAACTTGTGCTCGCCGGAAATTGAGAGGATTTCATAATCGCGGATAATGTCATTGAAGTTCTTTTTCAAGCCATTAAGCAGGGAATCGAAATCAGATTCCTTTTCCACCTCTATTTCCAGATCTATTTCATGATCGCCTATGCATTTCACGAGGAACAACACATTTGGGTGCTCACGGCAGAAACCTGCAAGTTCCCTTTTTCTTTTAGCGGTTGCAGAGAAAAGCCTTAATGAAATTACATATTTTAAATAGCCAACTTTTTTCAAATCCGGCAAGGCACGAAACCCAAGAACAACCCCTGCCTTGACAAGTTTCTTCAGCCTGTACCTGATTGTTTCGCCATTTATGCCAGTTACTTTCGCAAGCTCTGTTGTTGGAATTCTCCCACCTTTACTTAGGTTCGAAAGAAGCGTAAAATCCAGTGAATCCAAGGGATGCTCTTTTGGCGAGCCCCCATAAATCAGACTTATTTCCTTTTCGGATTTTTTTCCAACCAGATGATTCCTCCCAAATGCCTGGGCCTCCTCGACAACGCAAATATTCTTGTTTGAAATATACTGGTCAAAATCTTTTGTTATTGAATTGAAAAGATCTGAAAATTGCTCAATGCTTTTGGCATACATGGCAAACAGCATATCATATTTGCCTCTCACAGAAACAAGCCAGATAGTGTAAGAATTTTTCAAAATCGATTGCCTTATTTGTGATTCAATTTCAGGGCTTAGGCTCTGCAGGCGCAAATAAATTCTAAAACACATTAAACCAAGTTTTGCCCCGTTTACAAGAGCATAGAAGTATTCTATTGTGCCGTTCTGAATCATCCGGTTAACCCTGTAGGCAACGACCTGCTCAGAAATCCTGCATTTCTTCGCAATCTCCTTATTGGTCTGCCTGGAATCAAAGTCCAGTTCGAATAAAATTTGCCTGTCCAAGCGTTCTAGTTCCATAATTTAATAATTCATGAAATAATATATAAATTTTACTGAAAAATTAGAAAAATTAACAGAAAATACTATAAATCTGTAAAAATAAGTTGTTTTATGAAGCAGAAAATAAATGCAGACCTATTCTGCTCCCTGGACATAAGAGTGGGGGAGATAATCCAGGTAAAAGAATTTCCAGAGGCAAAAAAGAATTTGTACCTGGTTACGGTTAACTTTGGAGATCTGACCCTCAAAAGTGCTGCCGGGCTTAAGGGAATAAAGAGGCCTGAGGAGTTAATCGGGCTCAAGGTTATTGGAATCACAAATATCGTGCCAAAGCAGATTGGAAAGCATATTTCTGAATGCCTTATTCTTGCCGCAAAGGATGGGAATGGAAAACCAAACCTTCTCAAAACCGAAAAAGATTCCAAGCCTGGCGCAGAAATCTTTTGATATTGGTGATTGCATGAAAATAATTCCTGAAATTCCAAAAAAGTTCACCGGGAAATTTCCGAAAGATTTCAGCAACAGTTTTCCTAACTGGGGCTTTTTCTCAAGGGAAGAGATTGAAAAAAACAAGGGAAAATTACTGATGCTGGACATAGATTTTGGAAGATACTGTTCCCTCAACTGCCCATACTGCTTCAGGAAGAGCAGTGTGCTGGATGATTTTTGCAGGGGAGTGGATTTAAGTTATGACGAGCTGGTTTCGGTTATTGATGACGCAAGAAAGTTGGGTTTGATAAGCGTAAAAATCTGCGGTGCAGGGGAGCCAACACAGAACAAGTACTTTCTCAGGTTTGTTCGGGACATGACGGAGAGGGATGTTGGTGTTGCGGTTTTTACAAAAGGCCAGGTTTTGGGGAGCGATAAGGAAACAAAAAGATTTTACTCTGAATATGGAATCAATTCAGCACTCGAGTTGTGCAAGGAATTGAAAAAGTATAAAGTTAGCGTAATGCTCGCCTTCCAGTCATTTAACACTGAACTCCAGGATAAAATGGTCGGTGGAATGAAGGGGCATACTCTGACAAGGAATAAAGCTCTTGAGAATTTGGTAAAGGCAGGATTTAATGATTCAAATCCAACTAGGTTAGCTCTTTGCTCAAATCCGATAACAAAAGAAAATTACGATGAGTTTTTTGATATATATGTTTACGCCCGCGAAAGAAATATCTATCCGGTTACTGCTGTGCTTATGACGAGTGGGAAGCAAATAGATAATGACTTCATCAAGAAAACAGATGTTTCTGCGCAGGAAAAAATTGACCTTTACACAAAAATTTATTCATACAATATTGACCACGGAATCCAAACATTGGAACAAATTGAAAATGGAGGGGTTTCAGTTCTTCCAGGAATTCATCCTTGCAACCAAATTGCGTGCGGACTTTATGTTACAAGCAAGGGGGCTGTTGTTGGTTGCCCTGGTTTCACAAAAAAAGAGGGGGATGTGAGAAAAGAAAGGATTTCTGAAATTTGGAAAAGAAGTGAGAACTTCAAAAGGCAGGGAACTTTCAACTGCCTCTGCCCGCCAAAAGATGGGAAAATAATTCCTGATGGGTTTTATTCAAAAGTTCTTCAAAATTTGAAAGAAAAATTCGCCAAATAATTCCTAACATATTAGTTTTATTAATTCCGGCGCAATACTTCTTTTATGAAAGGCCGAAAAAGGGTTAAAAAAGATAAGGCTACTGGAAGGTTTGTCCAGACAGTTGAGGAGAAGACCCTAGCAAATATTCGTAAATTTGCGGAAGATTCCAACATCCCCCTGACTGAAATCGCCAAGGCAGAGGGAGTCTCACTTGACACCGTCCTGAGGCACAGAGGGGCAAGGATTACAAAAATAGAGTTACTGAGAATCCAGTTTCAAGTATTGAAATTCCTTGCAAGGCCTTTTGTTGAGGAAATGGCTAAAAATAAGCAGGCGGTTACTGTAAAGGACGTGAGTGAAAGAATTCATGCCCAACATGAAGAAATTACCCCTAGCAGAAATGTAATGCCGAAAGTTTTAGAAGCATTGGCAAAAGAGGGCGTAAAATTTGAAAGGCCAAGAGAATACCATCAGGCAGCTGCAAAAGCTGCAGCCAGAGAGGCAGAATTTGCCCAAACATATGCCGAATTTATCAAATTGAAAAGAAAACATCCGAAAATGCGAGATGAGGAGCTTGCTGAAAAATTGGAAATTCCTATGTGGAAGTTGAGGTTTGCTCAAACAGATACTGAAATTATCAGATTGAGAAAAGAACATCCGCAAATGCGCGATGAGGAGCTTGCTACGCATCTCAAGATTACTATGTGGCAATTGAGAAAAAGAGTTACTGCCCTGAAAAAAGCCGGAAGATTACCTCAGGAAAGGAGAGGTTATAAGAAATCTTAATTTGCGCAATTAAGCTTCTGCACCATTAGAAAACAAGTATTCCCATCCAGTTTCAAAACCCCGGAATCGCATAAATAGCCGAGGATTTTCTTAAGCTGCTGCGAGGAGTAATTGGTTTTTTCGCAGATTTCCTTTTTATCCAGGGGTTTCCCGTTTTCGATGAACGAAAGTACCTTAAGCTTGTCCCTGAATTTAAGTGAAGGCATTGGGAGTCACGAAAGTAGAATAAATTAGGATATATAAAAAGCTTTCGCAGATTTCGGTTCTTTTTCTAAGAACTAGGGTATCTCCGAGGCCTGATATTTCTAGGGCGAGGGGGCTTCTCGGGTTTTTGCCCTTCTTTTTTGCTAGGCCTTTCAACAAGTCCTTCTGCGCCAGATTCCTTCAGTTCCACAGTATATTTCCTAACTGTTCTCGGTTGAAGTTTAATGGTTGATTTTTTATTTATCCTTTCGTAAATCATGTCTGAAGTAATTCTCGTATTTCCTTCGAACTTCAATTCATCATACGCCCTTGTTACGATAGATCTTGAAACCTCTGCTCTTCCTTTATTTGATCCATAGAGCATTGCAAGATTTACTATTTTTTTCTCAATTCCTCCTTCTTGCGGAATTCTTCCTTCAATTTCGATTTTCTCGCCTACTTCCCCCATAAGGGTCCCCAGACTATTCGGAGTTAAACTGAAATGAGTACAAATATCAGATATGGGTATTTCCTTTATCTCAAAAGGGTTTCCCGTTATTATAAAAGATCTCTGCTCCGTAACAAGATGGTTTACTATATTTCTCTTTAATTCGCCTTTGGAATGAGAATTATATCTTCGAGCTCTCCTTTCTTTAAAGGGTTTAATAGCTTTCTTCATAATCCAAAAAAGGAGGGGAAATTAATAAAAATTCACTTCTTTTTCAAATAATTCAGGATTTTCCCCTTCTTTTCCCCTTCCTCAATCAGTGCTTTCCCGTAAAGCAGACGTTGCACTGCGCCAATCCAGGTAATTGCCGCAACAAGCGCAAGGGTGATTAGGATTGTTGAAAATCCGTAAATTTCTGGGACGAAAACTGCAACTAGCATTCCCACAATGAGCACAATTAAGCGGTCCCCCCTTTCACCAATTGCGGGCCAGTCCCTGTTATCGGTTTCTACAACCAGTGCGGCACGGGGCTTTGCATAGGCTATGAGCATGGTTCCGCTCAGGGCGAGGATTGCGGCAATAGGTTGTATGAATGCAAATCCGATATAAATAATTGATTCAACAATTTTGTCAGTCATTGCGTCAAGGTAATTTCCAAAAGGCGTTTTTTTGTTGGTCAGTTCTGCAAGAGAACCATCAAGAGCATCAATGAAAACCGAAAGGAAAATGAAAATTAAGGCAAAAGTAAATTGGCCTGCCGCAATAAAATATGCGGCAATAATCGCAAGCGGGATTGCGAGAAGGGTGAGCATATTAGGTGTTACCCCTGTCCAGGCGAAAAGGGAAACTATTTTTTTCGCTAGGTTTTTCCTCATTTCTGTTGGGATGAATTTCGAAAGCATTTTTTCACCTTGGTTTTGCGATTTTGTATTTTGCTAACTGTGTCTGGAAATGGTCTGCGAGAGAGGCCTTCTCGCCGAAAATTTTTGTATGGCCTGCAATGATTTGGTGTCTTGCCCCTTCCAAACTGTCTGCCTCAACTTCAACAAAGGCATTCCCAATTTCCTCCGGGGTGTGGGCATCGCTCCCTGCAACCATTGGCAAATCATTTTCCTTTGCAAATTTCAGCGCCTTATTGTTGAAATGGTTAAAGTAAGTGCGGGAATTGTAAACCTCAAACAGGTTAACCTCGGGAAGGATTTCCTCAAGCAGGGAGAAGCGGCTCCGCAAAATGTCGAAAGGGTGGGGCACCATCAGGAGCGCGCCCTGCTTCTTGATTTCTTCCACCACTTCCCAATATTCCCCCGGGGCAACCCAATGCTTCATAAACAGGCCTATTAATTCCCCGCAGAACCTTCCCTTGTTGTAGCAGGAAATTTCCTCGCCGAGAATTACCTCAACATCATCCTCCTTTGCCCAGTGCAAAAGTTCGTCCCAGCCCTTGCAGCTGTTGTGGTCTGTTAAGGCAGGAACTATTCCCTTCTTCTTTGCCTCACTCACAATCGAGGATGGCTTTGTAAGGGCATCGTGGGAATGCATTGAATGCAGGTGAAGGTCGAGTTTCATAAAATCACTCAGTTATGAATTTCCCTAACAGTATCAATATCTTTTTGTAACTTGCCATATCTATACTTCTTTAATATATTAATAAGTTAATTAATATTAATTAATATTAATTAAAGGGAATTCAGTTGTATTCTGCAGATTCTGACGAAAATGGTTCTGGAATGGTTTAAATTGTTTTTGGAAGATGGATTAAAGAGTTGATTTTGATGATTTGCCTGATTGCTTTGATTGTTCTGGGGATTTTGAGCATATTCAGTGCCTCGCACAGGGCATTGGCAAGAGAGGCATTTGACTGTGTTTTCAAACGCTTAACGCTTAGGAAGTGCACAACAGGCTTTGACAACAAAATGAGGATGAAAATCAGCGGGAGATTCATCAATACAAACCCCAAACTGAGCAGGTTCCTCTACAGGTATTTTGAGATAATTTCCTGGGCTTTCACCATCCTTATGTTTGCATCCCTCATCTACAGTGCGGTCGCACTTTACAATCTCTATATTTACGGAACCTGTGATCTTGACAACCCCCAAAACTGCGTTTTTACTGAGGGGCAGATGGTTGAGAACAGGCCAGTAGTTCTTGACTGCAGCTGCACATTCCCTATAGACGAATGCACACAAAGCCAGATATATTCCTGCAGCGGCTCTGAGGATTTGTGCAATTGCCTTGAACCGAAATGCACGGGCTGATAAATATGAATGTGGAACAAATCAGGAAGGATTTTCCCCTCCTCAAAAGGAAAGACAGCGGGAAACAGATTATTTACTTCGATAATGCCGCAACCTCGCTTAAGCCTGAGGCAGTTCTTGATGCCTTGGTTGATTACTACTCCCGCTACACAGCAAACATCCACCGCGGGGTGCATAAAATGTCGCAGGAGGCATCTGAGAAATATGAGATGGCGCACAGGAAGGTTGGAAAATTCATAAACGCAAAGCATGATGAGATTATTTTCACCCGCAATGCAACTGAATCCTTTAACCTTTTGATGTACGGCCTTTACAATCAGAAATACTTCTCTTCAGGGGATGAAATTCTTATCAGCGCAATGGAGCACCACGCCAATATTGTTCCCTGGCAGTTTCTTGAGAA
>JBDRHK010000091.1:0-10630 GCA_043816965.1 Candidatus Iainarchaeum sp. | reverse complement strand
GGCAGTTTTTCGCCAGGGAGGGCATAGCAGCCCAGGACAATCGCGGCGCTCTTAAACCCCGGAAATTCAATCCTTCTACGCTCAGGAATTACTTCTACATCCTTTGACACATCAAACCTTCCCTTGTTCCTGCTGACTATTTCAAGCATTTTCTTTGTGGGCTTATCAGTCTCGCCCATCTGTATGCTTTTGAACCCCTCTCTTCTGGCGAGCTCAAATATTTTGCGGGCAAGCTTGAATGAAAGTGGATTCTTGGACGGTTTTGGTTTTCCGCCGACCTGCTCCAATTCCCGGCGGTATTTCGCAATTTCCCTTTTGCTCCCACTTCTCTCGGACTCTGCAAGCTTATCGGAAAAATATCTGGCCAAATCAAACCAGCCAAAAGCTCTTAGGGTATTGCCATTCTCCCTATCCCTATTAAAGGAAACAAATCCCTGCAATTTTCCTTTTTCCACTGCAACAAGGCAATCATAGGTTCCTTTCAATTCTTTAAGAATAGTTTCCTTTGGCCATTTTTTAGGGTCGACTTCTGCAAGCTGGTTTACGAAATTATTAAACCGAGGCCTTATCCTAGAAAGGTCTTTGAGAAAAAAGAATTCCATATAATCAGTAATTGCGGGCAAGAATTTAAAGCTTCTGGATTTGGCCTATATTATATTAATAAGAGTATTCAAAGATATTAGAAGTGAGGCTTATGCAAAGAAGACCTAACAATAAAAGGCCTAATCTGATTGTTCAGGGTGAAGAGGCAAGAGTTTTCCATTTAGGCAGGCATAAGGGAAGGAATGTAGTTGTTAGGAGGCAAGTGATTCCGCTTTTTCCAGATATTATTGAGGGTAAAAAATTAAGGCTTCAAATTGGAAATCTTTTATTTCCCCGTAAAATTGCTAAAGTAGTTCTTGGTGCAAAGGCAGGCCCACAGGAAATTGTAACTTATCATGTTAAAGCAACTCCTGAAAGTGTGAAAGCTGTTGAGGAGTATTATAAAAAGATTCTAAAAGCAGGAAAACGGAGTGTGGACAATTCAAAATATCCGGATTATGCTCCGCACGCCGCGAAAGTTGAGAGAGAAACAAGGGGGATAGTCGGGGAGATGGCAAAAGCAGGAATTATTGTAAATCCAAGACCAATGAATGTTTTATTCAGGGCCAACAATAATAGGCCTGTTTGGTTTGAGGTTGACAGGATTGAGCCTGAAAAGGTTCTTGCGTTTATTAAAAAGTTGCCGAAGGAGAGGCAGAAAGCAGTAAGGCAGAAACTAAGGGAATGGCGGGAAAATGAGAAGTAAAAGCAAACAATTATATTCTATTTCTACTTAATCATTCCAATGAAAGGCGGGAAACTGATTGAGGAGGCCAGGGAGAAGGCTATAGAGGTTATGGATATCTGCTCAACCCCTAATGGGCTTTATGCCTCAGGGGGGAAGTATGGATATGCCTCGGTTTGGGCAAGGGATTCCATGATTTCCCTTATTGGCGCAAGCGCCCATACGAAGAAATTCAGGAAGGTTTTTGCGGCAAGTTTGAGGACTTTGGCAAAGCACCAGAGCAAAAACGGGCAGATTCCGAACTGTGTTGATGTTTTTGAGAAAAGGGATTTGGTCACTTTCGCGACTTTGGATTCCTCGCTTTGGTTTGTGATAGGGAATTATTTTTACAAAAAGAGATTCGGGAACGATTTATGGGGCAGGCACAAAAAGAATATTGAAAAAGCGATGCAGTGGACCGCATTCCAGGACGCGGGAGAGGACATGCTCCCTGAACAGCTTCCGACCTCTGACTGGATGGACTGCTTCCCCCACAGGTATGGGCACTGCATAAACACACAGGCGCTTTACTATGGGGCGAAGAAGGCGGGCGGAAATGCAAATGATTTGAAAGAATACAAAAAAAAGGTTGATTATTATTTGTGGGATTCTGGATTGGAATATTTCCTCCCCTGGCACTGGAAGGACCATGGTCCGCATTACAGCGAGAAGGAGGAATGGTTTGATTCCCTGGGGAATATGCTTGCAATTGTTTTTGGCCTTGCGAGCCCTGCACAGGCGAGGAAAATACTCGGCTTTGTCCACAGGAAAAGGATTGACAGGCCGTTCCCGATGAAGGTTATTTATCCCCCAATAAAAAAGGGCTCAAAGGAATGGCAGGATTATTACAAGGCCTCTTTGGCAGGAACTCCTGGCGACTACCTCAATGGCGGAATCTGGCCATTTGTCGGCGGGTTTTATGTGGCAGCCCTTGTGGAGGCAAAGAAGTATGCGCAGGCTGAAGAGGAACTGGAAAGGCTTGCGAAAGCAAATAGCTTGGGGCACAGGTTTGACTGGGATTTCAATGAATGGATTCATCCAAAAACTAAAAAGGCTGAAGGAAGCAGGCACCAGGCATGGAGTGCGGGAAGTTATCTGCTCGCATATGAAGCGGTGAAAAGCAGGAAGAACCCGCTGAAATTATAATCCTGGGCTGAATTCCAAAATTCCGGAACTGTTGCTTCTCATTGAAACTGTGCTGGTTGTTTTTTTAGTGATGTTTTCTATAGTAATGTCATATCTTATGTCCGGAATTAAATTTTTGACTATATTTCTTACACTTGCTGCCGATCCATACTGGTATTGAAGTTCCTCGCGGGAGCAGGTGTTCATTATCACTTGTGATGAGGAAATTTCGCAGCCAAATGAATCAATTTCAATCGCCTCAAGGCATATCTGTTCCTGCGAAGGCCTTGATGAAATCTCCCCGCATTTGTTGGAATCTGTGCATTCTCTGTTTTGGGTTTCATTTATGCATTCAGTCCATTCTGTGCAGGACCATTCTTCGTCACATTCCTCATCGATTAGGGTGAAGGTTTTCCTAAAATATGCAACTTCCCCTGAACTTGCCCAAATCCAGTGGGCCTCTGTTTCCTCAGGAAACCCAATGACCAGCATTTCCCAGGGCTTAACACCATATGCGCCAAAATCAGTTGCATAGCCCCAGGAACTGTCATTGTAACTTGTGGCAGCCCACCAGTTTACCACTGAGGATGAGGTGGCTTTCCAAGTATCATCTGAATAAACTTTATTCCCGCAGTAGATGGCATCCACAAGAATTCCTTTTGAACCTGTGGAGTTTATTGCCTTCACGGCAATGACATTCACCCCGATTTTTGGCTTTGCCTCGAAGGTTTTTGCCTCCAGCCAGTATTCGCGTGATCCCAGGGATTGCCCATTAAAAAATAATTCCAGATTGTCATCGGCAGTTATTGTTATGTAAATCTTGCTGCAGGCAAGTGCCGAATTTGCCAGAATTAAAAGGCAAAGCAAGAGAATTATTCTTTTCATTGCTTAATATTAGTGCTTTCCCCTATTTAATTCAAATAGCCGCAGATTCTAATGATTGCTAAAAAATATAGAATAAACCAAACATATACTTTTATATAAGTTTGGTTGATTTAATTAATTATGAAAATTCCCCTATTCAAAAGGCTTAGAAAGAGGCTTCACAGAGACCTGGCCCTGCTGCAGGACGAGGTTGTTGATATAGTATACGGAATCTCACAGGGGGCGGTGCTGCATGGTGGCACTGCAATATGGAGATGCTACCAGGGCAACAGGTTTTCAGAAGACCTTGATTTCTACCTGAAAGCAGGAAAAAATTTCAGGCAGGAATTCAGCAAAAGAGCGCTTTCCTCAGGGCTTGAGCTGCGGAAATTCAGGCAGACAGCAAACACAATCTTTTCATCAGTCAGTAATGGGGTTGTTGAGGTCAGGCTTGAACTGGCGCTGCGAACAGCAAAAAACCCTGTTGTGAGGGCATATGAGAAGGCAGACGGAAGCCATATGGATGTTTTTACCCTTTCCCCGGAAAGCCTCCTGCTGGAGAAAATAGATGCATACCGTAACAGGAAGCTTGTCAGGGATTTTTATGATATCTATTTCCTCAACATGAAGATAACTGAAAGAGGGGCGGTGAAAAAGGGCATTCGGGATTTGCTGGCCGGGGGAATAGGGCCTGTTGATGAAAAAAACCTCCGCACATTAATCTATTCAGGCGCGATACCGTCCTATGGGCAGATGCTTAATGCATTGGGGAGGCCTGTGAAATGAAATATGTGAAATATGTCAGGGAACATTTTGGGGAGAAGCCCGCATTTTCAATAAGGGATTTAAGGATATTCCTGGCAAAAAAGGGCATCAGCAAGGGATATGCGCAGCTTCTTTTGCACAATCTGGAAAGTAGTGGCGAAATACACAGGATAACACGCGGCTTTTATAGCTTCAAGGATGATGTAAGTGTTTCAGGTTTTGCCTTTTCGCCATTTTATTATGGGCTTCAGGAAGCGCTTTCCCTGCGCAACCTCTGGGAGCAGGAGACAAATCCGGTTATAATTACGCCAAAAAAGGTGCGCACAGGAATTAGGGAGGTTATGGGCACTAATGCCTTATTGAGGAGGATAAGCCGAAAGATGTTTTTTGGCTTCGAGCCGGTAAAATACTACGATTACTGGCTTCCTGTGTCCGACGTTGAAAAAACCCTCATAGATTTCGCTTATTTCCGTGAGCCACTTTCGGAAGAGGTTGAGAGAAATCTTTTTAAAAGAAGCGACAGGGACACGCTCAAAAAATACCTTAGGAAATGCCCCAGATATGTGAAAGATAAAATTAAGATGTGAATTCCAGAACTCCGAAAGGATTGGTGTTTGGGGGAATTATTTAAATTTTCAATTTTTCCTCAATCAGGTGCGCAATATCCAGGGAAACCTTATGGTAATCAAAATTCTTTACCGCATGTTCCCTTGCCTTTTCACCCATCTTTTGCATCATTTCATCATCAGTAAGCATTTTTAGCAGATATTCCGCCAAATCATCGACATCAGCCCTGCAGGCAAAAGTTTTGGGCTCATCGAATTTTACAATATGCTTTTCCTTGAAGCCCATGTTTTTGTAAACCCACTCCTCCTCCAAATCAATGGTTTCCCCGACTTTTGCAAGGAAGCCGGTTTCACCATGGACAACCGTGTCTTTTACCCCCATTGCATCTATTCCCAGAACAGGAATTCCACATGATTGCGCCTCAACCTGAATCATTCCAAATCCCTCAATCCTGCTTGGGGCGGCATAGATATCGGCTGCACAAATAAGTGTCCTCATGGTATCCCTTGAAATCGGGCCATCAATATACTTTATCCTTTTCATGGGCAGGTCTTCATCCTTAATTATTTTTCTCTCGTCCCTATAATGGTACCTTGGCTCCTTTGCCTCCCAGCTTTTTCCCACATATTTCCACTTGCTGAAATCGCCATTTATCTTCCCCAGCGCCTTAAGAACTTCCTGAAAGCCCTTGCTGGTTGTGTCCCCCCCAATCGTTAGGATTAGTTTCTCATCAGGCTTAACCCCAAGAAGTTCGCGCATCTTAACGACTTTAGGGTCATCTTTTGGGATAGGGCTCATTTGTTTTGTGTCAATTCCTATTGGCATGGGATACATATTCGGGTTAAAAACACCGTCTCTCCTATAGGTTTCCTTAACCCAATTGCTTGTGACCATTATCAGGGGGAGTTCGTTGAGAATATCATGATAATTCGCCACCCATCCATCGGCATTAATCCATGGCACAGGAGTAATTCCCCTTTTCATTGGATCAATAATTATGTTTGGTGTGTCCCCCCAAAAGCCTATTCCGATTGAAACATCTGGTTTAAAACTTCCGAACAGCACATCCTTCTCAAAGGTGGCGTCCCTGTCGCAGGGCTTTACAGGATATCCATTTTCTTTCAGCCCCTTATAAAGGAAATCTCCCTGCAGGCTCACGCCATCGAGTTCGGCAGGAAAAGGATAGAAGATAACGCTCTTGAATTTTTCTGAAGCGTCTTTCTTATCTGTTTGTTGCTCTCCGGCAACGGTCTCTGCAATCTCCATTCACAAAACCTTGTTGAACGTTTCTTTGTCTGAACAGCTCAGTGATTCGAAGCTGCCCATATCAAAACAGTAGACTTTGTTTATTAAATACCTTTTCTTTTTGATTTCGCGCGCATTCAGCACAAAAATCTCGCGCGCGCGGGCGTTCGGCACGCAGCAAGACGGATTTTCTTTGTGTGTGTAGGAAAACTCGAACAACTCCTTGCACTTAACCAATCCGTCCTTAACCATTGCACGGACAGCTTTGTTGGCTTCGATGTGGCGGTTGTGGCCATACTCGCCGTTCTTTCCGTGCGTGAAAACATAATCAAACTCCTTGTCCATCGCAATCGGTTCAACGCGCTTCACCACCTCATCAAGCGGAAGTTTCTTTTCAGGATTCTCATCATCCAAATCTGAAATAAAAGCGCGCGCATTCAACTCGGAACAAACCCTGAAAAATTTCGGCTTCCTGTCCTTATCGTCCTTTCTGCATAATGAGAGAATTGTCCAATTCCAGCCCTTCTCCCGCAAAATCTTGCCACCCATCCAGATTGTCTCATCATCAGGATGCGCAACAACTACCAATGCCTTTACCATATATAGGGATTTATGGCAAAGTAATAAATACTGTTATTCCCTCTTTTTTGGTGGTATGAGGCAAAATAAAGAGAACAGGCAAATAATGCTTTGCGTAAAAAAGGTAAAAAATTACGCTGAATTGTCCAAGGAAATTGCTCAGGAAATTATTGGCCAACTCAAACGCAAACCCTCTTCAGTTCTTGCACTTGCCTCAGGTAATACGCCAAGGGGGGCTTACAAAGAATTGGCGAAGGCATACGGGAAAAGGAAGGTCAGCTTTTCAAGGGCATACTTTGTTGAACTGGATGAATACATAGGGGCAAGTGATGAGAGGGACACTTTAACACATTACTTCGAAAAGAATTTATTCGCGAAATTTAATTTCAAAAAGAAAAATATTATGCTGTTTAATACTGACCGACCTTTGAGGACAGAGTGCGCGCGTTTTGAATCGTTTATTGCGCGCAAAGGAATTGACCTTTTGCTGCTCGGCATCGGTGCCAATGCACACATCGGTTTCAATGAGCCTGGGGCAAGTTTCGTTTCCAAAACCCGTGTGGTGAAACTGAAGCGCTCAACGATTGAGAGGAAGAGAAAGGGGATGAAGGGCAGACCGCCGAGAAGGGCAATCACCCTCGGCCTAAGCACACTCATGAAAGCGAAAAGGATTGTGCTTGCGGCGAGCGGCGCAGAGAAGGCGAAGGCGATTTCAAAAACACTGAAGGGCAAGCCAAATAAAAATATTCCTTCCTCAATTCTCAGGAACCACAAGAACGCAACAATTATCGTGGATGAGGATGCGGGGAAATTAATCTGATTAATGCGCAAGCGCTTTCTGCAGCGTCAATCTCGCGTTGAGGTAGGCCAGCAGTGATTCCGCCCCCTGGTTCAGGTTTACGCCGTTGCTTGTGATGCCATCAAAACAGCCACCTGTTGAATCGTCATAAACCATCTGGTTGGAGGAGTTTCTTCCCAAAAACCATTCAAATGATTTCCTTGAGTTTGCCAGATAATCCCTGTCGCCTGTGGCATTATATGCCTTAAGGTATGCGATAGTCATTCCACCTGCCTCAATGGGCTGCTGGTCGTAGAAGGACCTTTCCTGGTCTTTCTTAAACCAGCCATCCTGGCCTATCGGGACAAGCTTTTCCCCGATGAAATGGGTTTTGGTCAGAAAGTCCATGGAAGTCGCTGCGACCTTCCCTGTCTTTCCGGTTTCATCAAATTTTCCGGCCTCAAAAAGGGCCTCAGGGATAATGCTGTTCCCATAGGTGAGATATTTCTCAAACCATTCCCAATTGCCATCGGTGGTTTCCTCAAATTTTGAAACCAGGGAATTGGCAATTTTTTCAATTGCCTCCTGATTAACATCCAACAAATCCTTTGCATAGGCCATTCCTATCAGGGAGTTGGCCTGCGCCCTGGGGGAAATCAGTTCATCGCTCCTGCCAATCGCCTTCTCAAGAACTTTCTTTGCCCTTAACTTGTACTGTTCAGGAAGGGAACTTTTAAGCACATTGCCCATAGCGTGTATTGCCCTTCCGAAGCTGTCTTCGCTTCCCCTGTCATCGGCAAAATCCCGATTTATGTCAAGGACATTATGGAAATACCCATCACTTATCTGGCATTTTTCAATAAATCCCATAAAAGTATCTGCCGCACGGATCATCTTCTGTGATTTGTACATCCCATAACCTTTCGCGGAGACCGAAATCGCCCTTGCATTGTCATCAAGGGTGTAACCGCTCTCCCTCAGTGGTTTGGAGTAATCCGCAAACTGTATCATCCCAAAATCATCAGTCATGTGGTAAAAGTGCCTAAAATTGATTCTTGGAAGCTTGCTAAAGTAGTTGAACTCCCCAGGCAAAAGATTTGAAAATGTATTGTAGTACTTTGCCGAAACATTCTGCCAGGTCATTCTCCGGCTGTAATCAAATGCCTTAATTTCAAAGTTTCTCTTGAGCTTGCCATCATCCAGAAGTTCGATTGCCCTCTTTGCAAAAACTTTCGGGTTGTTTCGCTTTAACATAATTCCCCTTCCATTTGCAAGGACCTCCTCATTGTACTTGTTTCGGGACGAGATTATCGCCTTGCCTGCAGCCATGGCATAGCTAACTGTTCCGCTGCATATCTGCTTCGGGTCTATTGAGGGCGCAAGATAAACATCCGATAAATTCAAAAAATCCACTATTTCATTAAGGCTGAGATATTTGTCCAGGAATTTAACGGATTTCTCGACACCCAGTGTTTTGGCAAGTTCCTTAAGCTCAAGCCTGTAGGATTCCCCTTCCTCCTCCCTGACTTTAGGATGTGTTTCCCCAATAACAAGGTAAAAGGCATCGGGATGCTTCTTAAGTATTTCAGGCATTGCCTTTATGACCAACTCCACGCCCTTGCCCCTGCTTAACAGGCCAAAGGTGAGAAGAACTTTTGAATTCTTAAGGCCATATTTTTTCTTCAGGCTGTTTTTCTGCTTTGAGAAGTTGACGTTTGGCCCGCCATGGGGGATGACAACAATCTTTTCAGCAGAAATTCCATAATCATTGGCAAGGATTTCCTTTGCATTGTTTGTCATTACAACAATTCTGTCGCTCTTTTCAGATATACGCTCCACAACTCTTTTCAAATCCTCTTCAGGTTCCTCCAGAACGGTGTGGAAGGTGACGATTATTTTTTTCTTGACAAGTTCCATCAGATGAAGGATATTCTCCCCCCAATCCCCGCCAAAAATGCCGAATTCATGCTGTATATTCAGCATTTTTATGCTCCTCATGGAGTTTATTTTTTTTGCTGCGGCCCCATAACTTTCCAGATCATCCTCATTTATATTGAAAACAACCTTTTTATTGTAGACCCTGAATTCGGACTGGTTCTCTTCCATGGCGATTACTTTTGGCTGGACATGTGAACCGAACTTTTTGTGGATTGCGTCAGAGAGGTCTTTAGTAAAAGTTGCGATGCCGCATTCCCTCGGCGGGTAGGTTGAGAGAAAGACAACCTTGCTTGAAGAAAAAAGATTCAACACGTATACTTTAGTGGGTGAAACAAATAAAAAAGATAACCTCTGGCGATTTTTGTCACTTCATCGAGTTGAGAACACTTTTGATGCTCATCTTGCGAACAGTAATCACAGTATCAGCTCCGCCACCATAAATGAGCACGCTTTTTTTGTCTGAAGTTTGAACTAAGCCCGAAGGGAATACAACCTTATCGTTAAATCCTTTTTTTTCAGAGTCAAGATCAGGACCGAACAATGGTTCCTTTGCGCGTGTCCTTCCTATCACTTTTGCAGGGTTCTTAAGGTCAAAAAGGAGAGCTCCTGCCATGTAAATTTTGTGTGAATCAGGGTCCCTCTTTTTCGTGAGTTTAACGCCATGGTAAATCTCAAGCCAGCCCTCGTCTGTTTTTAGGGGGACTGTTCCTGCCCCAATCCGCAAATAATCCCAGGCATGGTTTCTCGGGTCAAGCAATGGCCTGTCCCTTCCCCAGAACAAGAGGTCCTTTGAATAGGAAATCCAGATGCTTGGCTTGCTGAAAATCATAGTTCCCTCAGGTCGGTGAAGGGCGACATAATAGCCATTAATTTTTTCGGGGAAGATCACAACATCCTTGTTCTGCTGCCTGAAGATTATGCCCTCCCTTTTCCAGCTGTTAAGGTTTTTGGAAGTTGCAAGTGATGTTGAAACTCCGCTGTGCAAAGAAACAGAAACATAGGTCATCGCATATTTATTTTCATTTTTTAAATAAGTGATCCTTGGATCCTCAACACCAAAATCGCCGTCATCCCTTATCCCATAAAAATCAGGCTTGTCACTTACCTTTTCCACTTCCAGGCCGCTTTTGTCAAGAAGTATTTTCCTGAAGTGGGAAATTGTGGGGAGCCTTGAGATTTCATCAGAAAGCCAAAAATAGTCGGGGGCAAGCGTCATCTTTCTCCTGCTTAACTTTTCAATCTGCCACTCGAGCTTGTGCGTGCCACAGCACCTTGGGGCGAGGAATGTCTTTTCATCATGGTAGGGAGTTTCAGCAACCCTTGCATAGAGGAGAATTTTCCTGTTTTTCAGCCTTACGGCAGAAGGGTTGAAAACGCCCCTCATCCTGAAATTTTTCCTTGTTGGCTTCACCATATCTGGCGTGACCAATGTCTTTGCTTCAATTTTCATGCTTAAATAGAAA
>JBDRHK010000090.1:0-14028 GCA_043816965.1 Candidatus Iainarchaeum sp. | reverse complement strand
AGAAATACGAGAGGGGTGATAAGGAATGTGGTAAAAAGTTCCAGATGCTCAAATTCCCTTGACCATAAGCCGACAATCAAGCCAATGGAGGAAAAAATTATCGAAGTAATAACTATGAAAAAAACCACAAACAAGGGATTGTGGAAACTCAGCTCAACAAAAAATGCCGAAACAGCAAATATGAGAATCCCCACAATCATCCCCCTTATTACTGCCCCAATTACAAATGCAAGCACTATCTCAATATATGAAAGCGGTGCTGTGAGAATATCGCTTATGTGATTTAGAAATCGCATTATGAAAAGCGAAAATGCGGAATTGGAATAGCTGCTTGTAATGACATTTAGCATAACCAGCCCTGGCACAAAGAAAAGGATGTATGGAACCCCCTCAACCTCGCCAACATTCCCCCCGATAAAAGAGCCAAAAATGAGAATAAACAATGCAGAGGAAATTATCGGAGGGAGTATGGTCTGCGCGGGAATCCGCATAAACCTCTTTATCTCCCTGATTGTCAGTGCCCTAAAGCCCGTTAAGTTCATTCTTCTCACCAGTAAGTTTTATGTAAATGCTCTCAAGATTGTCCTTCACAATATCGACATTAATGACCTCCAGATTTTCCTTATCCAGATTCCTCATTATGTTTGCGAGTTCGCTTTGCGCATTTTTGCATTTTACTGTAATTCTCCCCTTCTTAACATCCAAATCGCACCTGAAATTTTTCAGGCTTTCAGGAACTTTGTCAATCTTTTCTTTAAGGTCAATCTTTATCATCTGCTCACTCAGCTCCCTAAGCATATTTTCCTTCCTGTCCAGGGCGACAATTTTCCCCCTATTGATTACGCCAATCCTTTCACACAATTTTTCTGCCTCTTCAATGTAATGCGTTGTAAGGAGAATAGTCTTCCCCTCCTTATGAATCCTAGAAAGATACCTCCATAGGTTATGCCTGAGTTCAACATCAACCCCTGCACTTGGCTCATCAAGAACAAGAATTTTCGGGTCGTGGATTAATGCCTTTGCAATCTGCAATCTTCTTTTCATCCCCCCGGAAAGCCTGCGGAAAGTGTCATTCTCATTTTTCTTTATCCCAAAATCCCTCATTAATTTCTCAACCATTCTCTCAAGAATCTCTCCCTTCATTTCGAAGTAACCGCCATGGTAATGGAGAATATCCCTAACCGAAAGTAAAGGGTCAAACATCAGTTCCTGCTGGGCAAAGCCAATAATCTTCCTCGCCTGAACATAATCCTTAACCACATCATTCCCGAAAACCCTTACACTACCCTTATCGAAGTTCAGCAATCCAACTATCGCATTTATTGTGGTGGTTTTCCCCGCGCCATTAGGCCCCAAATAGCCGAAGAATTCGCCCTCCTCAATTTCCAGGGAAATGTTATTCACTGCCTTAAGTTTCCCGTAGGTTTTTGTAAGGCCCTTAATTGAAATTGCGGATTCTTTCATTAAATCAAATTCCTGCCAAGTTAATTAAATAATGAGTATTGCATTTTTCGTCACAAATCGGAATTAGAGTTTTGCAAGTAATTTCTCCCACTGCGGCACAATATTTTTCCAGTCCATTTCCTCGGCAAATTTCCTGCCATTTTTTGAATACTTCCCTCTCACATCCTCGTTTTCATACAGGTAATTCATCTTTGCCGCCATATCCTCAACATCAACCAGCCCCATTTCAACATTGTTATTGGCAGTAACCCATGCCTGTATTTTTGCAAGTTCCCCCCTCCCTCCAATCAATTCCTTTGCGGTTGTATTATCCGGGAGAATATTCGGAACTCCGCAAGCCATTGACTCAAGAGTTGTAAGGCCAAAACCCTCGCCCAAAGTTGCTGAAACATGTATGTCGAAGAGATTGTAAATCCTATTAAGATGGTCCAGGGGAAGCCCTAACTGAAAAGAGGGCATATGGGTAAAGGAAACATTTTCAGCGCCCAAAACTGAGATCAACCCCTCCAGTTTCTGCCCTCCTGGCCCTTTCCTGTCAAGCAATGCCGGCCCCTCAGGGTCAAAGGGGTCGGTGTGCAGGATAAGATGGACGTCCTTCTTCCCAGTTGAGAAAATTTTCCATGCCTTCAACAAACGCGAAATCTTTTTCCTTTCCTGATTCCTTCCTGCAAAACCAATTACAAATTTCCCCTCAAGCCCCAAGTTTCTTTTCAGCTGTTCCTTATCCTTTACAGGTGAAAAAACATTTGAATCAACACCATGGTATATCACCTCAGTCTCAATCCCCTCTTTCTTTGCAACCTCTTTCCCGAATTTCGACATTGCAACAGCTTGGGTATTTTTCATAAGAACATTTGCCCCTCCTGTGGGAAGTGGAAAACCATCTGCGGGAAAGTAATTCACTAGTTTAGTATCTTTGAAATCCATTGCAGCGAGATAATTCACCATAAAAAGGTCCGCAAGAACAATAAGAACATCAGGCTTGAACTGCTGCAAATGATAAGGGAGAATATCCTCCCCAAATGCCCTCTGCCCCCTGGGAAGCATCATGAAATTCCCCCACCTCGTGGGCTGCCCCACATACTGCCAGCCCAGGGCAAGCCATTCATGCCCGGTATTTTTCGTTAACCCATCAAGGAGATTCCTCGTAACTGTCCCGTAACCAGAACAAACATTGGGTGAATCTGACATCCACATTATTCTCATAAAGCTGAGGGAGGGATTTGAACCCCCGATCTTCCGCTCTGCAGGCGGATGCATAGCCTCTCTGCCACCTCAGCACAACTGCTATCTCAGTTGACACGACGGCGAATTCCCACGGAATTCACCTAGTCCCCTTCGGGAACCTACGAAACCGACCATTCGCCCTCGCTAGAGACTTAAAGATTTTCCTATGAAATCATTTAAAACCATTTGGAAGGACTGTTTTCTTCAGTTCCTTCACTATTTTCCTCCCGTTAATTTTCACGATTTTTCCAGGCACCCCAACAACTGTCGCGTTTGCAGGAACATCCTTCATTATTATGAATGTGTTTGCCCCGATTTTTGCATTGTCCCCAATGTTAACCGGCCCCAAAATTGTTGAGCCAACCCCCACAAGAACATTTTCCCCTAATGTAGGATGCCTTTTTCCAGTATGCTTTCCCGTCCCCCCCAAAGTGACGTGCTGGTACATAACACAGCTCTTTCCTATATTTGCAGTTTCTCCTATCACTGTTCCCGTACCATGGTCTATGAAAAATCCATCTCCTATCTTTGCCCCGGGATGTATTTCCACACCTGTGAAAAACCTGTTCACCATTGAAATAAACCTGGGGAGTATGGGAATATTGAGATTGTATAGCGGATGGTTAAGGCGGTGTATGAGAATTGCATGGAATGTGTGGTAACACAGCAAAATTTCCAGAGTGCTTTTAACCGCAGGGTCATTCTCCCTGAATGTTTTTATATCTGCCTTGATTGTTTTTATCAAACCCATTTTTATACCTCCCCGAGTTCTGTCGATAAATATCTTTCACCTGTGTCGGGCAAAATAACTACAATTTTTTTATCTGCCCCTATTTTTCCCGCAATTTTTAATGCCGCAAATGCCGCCGCCCCGCTGCTAATCCCCGCAAAAATTCCCTCTTCCTTCGCCAGCCGCTTTGCAGTTTCTATCGCCTCCAGATTCCCTACCTGAATTATTTCGTCAACAATTTCCCGGTTCATTACCTCTGGCACAAACCCGGCACCAATCCCCTGTATCTTGTGTTGTCCTGGTTTTCCGCCTGAAAGAACCGGCGAGTCTGCAGGCTCAACAGCAACTACCTTTATTCCTGGATTTTTTGACTTAAGGACCTCTCCCACGCCTGTAAGGGTTCCCCCAGTCCCGATGCCGGCAACAAACACATCCAAATCAGGGAGATCTTTCAAAATCTCTTTAGCTGTGGTTTTCCTGTGGATTTCTGGATTTGCCGGATTCCTGAACTGCTGTGGCATGAAATAATTCCTGTTAGATTTAACCAATTCTTCCGCCTTTTCCACGGCGCCGGCCATTCCTGTTTCTTTGGGAGTAAGCACAAGTTCGGCGCCAAACACCCTCAATATTTTCTGCCGCTCTATGCTGAAATTTTCCGGCAGCACAAAAATAACCCTGTAGCCTTTCACCGAAGCGGCAATTGCCAGGCCGATTCCCGTATTTCCTGATGTGGGCTCCACAATCACCGATTCTTTCCCAAGCAGGCCATTTCTCTCGGCATCCTCAATCATGCCTATGCCTATCCTGTCCTTTACACTTCCCCCTGGATTGAACATCTCGAGTTTAGCGTAAATCTCCGCAGCACCTTTTCCGGAAATCCTGTTCAATCTCACCATAGGGGTGTTTCCCACAGTTTCCAGGATGTTTCTGAACTTCATATAGCCATCTCTCTAGTTTTGTAATCCCCCAAAAAACCGGTTAAAAGAGTTTTTGAGAGAGGTCTCTAACAACAACAGCAGCAACAGCAGTTGCAAGTGCATTTCTTTTTGTTGTTTTGACCACTCATTTAACTCAGTAATATTTTAACCCTTATGCCTTTAAAATTGTTTATGCTTTCCCCAAATTGCCTCCTGATCAAGACTTCCTCGGAAATCTCCCTGAAAAGCCATTTTGTGAGGAAATATTTCATGGACAAATTAGTCTCAAACATGAAATCTGTTTTCCGCGCAAACAAGCTTGCCGGAAGCAGAATAGTTAAGAAAGGGGGAAGGCTTTACCTCTATCCTGAAAAAATGAAAAATCTGGATGAAATTCACGCCCTTTTACCCCTTGTTTTTGGAATCCATTCCTTTGCAAAGGCAGAATCAGTCCACGGCGTTAACCTGAAAAAAATTCTGGAAAAGGGGACCGAGGTCTGCAAAGGATTTTTGAAAGAGGGTGATAGTTTTGCAGTAAGGCCAAGGGTTGTTGACAATAAGGAGTTGACCAATCAGGAATTGGGGGAAAAATTGGGTTCGGAAATTATGGGGGAATTTCCCGGCCTGAAAGTAAATCTTTCCAATCCAGACAAGGAAGTTAATGTTGAAATTAGGGGAAAGGATATGTTCATCTATTTGGAGGAGATTCCCGGCCCAAAAGGTTTGCCACTCGGGGTTGAGGGAAATGTCGCTATGCTTTTTACAGGTAAAAAGGATGATTTGGTCGCGGCTTTTTTAATGATGCGCAGGGGCTGCAACATCTTCCCGGTTGTTGAGAAAGAATCCAAAGAAATTGAGAAGGAAGTTGAAAAATTGGTGAGATGGAACTCTTTCAGGAGTTTTCTTTTCACGCCGCTGCAAAAATTGCGACAGCTGGTTGAAAAGCCAGATATAAATGTTCAGGCACTGGTTTCAGGGGAAACCAAATTGAGAAAGGAACTGAAAAGGATTGGTGCAGAACTGCCTGTCTTCAGGCCGCTGATTTTCTACCCTAAAGAACTGCTTGAGGAAAAGAGAGGGATGGTTTATGGCAATTAAGGCGGTGATTTTCGATTTCGACGGGGTTATTGCAGACACCGATTCTATGTGGCATGGGAGCATTGCGGAATTTATGGGAAAAAGGAATATTGAATTAACTGAAGAGGATTATGAAAACATTGTTGGAAAAACCTTCAGCAATAAATTTCAAATACTAAAAGAAAAATACGGGCTCGATGGGGATTATGATGAGTTCCATAATAATACACATATTGCGGCGACAAAAAAGATTGCTGGGGAGCTTCCCCTAAATCCAGGCGTGAAAGAATTAATCAATTCCCTTGAGGAAATGGGAATAATCCTGGCAATTGCATCAGCCAACTCAAAGAAGAACATACACTTAATTACCGATAAATTCAACCTAACAGATAAATTTTCCGTAATGGTGGACATTCATGATGTCACTGAACATAAGCCCTCCCCTGCGGTTTACCTGAAAACTGCGGAGAAATTAGGAATTGCTCCTAATGAATGTGTTGCTGTGGAAGACACCCAATTAGGGGTTGAGTCAGCAAAAAATGCGGAAATGAAGGCAATCGCAGTTCCCGGAAAATTCTCGAAGGGGCAGGATTTTTCAAGGGCTGATTTGATGGTTGAATCATTGGAAGAGATTGATGTAGAAAAAATAATTTCATTGGGTGAGTGAAGTGAAGATTGCGATAATGTCTGACTTCCATTTTGGTTTTGGAGAGAAGGGGGATAGGGTTGGGGAGAGTTTTGAGAATGCAAGGCAGGCGATTGAACTTGCGCTGGAGAATGGCGCGGAAATGATTTTAATTCCCGGAGACATGTTTGATGAGGCAATTCCTCCCCAGGATGTTTTGTACAAGGCGATTGAAATACTCCTTATTCCAAAGGGAATCCCCTCAAAAAATATTGATTTGAAAAAAATTATGAGGGACGGGAAGGAAAAAGAAATTTATGTTTCCGGAATCCCTGTTGTTGCAATTCCCGGCACCCATGAATTCAGGGGCAAGGACCACAAAAACATTCTTGAGCTTCTGGAGAGGGCAGACCTGCTCCTGAATGCGCATGCATCAACGATTATTTTCGAAAAGGGTGATGAAAAAATCGCGGTGCAGGGAATGGGCGGGGTTCCCGAAAAAAAGGCGCTGGAAGTGCTGCAGCTCCTGAGCCCGGAACCAGTTCCTGATGCAAAAAATATTTTCATTTTCCACCAGTCGCTTAATGAATTCCTCCCATTTAATGATGACATGATTTCCACCCTTTCTCTTGATGATTTGCCGAAGGGATTTGAACTCCTTATTGACGGGCATCTCCACTGGAAAACTGAGCAAAACTTGGGTGAAAGCAAATTCATAATGCCTGGTTCTACAATAATCACCCAGTCGAAAAAAATCGAATCGGAAAATTCAAAGGGAATTTACATTTTTGACTCAAAAACAGATAATCTGAAATTCCTTTCCCTTCCAAAACAGCGAAAACTTTTCTACCATAAAATAAAATTTGAGGGTGAGAATTCCGAGCAGGTCCTTGAAATGGTGAAAAATGCAATTTGCGGTGATTTGAAAAATGATCTGGATCTTCCTCCAATAATCCGCCTGAAGCTCACAGGAAAACTTGCAAAGGGCTATAGTGTGGGGGACATCCCATTCAATGAAATCCTTGCAGAAGTCAAGGGGAAGGCGATTTTTTCAATCTCCCGCGAGTTTGCTGCTGAGGGGTTCAAAAAGAGAATTTCCGAATTGAGGGAAATGCAGCGCTCCAAAAAATCAGTGGCAGAAATGGGCCTTGATTTATTGGAAAAGAACCTGAAAGAGACGGATTTTAAGGATGCATTCGATTTCCGCAGGTTTTTCGAACTCCTTGCCGAGAATGAACTGGAAAAGGCGAATGAATTGGTTTTAGGAAAGAAATAAAAATAATAAACACCTAATACTATCAGCTATTTTAAGGGATTGATATTATGAAAAGGCTGAAAATCATCAAAAAACCAAAGAGCTATTTCAAAACCGAGCCAAATTTGAAAGATTACGGCAAAATGTACGGGAAATTCAAGTACTCCGATTACTATTCAGAGCTTGAGTTTTTTAAGGGCGGGAAGATGAACGCCGCCTATAATGCAATTGACAGGCATACAAAGGACTGGGGAAGGAACAAGCTTGCGCTTTTATGGGTTGACGATACGCAGGAGAAGAAATACACTTTCCGTGAGATGAAAAACCTCTCAAACCAGTTTGCAAATGTCCTGAAAAAATATGGTGTGAAGAGGGGGGACCGGGCATTTCTTTTCCTTCCCCGATTGCCGGAACTTTACCTGAGCTTTCTCGGTACACTGAAAACAGGCGCAATAGCCGGAACAATGTTTGCCGCATTTGGGCCTGAAGCAATTAAGGACAGGCTGCAGGATTCTGGCGCGAAATATTTAATCACAAACAGGGAGCTTGTGACAAGGGTTTACAAAGTAAAGAGGCAGCTCCCTGAATTGAAGCATATTTTTATTGTTGATGACAAGCCAAGAAAGAAAGGGGAAATTAGTTTCTGGGATGAGATGAATGCTGCTTCAAGGAATTTCAAAGTTGCTGAGATGAAAAAGACAGACCCTGCGTTTATGCTCTACACCTCAGGAACAACAGGAAAACCCAAGGGAGTGATTCATTCCCATCTTGCAATCCTTCATGAGCATATGACTGCTAAATGGGTTTTGGATTTGCATTCAGAGGACATGTACTGGTGCACGGCCGACCCTGGATGGGTTACTGGAATCGCATATGAAATTTTAGGTAGCTGGTCCAATAAGGTCACCTCCTTAATTTATGCAGGCCGCTTTGACCCCGCTAAATGGTATGAAATAATTGAGAAATATGAGGTGAATGTTTGGTACACCGCCCCGACAGCGGTAAGGATGCTTATGATGGACGGCAGCGAACTGCCAAAAAAATATGATTTGAGCAGCCTGCGTCATATGCTTAGTGTTGGCGAACCATTGAATCCTGAACCCATTTACTGGGGATTGAAAGTTTTCGGCCTCCCATTCCACGACAACTGGTGGCAGACGGAAACAGGCGGGATTTTGATTTCCAACTATCCTTCAATGCCGGTCAAGCCAGGTTCTATGGGAAAGCCGTTCCCGGGAATTAAGGCCGCAATTATTGATGATAAGGGAAAAGTTTTAGGGACTGGAGTTGAGGGAAACCTTGCAATGAAACCAGGCTGGCCTTCAATGATGAAGGGAATCTGGAAAAATAAGAAACGCTATAACAAATATTTCCTGAAAGGATGGTATATTTCAGGGGATAAGGCGATGAGGGACAAGGACGGTTATTTCTGGTTTATTGGGAGGAGCGATGATGTGATTAAAACCTCAGGGGAGAGGGTAGGCCCATTTGAGGTTGAGTCAGCATTGGTGGCCCATCCTGCAATTGTTGAGGCCGCAGTTATCGGAAAGCCAGACCCATTAAGGGGAGAAATAATTAAGGCATTTGTAACCCTTTCAAGAGGATACAAGCCATCAGATGCGCTGAAGGTGAAAATCCAGAAATATGTAAAGAAGCACCTTGCAGGTCACGCATACCCGCGCGAAATAGAATTCAGGGCAAACCTTCCTAAAACCCAGAGCGGAAAAATCATCCGCAGGTTCCTGAAAGCAGAAGAGATGGGAGTAAAGTTAAAGGACCTTTCCACAATGGCAAAGTAATTAGGGTAGGAAGTCCTTTGCCTTAATCTTTTTAGGGAGATATTCCTTTGCAACAAAGTCCAGTGATTTATTAGCCAAGGCCTGCTGCTCTATCCTGATTTTCTGGACAAGGGCTTTTTTCAGCTGCCTCTGCCAGGGCTCATTCTGGAACCAGGGATATTCAATCATTTCCTTTGCCCTTTTAATGTCCCCTTCCTTCATTTTCTCAGTGACATTTTCCAGGCCATAGGTTTCAACATCATCCAAAGTCATGCCGATGAATTTTGCGCTTGGAACAGCCATAAATTCAGAATGTGCGGCAAGTGCCATACTCCCCTGCTTTACAACACTATAAATATACCATCCATAAGGGTCACCGTCTGTGTTGTGGACACACATAAAGTTTGCAAAGAACCTGTGGGTTCCTGCCATTTCAATATCATAAACGTATTTGTCCTTCGGCTCCACTTTTTCTATTCCGCTAATTCTTGCAAAAGTTGTTTTATTGTTGGCAAACTCCTTCAGAGTTTGTAGCTCTCTGCTTAATTCCTTGCCCTTGAGCAATTCACGCAATTTTTTCTTAGAAATTCTGGGCCACTGGAATGTTGCGGGAGGCAATTTTTTCTCAAGATCCCCCCTAAATTCTTCCCTGAAATTTTGCCTGAATCTTTCAACAAATTCTCTTGGAAGGCTGTCAATTTTTGGTGTTTTTATGTAACTATTTTCAATATGTTTCAGTGCGAGAGGATTGAGTTCTGACACGAGCTCCTTAAGATTTAACAATGCCTCTTTATTTGAAATGCTTATGAGGTAAGGCGTTAGTCTTGCAATAATTTTAGTTTTTTGAATCCCTGATGCAGTTGTCATTTCAACTTCATGCTCGGCGCTGCTTTCTTTCGGGTACTGAATTGTTGCATTGGCGCCAATCTGCGAGATAAGCAGAACCAAATCGTAGGCCAGTTTCTTACTTACTGTTTTCGCCCATAGTTCAACCGAACTTTTCTCTTTCTTGAAATCTACCCTGCCATCGCCTCTAAAATATCCCGTCAGAAATTCCTTCTTCGATTTTGTCGGTACATTGAAAACAATATTTGGGACTCTTTTATTTGCCGAACCTGTTGAGGCAATGTTTCTGAATATCTTGGACAGAATAGTATTATGAATCATCACTTGTGTTTCTGTACTGTGAGGATCGCGTGCTTTTGCTTCAATATTAAAAAGTGATTCCGATATATTAAAAACATCTTGGATGTAATCTTCCTCGTTTTTGTTGAAACTAAAAACGATTCTATAATCATCTAGATTGCCCTCAGCTGCGTAATAACCGAGCAGCCTGCAAAAGTCACCTAGTTTTTCTTTCTCAATAAAGCGCGGAATTGAAACCTTATTTTTTTTATTGGTTATTTCGTCTTTTCCAATTTCGGCGTTTGGATGGTCGATTGCAAATTCTGCCAAATCAATCCTTTTCAGGCTTTCATTGTTTGGAACGTCAAGGCTGATAATCGCAAAATCATTGTTCATGTCAACCTCTAAAGGTGTTTTCTCAACAAATTCCTGTTTTTTTGAATCGTAAACAATGAGGCTGTGTGACCTTGTTGCCTTTACACTGTAACCCAAATCTGTTTTAACCTCATAAAGGTCTTCAACAATAGGGTGCCTTATTACCTGATTTATCTGGCCGAAGCTGGTTTTTTTATCATCAAAACACATTGATTTTGCGTTGATTGTGGCCCGTTCATTCTCTATGACCCCATCAATTTTCAGTACTTCTTTGCCGTTCATAAGTTCCTTCAACTGCACATTTTTAATCAGGCCATCTTCCTCAATTACCACTGTTTCTTCCCCATCCACGCTAAAACAATAAACCGGAAGATTTGCCTCGGCATGAAGTCTCTGGATAAGCCTCCTTGTCCCCCTTGCCGCCTGCCCCCCAGTGCTTACAAGAAGCGCCCTGTTTTTTTTCGGGAAACCCTCCTCGACAAGCCTTTCATACATTGCCTCTGTCTCAATCATAAGCACATAATCCGCATTGGCCTTAACAATCTGGATTTCCTCAGGCTCAATCCTGCTCATTACGCTCCAGCCGCCCCTTCCCAATTTGGCGCAGTTGAATGTGTCGTTATTGTGCATCTTGTCCCTGAGAGTTACCTCTCCGTAAAGGGTTCCCTTTGGGTTTGCATGTAAATTAAGCTTCTCCCTGATTGTATCAACCGAATGTTCCAAATCAACTATCACAGAATCTGATTCTGTCTGGTCATCAAAGGTATTTTCCTTGGTTTTCCCTAAAGTGTGCTTAAGCTCATAGTAAATTTCCCTGATTGCCGCTGTCTTGTTCTCTTTCAGATAATCATTTGTTTTTGCAGCAACCATCATTGTCTGCATAAACTTCCTCGCATGGCCAATGTTCAGGAAATTCCTGGTAGTCATCTTGTCCCCGAGGGAAAGAAACTTTGACTTGGCATCAAACTCAACATTGCTCCGCCCCCTCATCTGGGTCTCAAAGCTGGGATCCTGCCCCTTCTTTATTTCGGCAACGACCCCTCTCCCAATAAGCTCAATATGCTTTGCTATCTCTTTCGGGGTGTCCTTCTTGCCTGTGCGTGATTTCTGTGTTTTATTTGCAGTTGTTTTTTCTGCAGCCTTGCCCTTCTTTGCAGGAATCTTATTTGCTTTCTTTGCCATTACTTATTCCCCCTTCCATCAAGCTTTGTAACCCTAATCGCTTCCTCAATATCCTCGGGCAGGTCTTCCTCTTCCTTTTCTTCCAGTTTGAGTTTTGCAATAACCAGTTTCTCGAGTTTTTCCTTTAACATCGCTTCACTCTCTTTTGTAATTTTGTTAAGCGCCATTGCAATCTCAGGAATGTATTTTAGGAATGTCTCCCTCTTCATCTTCTTCTCCTGAAGCTTTCTCTTGCCGATAATATATCTCCCTGTCCTTCTCCCCGAATCCATTAGCGCAAGCCTTATGTCCTCAACTATCTCCGGTTCCTCACTAATCGCCTGCTTGCCAGCGCTTGTGTAAGGGACATAAACAGAAATCAAATTCACAAATATTGTGATGGGTGCGGTTTCCATATCCTTGACACCATACCTTTTCCAGTCAATGGACTGGACAGCCTTTGTTATAGCACAGCCCCCACCGTCAAAGAGCAAAGGCACCTTGTTTGCAAATCTCATTACCTCGATCTTCCTCTGCTCAACACCCTCATCAGTTTTTATGCCTGAACCCCTTCCTGCCTTCCCGCCATATGCTATCGCAACCTCTGTCTGGAAAGGGAACCCGCCGGAATAAACGTTTGGTTTCCTTGTTATTACTGAAAGGAATTCCGGCTCTACAATGCTTTTCAGGGATTTTGAAATCCTGTCCTCCCCAATAGGCCTAAGGCCATCAGTCCTCGGGGCAATGAAATCAATGGTCTTAAATGCCTTTACAATTTCCTCAGATTCCTCCCATGTGAGTTTTTTGGGATCCTTGTTTAAATCAAACGAAACCTTTTTCGTAATCTCGGAAATAGCCTTATCCCCCATCCTGTCGAACTCGTTTTTCAGGAATGAATTAATCTTTCTCGCGTCTGTGGATTTTGAAACAGTAATAATTTCATCAACAGTCGCGCCTTTAGGATGGGGCTTCATCTCACTCGGCTTTGATGGAATGGTTTTGGTGGTTCTCTCAAAAATAGTTGTTTCTTTTGCCGGGTCCCTAAAACTAATCCTCACATGAGGGTTTGCTATCGCAGTCCTCCTGAGATACTCCAAAGGGGCCTGCTCTGAATTTACATATTTAACTCCCTTGAATTTTGCCTTTACTGCAACGCCCTTGAAGGGCTTGTTCAGTTCAACAAGATTGGAAAGTTTTGCCTGATTTGCCTTTGGGTCGATGTTAATCTCAACACTGAATGCCTTCCCATTTCCGCTTCCAGTAATAACTCTCACAGACTTTCCAGTAGTCATCTGGCTGTACATTGTGCAGCCGGCTGCACCTATTCCTTGTTGCCCTCTGCTCTGCATCATCCTGTGGAATTTGGTTCCGGCTAGCAATTGCCCAAATGCCTTGCCAACAGTTTTCTCAGTTAAACCTGGGCCATTGTCCTTGACAGTAAGCTCATAATATTCGCTGCCAAGCTCATCAAGCGTAATTTCAATATCAGGAAGGATCTTCGCCTCCTCACAGGCATCCAATGAATTGGTAACGTATTCGTGAATTATGGTGGTAAGTGTCCTTATCTTTCCGACAAGCCCCAGCATCTGCTTGTTCTTCTTGAAAAATTCCGCTACAGAATGCTCCTTGAAGTCCTTTGCTATATCCTCAGCCAATACATGTTCCCTTGTGCCGTCCATTTTTCCACCTATAATTCAAACTTCCCTACATCTTCCCTGTGCAGCATTCCATAAACAGTTGAATGGCTTGCTCCCTCAAGGAGCATTTCAATGCTGCTCCTCGCCTTTTCTATTTCTTCCTCCATACCTATAATCGAAATTGTTTTCCCATAAACAGATATTACTGCCCCGGTTGTTTCCTCAATTTCCTCTCTTGCCTTTCCTCTTCTTCCTATTACCCTTCCCCTTTTCGAAATCATTGTTTTTTCCGATTTCCCAACCAACTCTTTCAGGTCGAGAATTTCCAGATAATATCCCTCTTTCAAAACCCTGAATGCATTTTTCGGGGAAAAGCCCCTTGCAATGGCCTTGACCACATTCAGAGAGCGGTGAACCGCAACAGCATCATCCTTTTTGCTGCCTACACTCACTTCCCCTGTTTCTGAGTCAATTTCCAGTTTTGTGGAGGTTTTTTCCTCAATTTCGGCCTTTGTGGCGCCAGCTTTGCCTATAATAACCGCAATTCTTTCCAAGGGCACCCTTAAAGATTCTATATGCATAATTAACCTCTAAATAAATTTTTAGGGCAAATTCCAGGATTTTTGGCCCTTTATATTATATATATTATAATTATAT
>JBDRHK010000089.1:0-7158 GCA_043816965.1 Candidatus Iainarchaeum sp. | reverse complement strand
GGTTCGGTGGAGGTCGGCGGTTCGATTCCGCCCGGGCCCATTAAACCCCTATCCGGGTTTACGGGACGGCCCATACGCGGTATGGGCCTAGTCCCCTTCGGGGACTTGCGAGCTCCGGGTACACGACCGTCCCTGCTTCGCACCCTATTGGGCACTCGCAGGGATATTGCTCGCTACGCCCGCCAAATAGCTAGGAACTAAATTCCAGCGTCCCGGCGGAATTCGAATTCCCTGAAATATTTTGTTCAGTAGTTGTGGTTAAATTCTCGATTTTAATATTATAACCGGTATCGGAAAGCAGATTACTAACAATATTATTCACACTCCCTGCAGCATCATACCCATACTGCAAATTGTCCAAAGAGCAGCTGATTATTGTTCCGCCAGCTATAGAAATAGCGCAGGGGGCAAGGGCATTAACCCTGCACTCCTGCCCGGGAGAAACAACCTTAATTTCATCCAGATAAACAATTGTGCCTGGCCAGCCAGCACCAATGAAAATATCTGTTATTATGTCACCGAAATCTTCCCTTGTTG
The DNA here is from genome assembly GCA_043816965.1 of Candidatus Iainarchaeum sp. Taxonomy (GTDB): domain Archaea; phylum Iainarchaeota; class Iainarchaeia; order Iainarchaeales; family JAFCCJ01; genus JAFCCJ01. Next base: position 6,621 of record JBDRHK010000089.1, on the reverse strand, counting down.
CGGCAATATCTGTTAAGTTAATCCTTACAGCATTGTAACCATTCCCTGTTGTTGTAAACCCTGCACCTGGCCAGCTGCTGCCATTTCCTACAGGCATTTCTGCAGAAGCAGATTCGGAAGTGGAAATTTGAAACTCTAAGTAAGAGTTCTCCCAATCAAGTTCTGCTGTGGGAATCGAAAGCCCGAAAATGTTTGCGTTCAGCCATGCCCCTGTTGCGGGAAATTCCAGATTATGCGTTCCAACAGCAGGGTTGTTCGTTGTCCTTGATATATTGTCACCTGCCTGGGGATAGGCCCCTGCAGGATAGTCATCCGCCGAACCGCCGAAAATGTAATATTCCTGCCACTGGCTTACTGAACAGCTCTGCGTTTCCGGGGGCTTGTTTGCAGTTGTCCCGCAACCATTCGCATCAGTGCAGGTGCGGGTTTGGGTTCCGTTGGTGCATGCGCTCCATGCTGTGCAGCTCCAGTTTTCAGTGCACGGATTTTGGGCTGTTGCCGGCAAATAGCCAATCTGCATAACCGTTCCTTCAGGATAAACCCCGGAATCTTCACCATTAATCCCTATCCCTTTGCAGGGAGAATTTGATTGGAGCCGGAAATCATTATTTGAAGGGTCAACAAATAAGGCATTAGAGGTTTCAATTGAATCCAAATCCAATCCTTCTCCAGCTTGCCACTCGGATAATCCCGCATATTGCGCATAATCAGGAGTATACAAACCAACCACATATATTGCGCCAATCGAGTGGCAATTATTATTCATTAATGCAGGAGTGCCCTCAGCACCCCCAACTATGATTTGATTGTATCCTGGGAAAATATTATTGTAGATTGACAGGTTAGGGGAATATTTAACTGACTCAATCAGGGTGTCAGAATCCAAATCACCATAAAACACATTATTGAAAAATTTTGCATTTACGACCAGCTGATCCGGCAATAACTCGGTATTTGTCCTTATGGCAAACCCCTTGTCAATGAAAATATTATTATGAACCCGGATATTCTCCGAGGGGTTATTGGATGCAAGGGCATCGAGGTCAAAATTCCTGTTTGCACTGTCAAAAAAATTATATCGGTAAGTGTTATTTGCCCCATCGTCCTTATCATGTATGCCCTGCCCATTTCCAATAAAGGTTGACCTTTCCACGATAATATTCTCGCCGGAGTACAGCTTTATTCCTGCAGAATTAAGAGGGTCAGCTGTGGAAGTTACATTTGTAATAATGCAGTTCTCCACATAGATATTGCTGCTGGAACCAATTGAAATTCCTGAGTGATTGCTGGGGGCAGTTATTTGATGCCCAGATATCTCGCAGTTCCTGATAACGCCAAAATTGGCCCCAGCCGAAAAATAAACAGCAGCATGTGCTGATGTACTTGTAGTTGAGATTTTGAACCCATCCCATGTAATGTACTCTTTATCATATGCCCCGATAATGCTATATTCCCCGGTTATGTGGACCTCCTCACCAGGATAAGCCACATAAGATATTGGGTTTCCCTCAGTTCCGCTATTCAATGTATCAACCGTAAGCCTAGCCCACTGCACCCATTCAGGGGCATAGATTCCTTCCCTTATATAAGTAATGTCCCCCGCCACCATTGTCTGCGAGGCCTTTCTTAATGTGCACCAGGGCTGCGTAATTGTCCCTGGGTTTGAATCCAAACAGGTTCCGCCTATGGAATCCTTGTCAACGTAATAGATATTATTTGCGGAGCAGGTCTGGGATTCCACCGGTTTGCCAATTTCATTTCCGCAATCAGTATGGTCATGGCAAGTTCTGGTTTGTGTTCCGGTAAAGCAGGTGCTCCAAGGCGTACAAATCCATTTCCCCCCACCTTGTTCCAGCTCCGCCTGCCATGTTCCGCCAACACAAAAACCGGAGGCATAAACATTGCTCGCATCTGTTGGACTTGGAATCCCGCCACAATAACACGCCCCGCTCTGGGAAATATCATCCCCATCAACACACTCGGCAGGGCCAATATATTCTGTCGCAACAACAACATCATCGTAGTCTCTCGTTTCTTCAACTGGTTCCAACCAGTCAATGTTGTAGGTGTTCCCACCAATATTAATTCCCTGTGTATTCCCATAATCAGAATAATCCCTATCAGAAAATGCACCTTTTGATTCCCCATCAAACCAGAATTCAATTTCATCATTGTTCAAATCAATCTTAATTTCATAACTATGCCATGAATCAGGAAGAACATCAGTCTTTAAATCAAAAGTCGTATACATCAAATTCCCGTTTTGGGAATCCCAAAAATTAAACTGAACCTCAGGCGGGTCTGAATACCGCCAATATTTCCACTCAGGAACAAATGTCTGTTCACCCTCGCTGTTGCCAAATCTAAATAATTTTTGAAAAGAGCTTGTAAAATCAACAAAAGATTCACGCATATACCAGCGAACATATATCGCCTTTTCAGGTTCAGATAGGATTTTTTTCAGCAGGGAATCATTGGCTATTAAGGGCTCAGGGGGACGTGCCTCAAGGTAAAACCTCAAACCGCGGTGATTTCCTACTCCGCCAAACCTATCTCCCGCCGCAACAATCTGTGCGTTTGGTTCACCATAACTTGCATCATTCAAACTTCCCTTCAGCACTTCATATCCCGGGGGGCCTGTACAATCATGGCCTAACTCAGGACTGCCGCATAAGTAATCTTGAGTAAAAGCATCAAAATCATCCTCGAAAATCACCTGTGCTGTAACCACTTGCAAAATCAGCACCAGCAAAACCAGCAAAATTATACTTTTCATCTGCTTATAATATAGAAAAGGTTGTATTTATGCCTTATGAATTGAATTCCCGTCTGTGCCCGCAAAAACTTTAAATCAACTACTCCCCTAATTCTTGCATGAACAAAGGCCTGATGTTTGCGCTCCTTACTGCAATTGTTTCCGGAGTTGCGATTTTTGTAAATAAGTTCGCTGTTGGAGGTATTGACCCTTTCGCCTTCACAACAGCGAAGAACATAATTGTCGCAATTTTCCTCATTTCCACATTCTTCCTCATAAAGGATTTCAGCAAATTAAAAGCTCTCACAAAAAAGAACTGGCTGCAGTTGGGGACAATTGGTTTGGTCGGAGGGAGCATTCCTTTCCTGCTGTTTTTTTATGCCCTCTCCCTGACCTCTGCAATAAACGCTGGTTTCATCCACAAATCCCTTTTCCTCTTCGCCTCAGTTTTCGCCCTTATTTTCCTGAAGGAAAAACTGAATTTGAATTTTTTCGTCGGTGCGGTTTTATTATTAGCTGGCAACTTCTTACTACTTTCAATCTCCTCGTTCGGCTTCCCGGAATTTTTAATCCTCCTTGCCACGCTTTTGTGGGCAGGGGAAAATGTAATCAGCCGCCACGTGCTTAGTGAGATCCCTGCAAGAACCGTCGCGTTCGGGAGAATGTTCTTCGGCTCCGCGATAATGCTCCTCTTCTTGTTTGCAACCAACCAGTGGCAGGCAATGCTTGAATTCTCAATTCCGCAGCTGCAGTGGATTATCCTTACTGGAGCACTCTTGTTCCTCTTCGTCCTCTTCTGGTATAACGCCCTGAAATTCGAGAAGGTTTCAATCGTAACTTCAGTCCTCCTTTTGGGCCAGCCAATTACTGCACTGCTTTCACTAGTTTTTCTTGGACAAATAATTTCTCCAAACCAAGCAGCAGGATTCCTGTTAATTTTTGCAGGAGTGGGAGTAATAGTTGGATTTTCATATACAATAAATTCAACAAGGCTAAAGAAATTATTCAATGTTTTTAAGATTTCTTACTAAGTCATCCACCTGGCGTTCAGTTAGACGGTTTCCATCCTCATCTTTAAGGATATATGACGACACTTTCTCCCCGTTAATAATGCGATGTTCTGAAGTAACTATAATTTCTTTCTTTTTCCCATTTACTCTAACGTACGAGTTTTTCAGAGCCTCCCTGAGACGTTTCCAGTCGCTTCTTCTATCACCAAAACCTTCTTTATCCCCCAATCCCTTTTTTGATTTTCCTCTCTTCGCTTTCCTGCCGGTAGTTTGAAACCAAGGCTTAACAGCCACTTGTTCAGGACTACTAAACAGGCTTCTAGTTCCAGTCGGATCAATTACTTTTGCCGTTAGTCTTTCCCTTCCTTCCTTTTGGGCAATTTTGGGGATTTCTTTTTTTGTTCTGATCGCCATAATTAAACAATGTTTCTGAAGTATTTAAAATATCCTCCCTCAATCCCTTCTTAGTGACCAATATGAACCCACCCCAAAAAGCGGCCCGCTACTCCTACCAGCCCAACAAGCTGAATTACTGCGGGCCGGAAAACGCTCATGAGAAATTGCTGAATTTTGTGAATAACCCTGTGCAGGAAGAGGAGGCTGAAATAGTTTCCCTACTAAAACAGTTCTCCGCCTTGCACCCCTACTTGGAACTGATTGCCCAAAAAAATGAAATCGAAAACGAGTTTGATGAAAAAGTGATAAATGCCTACTGGACAGGGAATGAACTGCTCGAGCATGAATGGGGGGAAGATCTGCGGGAACTGCTCCGCGAAAAATTAACCGGCCCGCACTTGCTCCCCCAAAAAATTTCAGAAAAACTGGCAGCAGAGCTCCCCAATGGCCTGCTCCCGCACCACTCCTTCAACGTTTTGTATGTGAATTTCGTCACGAAAAAAGTCTCCCCTATTGTTCAGAATTTAAGCAACTGTTTGGTTAAGTGGGGGAAAGTGGTTGATGAAAATGAGCTTAAGGCGAAAACCGTGAAATTAATTTCCGAAAACAACGAATTCAAACTGAAAGAGGAAATCCGCAAATTCGAGAACCCGTTTGGAATTCCATTGCAAAAAAATGATTTAATTTCCCTCCATTGGGGAATCGCGGTTGAAAAGATTCCCGAAACCGAATTAAAGAATTTGAAAAAGGCGACGCAGATAAATTTAGAAGCGGTGAATTCACAAGGGAGATAATTTATGCCTGTTAAACATGAAGCACATCTGCCAAAGCATATCAGAGAAAAAATTTGGGCAAAATCTGGAAGGGGCAGAACACAGACCATAAAAGACGCTTCACCTAAAGGTGGCGAAAGAACGGTTTATAGAATAATTAAACGTGCTAAGAGGACTATTGTTTCCAAATCTGGGGGCGGGTACCCCTGTGTTGTTGTTTTTCCTCGCAGTGAGGATAAGCATTACTTTAGCCGCGCAAGCAAGTCAGTTAACCGTGACGGGCCTGCTGACAGTAACCCTGATGCAATCGGAACTGTCAGATTGCATCTCACAGAGTACCATGAAAATTCATTCAAGATGACATATGCTCAGGGCCATTTTAAAATCGGAAAAAAAGACATCTATGCAGTGGATGTTTTGAATTATTTACCTGAAGACATAGCCAGGAAGCATGCCGGCTGGAGGAAAGCGGCATTTAAAGAAATGCTAAGGATTGTAGTTCGTAGCGGAAAAAAAATTGTCGTGCATAGGTCAGACTTAAGGAGCGATGACGCAAGAAGGGAACTAGAAAGCGCCTGCAAAGAACTTGGGTTAAAGCCTTCTAAAGGAAAATCCCATGGTAGTTCGGGCGTCCCGATTAAAAAATACTCAAAAGGCAATAGATTAATTGTTACTATTGATGATTACTAAAAAATTCACCCTAACCTATCAACAACCATCCCCTGCTGAACCAGAACCTTATCCCCCTTTTTCAATTCACCCTCGACAGCAGAAACAGCCTTTCCTTTCTCCCCATTAATCTCGTATTCTATTTCCCTTCCGTTCGCAATTTTCACAGTTGCTTCAAACGCGATACACATAGTACATTCCTAGTTTGTCATTTTTTTCCTATGATCCTGAATCAACCTAAAATTCCTTTGTTCCCTTTTGCTAAGTTTGGATTTCTGTCTCATTTTGTCAAGCCTTTTTATCAATTCCTTATCTATCGGGGTAATTCTCTTACGATACTTAACTACTGATTTCTCCGTTAATTTTTTTGCCTCTTTAACAAGAGAGGAAACCCATCGGCCTTTTAGCGGAATAAGTCTTCTTAAACCCATTTTATCACCTTATATTTTTATTTTATAAATCTTATCCTATTTATTGGTATTGTTTGTAAGTGATTTTATGGGCGTAAAATGCAATACTGAGTTATGCTGCTATTGCGGGGGTTGTGTAGGGGTTTGCCCTAAATTGGCTCTTGAGCTGATTGAGACCAAAATAGCAATAGATAACGAGAAATGCATAAACTGCAGGGCATGCGTTTTAATCTGCCCTGTTGGGGCAATGGAGATGCTGGAGTGAGATTATGCCTGTTGTGAAAATTGACATGTGGGAAGGGAGAAGCGAGGAAGATAAGGAGAAGATGATTAAGGCAATTTACCGTGCGCTGGAGGAATCATTGGGAATTCCAAAGGAATGGACAACTGTGATTATTAATGATGTCCCGAAAAGCAATTGGGGCTTGAATGGGGAGCAGGCAAGCAAAATGAAATTTGAGAAGGGCGGGGCGAAATAAATGGAAAAGTACGATGTTGCAATTGTTGGTGCAGGCCCTGGAGGTTTAATGGCGGCACTGAAACTTGCGGAGAAAGGTGTTTCAGTTATCTGCTTTGATAAAAAGCAGGAGATAGGGGTTCCTGTAAGG
>JBDRHK010000088.1:0-4344 GCA_043816965.1 Candidatus Iainarchaeum sp. | reverse complement strand
GGGATTTTCCTTGAAACCTACCCCTCGCAGACAACACTTACCCTCTACCACAATTCCAACGGCGACATGTGTGAGGCATATGCCACTGAAACCCTGGAATATGACCTGGGCAGGATTAAGTCATCTAGCTCAGGCACGGTTACAATATATGTAAACGGATATGGCGGGGAAAGCCTGAAAGTTAGTTACACCCCGAATGATACTGACTGCACAACTGAATATGCCCCTGTCTGCGGCCAGAAGGAAGTAGTATGCATAAGGGCCCCATGCGATCCTGTGCAGCAGACCTATGGAAATTTGTGCGAACTGGACAGGGATGGTGCGCAATTTTTATATTACAGTGAATGTGAGGAAAACAAATGCGCAGCCGAGGGTGAATACACAAGCGGTGCGGTTGCACCGGAATATTATTACGGGTGCTGTGCAGGCCTTGAGAGTTTTGACCCAGGCTATGGGCTTATGGGTGGCGGGCTTCTTTGCTATGACCCCATAAAAGGAAAGCCGGTCTGCAAATATGACGGCACAAAATCCGAGGGTTGGTATTATTCCGGAACCGGAGAACTGCTGAAATACGGTGAATGCAGCGAACCGCAATACTGCACAATGGAATATGCTCCTGTCTGCGGAACTGACGGAAAGACCTACAGCAACAAATGCCTTGCAGGTCTGGCAGGCGTGGATGTTGCTTATGATGGGGAATGTGAAACAATGGGCTGCACAGCTGTGTGGGACCCTGTCTGCGGGATGGATGGAAAAACATATGGCAATAAATGTGAGGCAGAGCTTGCCGGTGTAAGGGTCGCCTATCAGGGAAAGTGCAGGGAAGATGCCTGCTCAAGGAAATATACTTGCCCTGACGGAACTGTTGTAGAGGCCTGTGAACTGGCTGAAAATTACAATGAGACTGGCGAAATGATAGGCGCAGGCTGCAGATGCCGCGAAAATCCCGAGGATTTGTGCCCGGTAGGCACTTCAATAAGGGTTGAACTTGATGAAAGTTTCTCGCTGAAGAAAGGCCAGAAGGCTTATGTAAATGGCGAAAATTTGACTGTTAAGTTAATAGGAATTGAGAGGGGAGGCGGCAAATGTTATGAGGGAGAATGCAAAACAATTGACGGAGTTCAAATCTGCGAACCGATCAAATGCACAACATCCACCTCTTTTGCACAGCTCTCGGTCGAATACCAAAGCGGGAACACCGCGGTCGGAACAATGCTGTCACTCTACGAAGGGCAGAAAGGGGAATTTTTGGATTATTACATAACAAACCACGGGATTTCCTCAAATCTTGATGCCGTAAAACTCTCGGTTTCAAAGGAAACGGTTTATGATTTGGTTAAGGCAAGATTGGGGGAGGAGTTCAAGCTGAACACAGGCCAGCAGGCAGTGATTTTAGATTCTGCTGGAAATACGGAGATGAAGATAATAAGGTTCGAGGTATGGGAAACATTCTGTGATTCAACGCAGTCAATTCCTGTTGAATCCTCAATCGCCAAACCAATGCCTTCCTCAGGAGGCGGGTCATCCTTTTGCATAGGTGGTGAAACTGCCTATATTACTGTCAGTTTTTCCAATGGAATGAATACAGGAATTTCACTGAATGCCGGCGAAAGCAGGTCGGTGAACGGCTATAATTTCCATCTTGTGGACCTCTTGCGAGGTTCGCGCAGCTACACCGGAGTATTTATTATTTCCAAGGAAAGTTCCCCTGACCTAACCTATGTGAACCTTGACCAGAGGTTTGATTTGGGGCTAAAGGACAGGGCAATAGTTAGGGAGACTGATTTGCAGATTCAGCTGATGGATATAAGAAAATTGGTGCCAAAATGCGGCTCAACAGATGTTGAGGAATTGGGGGAGGACCTTATGCAAAAATGCGGGGGCCAAACCTACTACACAGCAGTCCTTGACGTAAGTTATTCTGTAAAGCCAACCCCAGTAACTGAGTCAACAGAGATTGTTACTTCAGTTGCGGTGCCAATAACAGCAAACATTGTTGCAATTGCTGAAACATCGGCATCAAAAGGCCTTGGTGCTGAAGCAGGCATCGCTTATGAGGAAGATGTTAAGATAGAAACATTTGAAATCGAATCTGTTGAAATAATGCGATACCCCTATATCAACATTAATTCAGGGGGCTCGGCAAATGTATATGGCCACACTATCAGTGCCTTTACAATTGATGATGATTCTGTTGTCCTGATGGTTTCAAAACAAACAGTGCCAGATTCTATAAGGGCAATGTTAAATGAGAAATTTGAGATGAAGGCAAGGCAGACTGCGTTGGTTTTCCATCCTGATCATTTTGACGTGAACCCTGTTCTTAAAATGAAGCTGGAGAACATAGATTCTGTTGTATGTGCTGCTTCAGCTCCTGAAGGCGAGAAAATTTGGTGCGACACAAGGAGTGTTGCGCAGCTTTCGGTTTCCTTTGATGATGGCCATAGCAGTTCAATCAGGCTGAGGGGAGGGGAGAATTATGTGCACGGAAATTACACAATTTACGCACTGGAAGTCGGGAATACCGCGGTTTTCGTTGTAAGGGAAACCGGAATTGAGGAGTACATAAAAGTAAGGCTAGGGGAAAGGTTTAATCTGAAAGAAAAGCAGTCCGCCCTTGTTTTGGGTGAGGATGTTATAATCCAACTTGTCAATGCTGTTGGCAGTGAATGTTTTGAAGGAGGCCCTTGCAGCAATACTGCTTCAATCGCAACAATAAGTGTTTGGAAGGGCTACGGGATTGGTGGAGACACTGAAGGTGCAGCAATGCCTGAATTGGTAACATATAGCCTCTATCCTGGTGAATCAATATCTCTCTATGGATTGGATATAAAGTTGCTAGGTTCTAGCATGAGAGAGGCAACCTTCATCGTAAACAAATCAGGCTCACAAATAATAAATGTGCACACAAACGAAAGGTTCAAGCTTGCAACTGGAATGGCTGCAAGGGTTTTGGAAGCAAATATGAGGATTGACCTTCTCTCAATTAAGGGGAATGAGGAATGCACAACTGATGATTTCGGCTCTTGTTCAGGAAGGAATTTTGCGGAAATCAGTGTAAGCAATTATCTATATGAATTGACAAAAACAGGTGTCGCGGTTGACGCAGAGGATTACAGGGAGGTTGTTACAAAATCCGTTGTGGAAGGGAGTTCAGGGGTTTCAGGGGCTTCAAAAATGGTTACAACAGATATTGCACTGCCGCCAACACCTTTCAGGAAATACAGGCTTTATGAGGGGGAATCTGTTGAGGTGAATGATTATGAAATTAAGCTTTTGGACCTCTATTCAGACACCGCGGTATTTATTGTTACTGATAAAAGGATTGATTTGGAATTCAAGCTTTACATTGCAAACGGCTGGAATCTTATGTCGGTCCCGGGGGATATTGTAAATCCGGATACCGACTGTGAGTTTGATGAAGACCCCTCCCTATTCCGCTACAATACTGGGACAGGGGAATTTGAGGAGATTTATAACGGTGAAAATGGAGAGGCCTATTTCTTCTACAACCCAAATTCCGGCTGCACTGTTTCAGGGGGAATAAAAAACCCGGTTTCATATAAGGAACTTCCCTCCTTGGTTAAGGGATGGAACTTTGTTCCAGTTACTGCAGACATGATTGGAAAAGGGATAAATGATTTGGGCTGTGATTTGCGCGGGGCATTTTTCTTTAACACTAGAAGCAATGGTTGGGATAATATTTTGGGAACAAGAATTAGCGAAGAGGATCTTGGAAAAGGAATCGCCCTTTACTCAAATTCAGCCTGCTCTTTCGGGGAAACCGGCGGAGGCTGGGGAATCCCTATGCTCCCTGAACTTCCATTTATAGGAGATTGATATTATGGATAAAATAATTGGTTTGGCATTGGTTTTGGCACTAGTAATAATGCTGATATTCAGTGGCTGTGTAACTGATGGGGGTAACCCGCCCCCAGGAAACGGAAACAACGGGGACGATTTCCTAGGAACGCCGCCAATGCCGGATATAGGCAAGGATGATGGGAAAGAAACAGTCCCTGTTCTCCCGTTTTAGGAAATTCTGAAATTTTCATAGAATTTTTCTAAAAAAGAATCAAATTTTAATAAAAAAAAGGTATCTGCTAACAACTTATGGCTGTTTTGAGGGTCTGGAATAGGGGTTTTTCTTGTTGTTTCCAGGTGGCAAGCATCGTGTTCACGATGCCCATTGTGTCCGCCCCATGCTCCGCCCGCAGCCCGCCGATGATTTTGCGCTGAACTATCAGCTCGCGGAGTGCGCGTTCCGCCCTGTTGTTTGTTGGCTCAACAAATAAGTGTTCAATGCAGGTAAACCATGCATTCAAGCCGTTGCCTAGTTTGATT
>JBDRHK010000087.1:0-2390 GCA_043816965.1 Candidatus Iainarchaeum sp. | reverse complement strand
CAGGCTGAAAAATTTCCTGTTTTTCTGCATTTCAGCCAGAACAATTTTTCTGGAAGCAAGTTTAGCCATAATCTTGTGGACCTGGCTTGGGGCAAGATTTTCCTCATCCGCAAGTTCCCTCAAATAATGCCTTCTTTCCAGGAGCTTTTCAATAAGTTTAAATGCATCCTTATTTAGAAAGTCTATCGAATCCATAATTATAATATTAATCGTTCATATATAAAAACATTTCGTTCACCATAAAGAACAATAAAACTGCTGTTTTATATTAAGAACTGAATTCCAGCACCCCTGAGGAATTTGAATTAGCGGTTTTATTCTGGGTTGTTCCTGCGGTTAAATTCTCGATTTTAACATTATAATTATTATTTACCATCAAATTCGCGATTAAATTTTCCGCTATTCCTGTATTTTCAAACTCATAAATTAAATTATTTTGTGAGCAGTTGTTCACAACCCCATTAGTTGCGTCAATGCTGCATCCCCCGGAGGAATTGACAAACACATCCGGCTCATAATGCTGCCGTGAGATGCAGTAGCCGGATGAATAAATTCCTGCAGCTGAAGTTGGGGACGGTGAACCATTTCCACAATAACATGCGCCGCCCCTCTCCACACTAATTCTGTCAGTGTCCAAACAAAATGCCGGGCCTATGTATTCTGTTGAGAAAACAACATCATCGTAGTCTCTTGTGTATTCGACTGGCTCTACCCAGTCATGCCCGTACTGGTTTCCTCCAATAGCTACTATTCCAATACTCCAATCATCAGGAAAGCTCCTCTCCGTAATTCTGCCCCGAGTAATTCCATTCACCCAAAACTCAGTGGTTTTACTGTTTAGATCCACTAACAATTCATAACAATGCCAATCACCAGGAATAATGTCAGTTCCCAGATCAAAATCTGTAAAAAGTATGTTATCTGCAGTGTTTGTGTTAAAGAGATAGAGCCAAATAGGTTCGCCGGGTAACGTTTTGTGTTTCCAGCCAATAGTTAATATATTATTATAAGATGCGGTAAATATTCGAAATAGCTTTTGGTAGTTTGTGAACTGGAGAGTAGATTCCCTCCCGTACCACCTGAAATACATTACCTCCTGGGGGTGCGTAAGCGTTACTTCCAACTGAGTATCTCGTGCGGGAAAGACATCTTCTTCGAGACAAATTCTATACCCTCTATTTTCTCCCTGCCCACCAAACCTATCCGCTTCATTAATAATCTGGCCATTAGGTTTTCCATAATCACCACCATGTGATTTAAATAAATCATAACTATCTGGTTTTTCGCAGGCATATGAATTGTCGCATTCATAATCCCTAGTAAAAGAATCAAAATCATCCTCGAAAATCACTCCCTCCAAGGTTGAGCAGCCTTGCGTTTCAGGAGGTACTGGTGTTTCAGGACACCCGATTGTTGAAGGATTTGGGTCGCTACAACTCCTTGTCTGCATTCCATCAACACATTCCCCCCATCCTGTGCAGGACCATTCCTCGGAACAGCTTGCCCCTCCAAATGGATAAGCCAATCCACTCCCTGAGTTGTAAAGGGAAGAAATCTCCTCAGCTGTTAAGGCCCTGTTCCACACCCCAACCTCATCCATTGTGCCTGTGAAGAATTTTGAGGCGTAATAGGTTCTCCCCATGGTTATTACCCCATCTCCCCAATAGGTGCTCCCTGTAAAACCAATGTTGCTGAAAGTTTCAGGAATCCCATCCACATAAAGCACTGTCCTGTCAGCAGTCATTTCCCATGTTGCGGCAATATGGTGCCATCCATTAGGGGTTAATCTGTTTCCGGAGGTTATGCGGGTTATCCTTGAGCTGCCATTGCCCACACCCAACTGGATATTGGCGCCATTTGTCTCAAAATACTGGGCGTTGCCCGCACCTGCCTGTACTATTGAGGCAGAAGCCCCGCTGTTGTAAACCCATGCAGCAAATGTGTAGTTGTCTCCTCCAATTTCTGTGTCCCCAGTAAGGATGAAATCATCACCATCAAATCCATAACCATTATTCAATATCCCTGTCGCAGATGTTGCCCCGTTTACTGTTGCGTCATTTCCATTATGCACATCACTTGCACCTGAATCAAAGTTCCAGTATGAAACCAGGCCATTCAACAAGCCTGTTGATGCATTGCATGCAGAATCACCACCGCAATCAGGATCATTGCAGTCAACTAAATTGTCACAGTCATTGTCAGTGCCATCATTGCATATTTCTGTTGTTGGGGTGCAGCTTGCGCAGGCAGGATTTCCTGAGCAGTTTGCCGTATCGGCGCAGTCGATTAAGCCATCACAATCCTCGTCTGTTCCATTATCGCATATTTCCGTTGAGGGCACACAGGATGAATCGCAGAAACCTGCCTGCCATTCCCCGCTGCAACAGTAA
>JBDRHK010000086.1:0-9131 GCA_043816965.1 Candidatus Iainarchaeum sp. | reverse complement strand
ACTCCCGTCTCCGGCTCCAAAGGCCGGCATACTTGGCCACTATACTACCGGGCTGTAAAATAACAAAATTTGAGGCTTCTGCTCAATTATTTAAAGCTTTCTCAAAGTAATCTATTGGTGCTGAAAAGGTTTAAAACCGTTGTTTTTGGCAGGTAAATTTGTTGTTAATGGGCCTGTAGCATAGTCTGGCTTGGTGCATTCCGCTGATAACGGAAAGGTCCTCGGTTCAAATCCGAGCAGGCCCATTATATTTCTCCAGTGGATCTATTTCCCCGCCCAAGATTTTAAGCCTTTCTACAAAACTTAGGTTTGGTGGGCAATAACCAAATTTTTCCCAAATTCTAATCTTTGCAATATCGTTGCTTACTCTGAACCCCACAATCTTTCTAAACTTGTTGAAATTTTTCCTTCCGGAAACATTGTTTTGATAGCATTCTAAATACTTGTTGATTCTTTTGTCCCATCTCCTTACAAAGCATTTGGAATTTTTTAAATGAATTTCTTTAAAAATAGTTTCAATTTGTTTGCTCAAGGATTCACTGTTAGTACCAATTCCAAGATAGGGATAATAATGAAATTTCTTGTGTCTTTTTTTGAAGCTTATGTAACCATCAGCATCGAATATCCCTCTTAAACAAGCAAGCCTAACTTTCAACCCCGCATCATAAATCAAATCAGGAATCTTTATTATCTCACATTTCTTTCCCAAAGGCAGTCCAATTACTTTATTGTAAAATTCCAATATAGCTTTAGACCTAAACTGAATACCATAAGTCTTATCGTTGAATAAAGAGTTCTTATCAGGAAAATTAAACAATTTTTTCTTTAGTGGCAAGAGCGTGTTATCATACCATTCTCTCTCAGTTTCAGGATTTCCCGAACAGCTGTAATAATAATCAACTTTATGCTTACGATGATAAATGTTCATGCTGCCATCTGCAATATGAACGCCAATATCATATGCCAAATCCAAAGTAAGTTCCTGAGGCAATGTGATTTTCTTAATTTTGTCTTTCCAGCTAAACTTTACACCGCTAGTATCTAAAGTTGTGCTAATTTTAACCCCCAAAGAATTTTGTTTTTCGGGTTTAAATTCACTTTCGGGGGTAGGTTTCCGATGCGGGAAAAGCATCAGAAATCACCTCCTGCATCTTTCAAAATCCAAAGTTCCCGGTCTGTTAAGTTCTCCGGATTTTTTCTGGCCAATTCCTCAGCCATCCTTATCTCTTCCCTTGTGGGAAGTTGAATATTTGGAAAATTCATCAATCAAACCACCTCCAAGAATAATGAATTTTTTCGTGGACGTCTCTGCTGATTTTGGAGGCATTAAATCCTTTGCACCAGAATTAGAAATCAGACGTGCAAAGGTTTAAGCCGAAAAATCAGAGTCCTTAGAAAAAATTCTCTATTGGAGGTGGTGAGCTTAATTTTCCCTATTTATTCCCTTATCAGCCCGTCAATCCCTATTACGACCTTTTTCAGGGTGATTCTTTTTCCGCTTTCATCAAGTGCCTCTTCAACAGCCGAGTAAAGGCCTCCGCAGCAGGGAACTTCCATTATTGCAACAGTGATTGTGTTCAGGTCATTCATTTCTATTATGCTTTTGATTTTTTCCTTGTAGGTGCCGATGTCATCCAGTTTTGGGCAGCCAATTGCGACACTCTTTCCTTTCAGCAATTGTGAGTGGAAATTTGCATTTGCATATGCAGTGCAGTCTGCCGCTATTAGTAGGTCAGAATTCTGGAAATAGGGTGCATTGGGTGGTAGGAGGTTAAGTTGAACAGGCCATTGCTGTAATTCAGATTCCTGTTTAGAATGTTCAGCCCCTGAGGAACTCCTGGTTTCCTTCCGCAAATCCATCATTGCCGCTCCAGGGCAGCTACAACCTTCATGGGAATTATGTGAGTCGTTTGAGTGAGCTGTTTTAGAGTATTCTCCCTCAACTTCGAGGGGGTTTTTCTCACCCATTTCCTCAAGGTAATTTACCGCCTCCCAGAAAAGATCCTCCTGTTTATGGTCCTTCAAATGCTGCAAATGCGCCTTAACCACATTCCTTCCCTGTTTTGATATTTTTTCCATTACTTTTCTTTCATCATAGGCTTCTGCTTCCCTTTCAACAATGGTAATAGCTCCCTCTGGACAGTGCCCCAAACAGTTCCCCAGGCCATCGCAGAACAAATCACTAATTAACCTTGCCTTTCCGTCAATAACTTGTAAAGCTCCCTCATAACAATTTGGAATGCATAAACCGCAGCCATTGCATTTCTCCTCATCGATTTCCACAATTTCCCTTTTCATCAAATCCCCCATCGCTATACTTAATATAGTGTTACTACCTATATATACTAACACTAACTAAGGGGGTAGTGCTATGTACTGCAAACAATGTTCCGAATCCTCAAAATATTCTGTTGATTCCTGCGCGATAAACAGGGTTCTTTCAATTTTCGGGAAGAAATGGGCAATGCCTGTTTTGCTTGAGATGAAATTAGTAAATAAAAGCATCAGGTTCAACAAGCTGCAGGCAAGGCTTTATCCGATTACTCCAAAGGTTTTGTCCGCAAGGTTGAGGGAATTTGAGGGGGCTGAATTGGTTAAAAAGAACGTGATTTCAGAAATGCCTGTTCCTGAGGTTGAATATGAACTCACAAAGGATGCTATTGTTGTTGTGGACATAATCGCAAAACTGACTGACTGGAGCGCCTCAAGGCAGAAGCCTGTTTGTGCGACAATGCAGAACTATTTCAAGAAAGGTTAGTTGTAAGCCTGTCGGCAATCATTTCTATCGCCTTCTAATTTTTGCAGTTAAACCATCCAAAAACCCATGGAATTCCCTTATTCCTGCCCAGAACTTTTTTCGGCGGAAAAGCCATAGGAAAATAATTCCATATCCTGCGGCATAGCCGTGGATGAATGGGTCGGTTTTTATTTCCAGCTCATTTTCCCGTCCCTTTTTGAATTTCTGCTGGTTTTCATTTATCTGTTCGGCTGCTTTGTTCAGGTCAGGAATCTTGTAAATATTCCCTGCATCAATCGCCCTGTTCAAATCGAGATCCGCATCCTGCTTGCTTCTCTTTAGATCATCAGCATATGCGGTGATGAAAGAATGGAGTGCGGGGGCAATAACAATTCCAAACAGGATTGAAATAACAACCGCTGCAGCAAAAGCCCTCTTGGTTTTTAGGATCATTCCTGCCCCCAATAAACCGCTTATCCCTGCACTGGAACCAATTAAGGCGGTGTCTGGGTTAATTGCTACAAAGGTTATTGCGGCGAGAATTGAGGCAAAGAAGAAAATAGCGAGAACATCTCTAGAGCCAAGCACTGACTCAACTATTAGAGCAAAAATAATTAGTGAACTCAGGTTAACAATAAGGTGGAAAAGGCCTGTGTGGATGAAATTATAGAAAATTATGTTCAATGGCTGGCTGAGGGAGAAGGAAAATGAGGAGAGGGTTGCATCAGGGATGTAAATTTCTCCAGATGAAAGAAGGAAATAGCTCAATAAAAGAAGGATCGTGAGGAGGATTGTTGCCTTGAACTTTTTCACCAATTCAACAGGATTCATTAAGTGAATATTAAGTTGGATAGGTTTAAATTCCAATGGAGCCTATTATTATCGGTTAAAATGAAGATGATTATTGGGCTGAGGAATTCCATAGATTTGGCAAAGAAGATGGCCAAAAAGAAAAAAATTGCCTTTTCCCTGCTGGAAACCAGGAATTTCCCTGACGGGGAAAGTTATCTTAGGTTTGCAACGCCGGTTAAGGGAAATACCGTTTATCTTGTTCAGTCGCTGCATCCTGATCCAAACAATTCACTGATTGAGCTGGTTTTTGCCGCAAGGGGCGCAAGGGCGCAGGGCGCAAAAAGGATTGTTGGCGTTGTCCCCTATCTGGCTTACATGAGGCAGGACAAGAGGTTTAAGGATGGCGAGGTTATTTCAAGCAGGCATATGGCATTGCTTTTGGAGAGGAGTTTGGATGAGTTAATTACTGTTGACCCGCATTTGCACCGCTATAATTCGCTTTCCGAGCTTTTTTCAATTCCCGCGAAAAAACTAAGTGCGGTGGAGGAGGTTGCGAAGTACATTGATAAGAAATTCCCGAAAAACACAGTCATAATAGGCCCTGATGAGGAAAGTTTCCAGTGGGCGCTGGTTGTCGCAACCCTTATTAAGCACAAGGCAGTGATTTTCACAAAAAGAAGGAGCAGTTCAAGAAAAGTTAATATAAAAATTAAGGAAGGGTTTGACTGGAAAGGAAAGGAGATTGTTATTATTGATGATATTATCAGCACAGGGCATACAATGGTTGAAACTGTTAAGGAATTGAAGCGGAGAAAGGTGAAAGCTGTTCACTGCATCTGCGTCCACGGGATTCTTGCAGAGGGGGCGTTAAAGAAATTGAAAAAGGCAGGGGCAAAGAGTGTTGTCTCCTGCAACACAATTCCTTCCCCGACCAATAAAATTGATTTGAGCGGTTTGATTGCTAAAGAATTGAGATAATTACATTTCATATCCAAGAACTATTATCGCAACCGGCCTTTCATTTTCCTTTGCGCCCAAAATTTCCCCCACTTCCTTCTCATGGAATGCCCCCACCCAAACAGAGGAAAGCCCTAAGGCTGTTGCCGCCAATTGGGAGTAGGCTGCAGCTATTGTTGCATCCTGAACGCAATAGAGGTCCCTTCCCCTTTCCCCATATTTTGAGGCTGAAATTTCCAGATCGGCTAAGAACACAAGAAGAACGGGTGCCAGGTCCAATTCTGCCCTCCCAAAAGTCTGGCCTGTTAACAGGCCTTTTGTTGTTTTGTCTTTGACAACTTCAACCCTGAATGAGCGCAATCCCCCAGCTGAAGGGGTTCTTTTTATTGCGGAAAGGATTTTACCCAACTTTACCTCTTCCACTTCCTTATCCTGATAGCTCCTAACTGAATGCCTCTTTCCCACAACATCAAAAAAATCCATTTAATCACCCACCACATTTACAATAGCTTTTCTGCTCCTTGGTCCGTCAAATTCAGCAAACATTACTCCCTGCCATGTGCCGAGGGCCAATTTTCCACCCTTTATTGGAATTACTTCACTGCAGCCTACAAACGAGGATTTTATGTGTGCATCTGAATTCCCTTCAGAATGGGAGAAATTTGAGTTTTCCGGAACCAGTTTTGAGAGGTAATTCAAAATATCGTTTTTCACCGAGGGGTCAGCATTCTCGTTTATTGTGATTGCTGCGGTGGTGTGTGGGGCATAAACCAGGCAGAATCCGTTTTTTACACCGCTTTCACTTACTATTGCTTCTACTTTCGAAGTAAGGTCGATCAGCTCATTTCTCCTGGTGGAAGTTAGCGGAATTTCGGCGGCCATAATCAAACCTGCGAGGAAGTTTTTATAAAATCAATCAAAACTCGATTATCCTGATGCCTGCGGAAGATACCCTTATTATTCCCCCTGATTTTTCCTCCTTTTTCTTTCTGTTCTCATCTTTCTCCCTGGCCAGATCATGTTCGAGTATTGGGAATTTCGGGCGCCTTTCCTCGAGAAGGTCCATGTGAATAACTAACCTTTTTCCTGACAGGTCTTTAGTGGGGAAAAAAATATCAGAAACATCTGTCCTTTGGGAAAATTCAGTCATCGCTTCCGGCATCTCAGAACTCAGCCTACGGAATTCCTCAATGCCTATTACTCCGCTGTTCTTTAATTCGAGCAACCTGCTGTTGAGCCTTTTCAGCGCATTTTTAAGCCGTCTCGGATCTGTTTTCTTGCGCCTTGGCTCTGCTTCAGCCAATTTCGCCAAAACATGGTGCTGGTCTTTGTCCTCTTTTCCCTCCCTGTGTTTATAAGCCTTATTCAAGAACTGCACCGGGACCTCCCCATTTTCCAGAAAATGCACTCCTTTTTTCTCAACCCAAAGGGGCAGTCTCCCCTTCTTTATGAGGACCATCTAAATCATCCCCTTAATTATCTTCTCAATCTCCCGTGCATTTGCCTTTCCCTTCAGTTCGCGCATTGAGGCGCCGATTAGGAAGTTCAGGGCTTTATCTTTTCCCTGCTTCAGTTCCTCAACTGCCTGCGGGTTCTTTTTCATAACCTCTTTCACCACTTTCTCAACATCCCCTGTTTTCAGATCAATAAGCAAATTCCCTTCCCTTAAGAATTTCTCAGGCGTGATTTGCTCGTTGCAGTATTTTATCATCGCCTCTTTAGCATTCTTTTCCGAAACATTCCCTCCCTGCAGCAATTTCAGGAGATTAATGATTTCTTTTGCGTCAAGATTTAAAGCTCGCAAATTCAAATTATTGTAATTGAGTATTCCTAAAAGTTCGCGGGAGAGGAATTTTGCTGCAAGGGAAGGATTAACTTCTTTGGCAGCGGATTCGAAAATTTGTGAAAGTAAAAGGTCTGAGGAAATAACTTTTGCATCGTAATCGCTCAACTTGAATTCTTTCTGGAAACGCTTTGCCTTTTGTGCAGGGAGCTCGGGAAGTTGTTTTTTGATTGTAGCAATCCAATTAGGGTCCAACTCGATTTTTGTCAAATCAGGTTCCGCGATGTAGCCATAATCGCTTTCAGTCTCTTTTTTTCTAAGAGGGGAGGTTGTACCTGTCGCCTCATCAAATGCCCTTGTTTCTCTTATTACTTTACCTCCGTCTTCAATCACTTTCTGTTGCCTTCTTAATTCAGAATCTATTGCAACGAACACCCCACTAAGAACCCCACTAACATTCTTAATCTCCACTCTTTCCCCTCCCTCAATAGAAACATTGGTATCGGTTTTTATTGAGCCTTTTTCGGAATCAAAAATATCCAAATAATCAATTATTGCCTTCAATTTATCCAAATACTCCTTCGCTTCCTCTTTAGTCGAAATATCTGGCTCTGTCACTATTTCACATAAAGGAACTCCTGCCCTGTTGTAATCCACTAAAACATAATTTGATGCCCCTATTCCTGCCTCATGGACTAACGCACCTGGGTCTTCCTCCAGATGAACCCTTGTTATTCTGATTTTTTTGCCACTATCAAGTTCAATAAAACCTTCCCTGCCTAATGGAACCTCGTATTGGGTAATTTGGAAGTTTTTTGGCATATCAGGATAGAAATATGTCTTTCTGGAAAAAACGATTTCCTTCTCAATTTTACAGTTTAAGGCCAAAGCCAGTTTGATTGCAATATCGACAGATTTCCTGTTTAAAACAGGCTTACTGCCAGGGTGTCCAAGGCAGGTAGGGCAAGTTGAAGTGTTTGGTTCTGCCTCCTTAGATACAACAGGACATGGGCACAGCAGTTTTGTGGCACAATTTAGGGATAAATGTGATTCCAATCCAACCAATGCTTCAACCATTCAACAACCCCTCTATATCGGCATTAATAAGATATGGCAAATGCTTTTTAGTTTTAACCCACTGCTCAATTGTATTATAATGGACTCCTGTAATTTTTGAAATATTCCACAGTTTGTAGCCTTTTCGAGACAGTTCAATTGCCCTCTTATATTTCTCAATTTTGCCCATGACTCGCTTTAATTTTACTCTGGCCTCTATTACTGCCTCATTTAATGCTATTTGTTTCTCCTTGTTGAACCTATAGTCAATCACTCGCGAAAATCTTATTACATCTGACATTGATGTAGAAACTGCGAATCTGGCTAAGCAGGTTAAATTGCCATCTTTTCGTAAGCAAGATAGTCTTGGTTTTTCAACTTCGGAGACATTTATGCCAAATTCCAAGAATAACATTCTTAGCTCATTTAAGAATTTAACAAGATTCTCCTGATACTGAACAACCTTGCCAATTCCAAAAGATATTGGATTAATATCTATTTTATTTCTCTTTTTATTGTAAGTTACTCTGTGCTTCTGCCCTTCGCATTCAAATATGGAATTTAAGAACGCCTTCTTTACTTCTTTTGAACCGTCTTTTATCCAAGCAGGAATATTGAACTTAGTGAGAACTTTTCGGCCCTTGGGTAAACCATAAGAATATAACAGGCTTCCGAAAGATTTATCTCCGACATATACAATCCAGGATTCATTCGCCTTGATTTTTTTTATCTTACCATCAAAACGTTTTATAACTCCCCCTCCATTGTTAGTAATTATTCTAACCAGAGATATCTTGGGAATATTTTGCTTAATAAAATCTACGATACTCTCCAGATCTTCTTTCTTCCCACACACGAAATATTTTCTGCCTTTGTCCATGATTCCTCCGTCACCCATTCCCCAACCAATAAGCCTTGCCAATACTTTTGGAGGAATCTTGTGATATTCTCCATCGTGAATCCTTAGTAGAATCTTTATGGCATTTGGACTTGGTATCCTAAGCCATCGCGTCACTGTAACATAACCATACTTAATCTTCAATTTTTCAAAATTTGATTCATCAAATTCCTCCAAAAAATTAAGATATTTTGTTCCTTCTGATTTTTGTTTATAGCAATTTATTATCTTGTTTACTCGCTCTTCCCCTATAGCCTCAATTAATTCATCAATTTTTCCTTTAATTTTCTTGATTTTGTTAATGTTGGAATTGGAAAAGGCCTTATTAGTAAGAGGATTGCCAAATGACACGCCTATTGCCTCATCAACAATTTCTGGGTTTTTTACCTTCCAACAAGAAATATCAGATTCACATATCTTAAATAACCTAACAAAATATCTTTGGGGAAAGTTGGGAAGTAACGAAGCATATTCTCTCCAAAGCAGATAATTCGATAACAAATTTATTTGCTTTTTTGGTAGATTTTCAATGAATTTAATTGTTTTAGGGATTGACTTGATTTTGAAATATTTGCCCATAATATTAGATAGTGCCTCTGAATCATTCTTGGCATCTTTAAGTTTTGAAATGATTGAAGAGAAATTACTTTCATTAAGCTTGGAAAGGATTGTGTAGGGCGGGCCTTGTTCATCCCACCATCTTTGCGTTGATTTTGGAATAGAATATTTCTCATTAATTACTTTCCGACTAGAATATCTCTCTTTTGCGTATCTGCTAACGATTTGACCGAAAACTGGAAATATGAGTATTTACATACGTTTTCTCGTGTTTTAAGTGAACTCCCAATCACTATTAGTCAGAGTTGAGCATCTTGAAATGCTTGTTGTTCGGCTTGAGGCCGAAAACC
>JBDRHK010000085.1:0-10915 GCA_043816965.1 Candidatus Iainarchaeum sp. | reverse complement strand
AAATATTTCTCCAGCACTTTCTCAGTTCTCCCCACACTTTGCAGGTAGTCAGATGCGGCCTTTATTGAAATCTCCCTTGCGAATTCAGGGGTGATTCCATTTTCAGGCGCATGGCCTTTTGACCTGGCATAGGACAGGATTTTGTCCGAAAGGCTTTTCTCATTGTCGACAATGTCAAAAACAGGCCTGGCAATCCTCATCTTCCTTTCCGGAATGCAGCCTTTTGCAAAGGAGAAGAATTTTTTCGTGTAGTTTTTCACGCTTTTGCTCCCAAAACCAAATTTCGCCGCCCTGTACTGCAGCCTGTTCCTCACATGGGTGTGCGGGGGTATGTAAAGCACATTTCCCTCCCTCTTGAACGGTTCCTCCAGCCCAATATCTGATGGAACAACCTGCAAAAAGTTAGTCTGGATTTCCTCCAAAACATAATTGAGAACAGTTACCATCCCCATTACATTGTCAAGATTGTTCATGTCAATCCCCCTCTGTTCCAAAGTATCGTGCTTGTTCACCCGCAGCGGGCCCCAATAAATGTCCAGCTTTGACTTGTATGGCCAGTTCTTTTTGGGGTTCATGCCATGCTTTTGCATAATATTTTTCCAGATAATATTTCTCCTGTTTATCGAATGCCTCAAATCAGAAAGTGTTTGCTTATATGGGGGAAGTGCCCCAAAAAGGGGGAATTTGCTGTAAAGCCCGTCCCTGTATTTCAAATTGCCCCCTCCCCTGTAAACCAAAGCCCGGGAATCCTTTGCAAGTTGCTGGAGTTCATAATATGGTGAAGATGCCATTACAGTAAGCAGGACAGGGTCTGTTGCAATCAGGAAATTGTATGCATTCATCATCGAGTTTTTTGTTTTTGAATTAATCACCCTTTTCAAAACCAATTTTTCCTTGTCCATCATCCCTTTTGGGAGGGTGAAATGGAAATGGAAGCCGGCGCACTTTCCCGCCAATTTGAATTTCTGCTTCCCGAAAATTTTTTCCTTGATTCCATAGCCATTCCCGGTTCTCATTGCGGTTTTGTTTTTTCCAGGATAGCAGCTCAGCGGGAGAAGAAAGGAATCGTTTTTTTCCGCGGCCTTCATAAGGGCCTTAACCCCTGAAAGCATTTCATTAATGGTTTCATGCGGCTCAGCTTTTGGGTAATTGTTCAGTTCAACCATACCTATGGAGCACTCCTTTGCCAGCTGGGCTTTTGGGTCAATCTTCGCCGCATCCTTCAGAATTTTGTCGGCGTTGAAAACAAGGTCTCCCTTCTCATTGATAAGGAAATACTCAAACTCAAGGCCTGAATGAAAAATTTTAAGGGGCTTTTTCGCCATTGATTCACCTTACAAGTTCCTTAACCAATTCTTTTGTCTTTCTAAGTTCATAAATAGATATTGATTCCTCCGGCGCATGGGCATTCTTTCCCCCCGGAGTTATTGCGATTGCAGAAATTCCCAATTTTGCGATGAACCTCCCATCAACCGCACCCAATTCAACAACCTTTTCCAGTTTCCTGCCCAGGATTTTCTCCGCCTTTTTGGCAACTTCTTCAACATAGGGATTATCTTTCCTAATCATATAGCCATTGCTGCCTTTGATGGTGATTCTCCCGCGCAGGTTGTGCTTTTTCAATTTGATTCCCACGAATTTTTTAAATTCCTTAATAACCCCATTAATTTTCTCCTCAGGGAGGGCACGGATATCAAAGCCAATCCTGAGTGAGCTCGGGATTATGTTTGTTTTATGCCCTGCATTAAGCATAGTTATTGAAAATCTCCCCCATACTGTTTTGTGCAATGACCCGGGAGGGGCAGGGGCAACTGATTTTTTCATTTCCCTGAGTTTTTTATATTCGAGCAAATCAGCCATAAAAGGAACTGCCTCATGGACAATATTTAGTGTCTTGTGTGGATAACCTGCATGCCCCTGTTCCCCCTTAAGGAAAATGTATCCCATTGCGGTTCCGCTGCATCCGATTCCAACATTTGTAAAATCCTTGTCCATCACTATGCAAAAATCAGAGATTAAATCCTTCTTATTTTTCGCAATTAATTTCTTCAGGCCATTCCCTGCCCCAACCTCCTCATCACAGGCAACAAGGAGTTTAACATTCCTGCGGCAATCTAAATTTTTCAGTTCCTTAAGCGCGCCCATTGCGGCGGCTATTGCCCCCTTGTCATCACAGGCGCCCCTTCCGATAAGCATTTTTCCCTTTCTCCGCAGCTTGAAGGGGTCGGCTGTCCATCCCTCGCCTGCAGGCACGACATCATAATGGGTTGCAAGTAGAATTGTTTCTTTGGCCTTTTTGTCCAGAGATATGAAAAGATTGGGGCATGGCTTTCCCTCATCAGATTTGTAAGTGATGGTTTTTGCCCTGAGCCCTAATTTTTTTGCCTCAATTCCCAGCAATTTCGCAATTCTTACATAGTTCTTTTTTTGGTCTGAATCTGTATCAAGTGCCACTAAATTGCGAAGTAAGCCGATTTCGTAACGCATTTCGTCCATGGATTAACTTAACAGGAATTACGTTTTTAAAATCATCTATAGAGATTTACATATGGTAAAAGAAAACAAACTCAGGGAAGCATTAACTTTTGATGATGTGCTCCTTGAACCGGCTGCTTCTGAAGTTCTTCCTAACACTGTTGACCTTAAAACCCGCCTGTCAAAACACATTACTTTGAACATCCCACTTGTCAGCGCGGCAATGGACACTGTCACTGAATGGGAGTCGGCAATAGCAATGGCCCAGGACGGGGGAATTGGGATAATCCACCGCAACCTGACCCCGGATGAGCAGGCAAACCAGGTGGAAAAGGTGAAGCGGTCGGAGTATTGGGTTATTACAAACCCTATTACAATTTCCCCTGACAGCACAATCCTTGATGTTAAAAAGCTGAAGGCCAAATACAACATCAGCTCTTTCCCTGTTACCGAAAACAAGAAACTTGTCGGGATTGTAACCAACAGGGACATTCTTTTTGAGGAGAATGATTTCAAAAAAGTGAGCCAGATAATGGCGACTAAATTGGTTACAGTTGATAAATTTGTTGATGCCGATGAGGCAAAAAAAATTCTTCACGCAAACAGGATTGAAAAACTGCCGATTGTGAACACGAAGGGGGAAATTGTCGGCCTTATCACTGTAACAGATATTGACAAGAAGCAGAGGCACCCCAATGTAAATCTTGATAAGAAAGGAAGATTGCTTGTTGGTGCAGCGGTCGGGGCAAAGGATGACGAAAGGATTGGAAAGCTTATTGAGAGAGAGGTTGATGTTGTTGCTGTTGACACCTCCCACGGGCATTCAAAAATGGTTGTCGATGCCGTTAGGAGATATAAGAAGAATTTTGATGTTGAATTGATTGCGGGGAATGTTGCGACAAAAGAAGGGGCAAAGGCATTGATTGATGCCGGCGCTGATGCTATTAAGGTCGGCATCGGGCCTGGGTCAATTTGCACCACCAGAATAATTAGTGGAGTTGGTGTTCCGCAAATTACCGCAATTAAGGATTGTGTCGGTGTTGCCGAAAAATATGATGTTCCGGTTATTGCGGATGGGGGGATTAAATACAGCGGGGACATTGCAAAGGCGATTGCCGCCGGCGCGAGCAGCGTTATGATTGGTGCCCTTTTTGCCGGCTGTGAGGAAACTCCGGGAAAAACCGTTTTCTTAAACAATCGAAGGTTTAAGCAGTATAGGGGAATGGGTTCTGTTGGTGCAATGCTGCAGGGATCCAAAGACAGGTATTTCCAGATGGACATCACCGAGCAGGGCAAATTGGTTCCTGAGGGGATTGAGGGTGTTGTGCCATACAAGGGAACTCTGGGGGAAATCATTTACCAGCTCATGGGCGGGGTAAGGAGCGGAATGGGATTGGTCGGGGCAAAGGACATCAACGCCCTCCGTAAAAAAACCAGGATGCTCCGCATTACAAATGCCGGCTTAAAGGAAGGGCATCCGCATGATGTAAGGATAACAGAGGAATCTCCGAATTATTCGCAGAATTGAATTTGTTGATTGGAATGACAGAAGCAAAACTGAATGTGAAATTGCTGGCGCATACGCCGAATCCGGATTTGACCACCGCAACTGCGGCGCATTTGTGTTATGCAAGTTCCTCAATTGATGATTTGGTCAAAAAGGTTGATTCTGCATATGCAGAAAAATTGCTGAAAAGGCTGATTGACGAGGGGCATTGGTCGGTTCTGGAGCATGCGAGTTTTACTTTTGGAATTGAGGGAGTGAGCAGGGCCCTTACACACCAGTTGGTGAGGCACAGGATAGCTTCATACTCCCAACAATCACAAAGATATGTGAACGCGAAGGATTTTTCCTATGTGATTCCGCCGAAAGTTAAGAATGACAAGGAACTTGTGAAAAAGTTTGAGGAATTTATGGATTCTGCCTCTGAACTTTATGGGGAGTTTGCTGAGAAGGTTCCAAAGGAAGATGCAAGGTTTGTCCTTCCCAATGCAACAGAATCGAAAATAATTGTAACAATGAACGCGCGGTCACTTTACAACTTTTTTGAGCGAAGGTGCTGCACCCGTGCTCAGTGGGAAATCAGGATTTTGGCAAATGAAATGCGAAAACTGGTGAGAGAAGCCGCGCCAAAATTATTTGAGAACGCTGACGCAATTTGTGAACGATTGAGCTACTGCCCTGAAGGGAAAACCTGTGGTAGGTACCCGCTAAAGGAAGAAGTTCTGGGGAAAAAGTAAATTAAGCAGTTTGGTGCTAATTTTTGGTATGGCTAATGGGAAGAATCCGGTTAAATTTACGCCTGAATTTTTATATGAGATCGGAAGGCGGAGCTATGGAAATGAAACCTATGCAGCAGCAACAATAATAACCTCCCGGAGAATTGCCTTTTCTAGACAAAATTTTCAGGGACTTTTAAAATCTAGTAAAAATATTCAATTAAAAATTGCATTCGAAAAAGGTGCAATTGAAAGTTTCAGGATTTTAGGGGAAAAAAGCCAGGGGAACTGGGGCAGGGTTATTGAACTTGTTACAAAAGATTTTGAGAATTTTCCAATTAGTACCTCTTTTTTATCAAATTTAAAAAAAACATATTAGGAAAAAATCCCTATGGAAGAGCGTTTAGATCAGGTTCAGGGCGATCTTTATACCTTCCGGTTAATAAGTCTAGAAAGAAAAGGCCTCCAAAAACCAGAAAAATATAATTCACTATTTCTTTTTCTTGCCCTTTGTTTTAGAGTGCTTAAGAGTCCTGCTGAATTTCATCATTTCCTGCAGGACCATTTTTTGGTATCTTTCGGCAGCCAGTTTTGGGTGGGCCTCAATCAGGTCCTCCCAATAGTGGGGTTTTGAACTGGAAATAAAGCCTAAATCAGGGTATTCTTTAGTGAACTTATTCACAAGGGTTTTTGCACCCTTCGGCATAGCAGCTGTTTTGGCAACCATCCCCACCACAGTAAATATAACGCCTTTCTACAATATAAATGTGATTATAGGGGGGGAATCAGCCTTGATTTTGTATTTCCTTATGTTTTTTCATATATGCCTCAAAAGCGAGGCGCCTTTTGGAATAACAACTATTGCAGAACACATCCACATATTTGACATCTAACTCCCGGGTTATTTTAAAGTCATTTAACATTTCCGCCAAATTGTTTAAGATTATCTGCATGTCTTCATCCTCATCCTTTGAGCCACATGATTTGCAAATATTTTTTGCGGCTTGGATTGCTTCCAATTTTTTTTCTTTCCATTCGACACTGTCTAATTTTACCCCATATTTCTCGAAAAATTTTCCCCATTGCGCACTTGCAGCCTTAATCCGTGTCGCAGACGAAAGAATAAATAAAAAAGCAATTCCAAAAACTACAGCTTCCAGGATAATAATAAAGTAAATATTCTCCGAAATTGCATCTAAAAAGATTTTATCCGAATAGGTTAAAAAAATAAAAAATGGAGCAATAAAAAGGATAATAAGTCCAACCATTCCCCAAGGCCAGAATTTAAGCCCGGTGGAACTCAACCAAACCAAATCAAGATCTCTTTTAAGTTTTTTAATGATATTCATGTTAATAAGTAGGCTTTCGAGAATTAAAAGTTATCTTTATTGCTATTTATTTTTTTCCGCCTGCCTTCTCTGGAGGTCCATTGCATTGTCAATTATGCTAATGCTTTTTACGCCATCCCTTATTGCGTCCACTCCCCTGCCAAGCGAGTTGTAAATGTCCCTTGGGACGATGTTTAAGGAAATGGGAGTTCCCGGAACCCCGACACTGAACTTGAATTTGTCCTTCCACTCCAAGGTTATGCCCATCCCAATTGTGTAACCATCAACATTTTTAGCCCCTGGCGTGCCTACATCCGCAATATAAATCTGGGTTTTAAACCCATCACTCCAGCCAAGCTGGAAATCCCCACCAAACCATTTAATATCAGTAACTTCCCCGGTTTCAGGATTTTTGCTTGAGCTCTTAAAAACCCATGCCCCGTCCTCGCCGGTAAAAGGGAGATCTATTTGGGAATAATCCGCCATGTAATCCACAACATCCCTTGTGGACTCATAGACTTGGCTGAAAAAGTCTGTTGTATCGTCCTGCATGCCCTGCATTTCCTTTCCGCCTGGGTAGCTGAAAGGGTTCATTTCCCCAAGAACCATAAAACCGTCAGGATTGAAACTTTCCGAAACCCCCCCTGAAAGTGCATCTTTGTAAGCTTCGTCATCAAAATCATAATCTGAGTCAATTTCAGAGTTATTTATCCTATCTTCCCGGTTATCTAACTCAAAAGGATCAATATCATCCCCTAAATCATCCCAACCGCGGCCAGAATCATCAACATCAATATCTTCACCATCTTCATCTGGATAAAGGTCAGGCCATTCATAGGGGCCCCAATCAGCATCACCCCAATCTTCTTCCCAATTCTCAACTTCCCAATCAGAGCCCCAATCCTCTACCAAATTTTCACTGCCTGAATCAGAACTTGAATCAGTATCAGGCAAATCATTTACCATTTGTTCACCAGGGCAGCTTTGGTCCAATCCAACGCAGGCAACAACACACCCTGGGCAGGATTCGTTCTGCGAATAGCATTCCTTGTTAGGGTCTGCGGGATTTTCCTCAATGCTTCCTGAGGAACCGCATACGCAGCGCCCTTCGTAGGAAAGGTGCGCATTAGCAATGCTGAAACAATTAGATTGCACACACCCCACACCGCTATTTGGCTGGAATTCATAGCCAGGAGGGCAGTCGGCAGCATAAGCGAAAGAAGCGACCAGCATCAAAAAAGCTGCCAAAATAATCAGTTTTTTCATTCTCCAACCCACCAATTATTGCTGCAAATTTTATAAAAATCTATTTATCGCCAGATTCTACAAAAACAGGGCTTTCACTTAATCCAACATCTTCGGCATTTTTCATTTCCTCATTCCCTAAATAATCTGTAACCTTCACCTTTCCAGTTATTTCCGGTGGCAGTGGACAGCTTCCGGAATCGCACCACAGCACATAAATATTTTTCCCATTTACCAAGAATTTGTATTGCGTATCTGTGATTTTTGCTACCGAGGTAAAAGAGTCTATTTTGCCAATTAAATTTTTCAATGAAAAATATTCTTCTTTTTTATTTGAACAGCCTATATCCAACATCCCTACATATTTCCATAACTCCCCAAAAGGATTATCCCCTGCATCGCATGCATACCACATAACTTTTGAATAACCAGCATACAAGGTTACAACACTTACCTTAACAGCATCTTTTGCCTGTTCAATTTCACTTCCCCCAATTTGCGGAACCTTGCCCCCGGGGTTATGGCCTAAAAGTCCTGTTTCAGTTGTAATAAACTCTTTTTCAGAACACCCTTGTTCATTTAGCCAAGTTTTCCAGCTGTCAATATTATCTTTATATTGATAAACAAGGCGCCATTCTGCAGGGTATAAATGGGCATCTATAAAGTCAAAATCATCACACATATTGCTTAATGAAGGGAGTAATTTGTGAATAAATGTGCCTTCGGAGTCATCAGGATTATATAACCATCCCAGGCTAATTCCCACTTTGCAATCCGGACAAATTTCCCTAATTTTTCCCGAGGATAAAGTAACTAATCTTGTGTAATCCTCCATACTTCCCTGCCAAAATTCAGGCGCGTTAACTTCATTCTGGATTTCCCAATATTTTATGTTTGGGTACATAAGCACCAGTTCCTCCAGATAATCCAAATACTCGGATTCGTGCCCCTCAGGATATGTCGAAAATGTCTTTGGGTCAGGATCAAAATCCCCGACCTCTATCGTTCCTAAAGGATTTTCAAAATAATCATGCCCCTCAGGACGATTTTTTTCCAGATAATCCCGTAATGCTTCCTTGCCGGAAAAAGTACAATAAATTTCATCCCCGGGATTTCCACAATCTGTATTGCAATATTCTTTACAATAATCGCCCCAATTTTTTCCTTTATTCAATTTATACCCTTGCGGATTCCAAAATCCAAGCCTTGTATTTTCAAAATCATTTCTAAGCAACTCTACAGGCCCTACTGCCCCGAAATGAGACTCTTCTGTCGGGAGGGTTCCGCTTGTCGCTTCAACAAATACAGGACTATCATTTAATGTAATTTGATTTGCATTTATTTTCTCCTCATTGCCTAAATAATCAGTAATAGTAACTATCCCAGTTATTTCAGAAGGCAATGGGCAGCTTCCGAAATCACACCACAGGACATAAACACTTCTTTCATTTACTTCAAATTTGTATTGTGTGTCTGAGAATTTTTTTACAGAACTAAAATCATCTAATTTGGAAGTTATTGTTTTATATGCGTAATATGCCTGCCTCGAGGTAAAATCAGTTGAGCCTTTTTTACCGTAACCTAACCCGAAAATTTTATCCCGTTCAGCATTTGTAACACCATCCTCCGGTCTCGGGTCTCCTCTAAAACGATACCAGGACATTTTTTCAACGCCTTCTCCAAAGGCCCTGGCAAATCTTTTTACCACATCTTTTGCAATTTTATTTAATGCATCTGGTTCTTCACCAGATATAAAAGTGGTTGCTGTTTCTGTAATCCACAAAGATTTGTTTACGCCATAAAATTCCATGCGCCCTTTTATATATTGGGTCGTCATGGTGACATCTGATTCACTTTCAAACACATGGGCCCCAATTATATCATAATATCTATTGTGATTTTCCAACATTTCATCTATAAACGTCTTAACATACTTTTCTTCAGCAGTCACAGGATTAATAAATGAGCCCATCATAACCTTGGCATAAGGATTTCCTTCTTTAACGCCTTCATAACCATTTATTAACCATTTACTATATCCTTTGCTATCTGACTCATCGAATTCAAAAGATAATGGCACAGGAATTTCATTCATAATTTCAAAATATTTTATTTCACCATGACTATGTTTGCCATCATATCTTTCCGCAACTTTTTTTGCAAATTCTTTAAAATCGGTTATGTCTTTAGGTTCGCAAAAATCTGATTTTGAACATTCTTCATTAGTCTTTGCCCAAGAAGGCATCATCAAAAAAATCCCAAGAATCTCAATCCCTCTTTCAGTTGTATCTTCAACCATTGCATCCATTTCTTCCCAATCATAATTGTTATTTTCAGGCTCAATTATGGCCCAATTTATCCATTCCCTTACAATCTCAACTCCTGCATCTTCCATTTCATTTCTAAAAAGTCCCCCTGTACCTTCTGCCATAAAATGGCTTTTCACATTGGCAACAGGGCATTCTCCGCAGTCAGCTGGGCAGATCGAACAGATTTCCTTATCATCACAAACCTCATCCCCACAAAATGGCTCCACTGTTGTTTTGCAATCTCCAGGACAGTTCTTGATATTTTCCCCGGAATCCTTATCGCAAATACCGTCGCCACAAATAGGTTCTGGCGGTTGGGGGCAACCAGTCAAAATTAAAATTACCAATAGTAAACCGGCAATCAATGTCAATTTATTCATACTATTTATCCTCGGGCAATGCATCAAATTCCTTTTTCTTACTTTCAATCCACTTTTTCATGGCTTCAGGATCATTCATAAGTTCCATCATTTCATTTATCACTTTAATGTGCTCCCCATCTCCAATTACATATCTCTCCATACCGTGCTTTTTAATCACTTCAGCCAGTTCCTCAAAACTTTCAGCATGAAATTCTTTATCGCATACTCCCCCAAGTTGTTTACAGGTCATTGTTTTCATAATTAACCGCCTATTTCATTATTTACCTGAAAGATCTAAGTAAACCACATACAAATAAATCCCTAAAATTAACGGAAAAACCATTATTCCAAGAAAAAGGTTGGTAAACCAAAGGAAAGCAATAATGACGTCGAGAATAATGAATAGGATGTTTGTGGGAGGGAGAGTTGAAAATACTCCCTCTTGTTTAAAAAATTGCATATTTCTTTGGGGAAATAACATGCTTAATGGCAAGACCACTAAAAGCGCCAAAATAACCACTATCACTAATCCAACCATTAGAATATTCTGCCTTATGTCCAGCTTTGTAACACTATGGAATTTTTTTTCGGCATCTTCGGCCTCATCTAAGGCACCATAAATATCCCCCTTATGCCTTCTCCTTGCACCAAGAAAAGAAATAGCAACCATGAATAACCAGGCTGCAAAAAAGAAGGTAATATCTACTTCAAAAAAAGGATTAAATAAAAGTAATATAAAAGAAACCATATTTAGAATAAACAAAAAAGCCGATTTTATCCCTATTCTCATCGGTTATAGTAAGCCTATTTGGATATATAATATTTTGCTTTATCTGTATCTGCTAACAACTTATGGCTGTTTTGAGGGTCTGGAATAGGGGTTTTTCTTGTTGTTTCCAGGTGGCAAGCATCGTGTTCACGATGCCCATTGTGTCCGCCCCATGCTCCGCCCGCAGCCCGCCTATTATTTTGCGCT
>JBDRHK010000084.1:0-6726 GCA_043816965.1 Candidatus Iainarchaeum sp. | reverse complement strand
AGTGCCTGAGGTTGCATGATACCCAAAGCGCCTGTAATGGGGAGGAAGATGATTTCGGTGGCAGCCAGTGGGTTATTGATTGCTGCTGGGACCCAGAAGATAAGATTTGCAGTGCAAAAGAGCGCCCATTGTCAACGGCTGTAGATTGTTGATAAAAGCCAAACCCAAATTCTGAGAAGATTTCTTCGGGGAGATTTTCATAAGTTCGAATAAATAAGGGGCTTTGATTAACCTTTAATAGAACTAAAAAATTCTTCCAAAGGTTTTTTGTATTTTAAAGAAATTACCATCCAGAGTAATACGGATGAAATGAAAAATAAAAAGAAAAACAAACTGTTGTTAAGGATTCCAAAACTAAAGTAATAAATTAATAAATAACCTATTGCTATTCCCATTAAAAGTAAAGCAATTTTTAATTGCAAAAGATAATCAACTAATTCCTTTTTTTTCATTCGAGTATTAGGAAATTACTTATATTTATAGTTAACTTATAAACTTGGAAAAAACACACCATAATTTTGTTTAAACCAGCCAAAAGGTGGCAATTCCAATAAATATTTTCCGCAAAAAGCTTTTTTGTAATAGGAATTCTTTGGAGAGATATTTATTAGTTTGAATAAAGATGCTGATGGCGCTGATTAAAGGCGATTTAAAAAACCAGATTTGCATCATCCTGCACCAAAGCATATTTTAAATTAGTCACAATGGGATATTTATGCATGGCACTTACAATAAAGAAACTTTCAATTTCTATAGGCAAAACAGAAATACTCCGGGATGAGAGCGTCGGAATTTCCAATGGTTCCAAAGTAGGCCTTATTGGCCGAAATGGGGTTGGGAAAACAACCCTGCTCAAGGCAATCCTTGGAAAAGTTGATTACACTGGCATCATCGAATACTCTGGCAAGGTCGCCTATTTTTCCCAGAATATTGGGCTGAACATGGACAAAACCGTGCGGGAAACAATAGGGGAGAGTGCTACAATCCACAGCCATGGAGGGGTTGAACAGGAACTGAAGGAAATTGAGCAAAAACTCTCTGACTCCACGACTTATAATGGCAATAACCAGGAGATGGCCAGGCTCACGCAACGTTACTCTGAACTGCTTTCAAAAAAAACAGGGCAAGGCCAGCCCAAATCTACAAATAAAATCAAGTCTGTCTTGAAAAAACTCGAAATACAGGAATCATGGCTTGACCAAACGATTGGGTCGCTTTCCACAGGGCAGCGCACAATCATAGCACTCACCCAGATTTTATCTTCCGACGCCGACTTTCTTTTATTGGACGAACCCACAAACCACCTGGATTTTAAGCGCCTCGATATCCTGGAAAATTATTTGAGGGCATTCAAGGGAATTGTACTAATGGTCACGCATGACAGGTATTTTCTCGACCGCGTTTGTGACACAATCATAAAAATAGAAAAAGGAAAACTCAACAAATATATCGGCAATTATTCGGCACATTTGAAAACACGCAAAGCCACATTCGAGGCCCAAAAAACGGCCTATGCCCTTGAAAACAAATACCTTGCAAATGAAAAGGACAAAATCGCGCGAATAGGAAAAAGCCCGCAGAAAGTCAAACAGGGGAAATACCGGGAAAGGCTGCTGGAAAAACGCGAAATAATTGAAAAGCCGGACATGGATGAATCGCAATTCGAGCCCCGCTTTGAGGTGCCACCAATTAATTCAAACATAGTGCTGGAAATTGTCGACCTGTCAGTTGGATACACAAAACCGTTGATTACAGGCATCAACCTCAATATCTGTCCCAAGCAACGCATTGTCCTAATAGGTGAAAACGGGCTTGGGAAAAGCACCTTTTTCAAAACAATTGAAGGAAGATTGCCCCCGCTTTCAGGGGAACTGATTTTTGATAAACGCGCAAAAATAGGTTATGCCGACCAGGAGCTTAAAGACCTCACAAGCAGTGCCACCCTTTATGAGGAAATACATCACATGCTGAAAGACATGGCAAAAACCCGCCAGCATCTCTCGATGATGGGATTTGTTGCGGATGAGGAGGTGTTCAAGCCGATTTCACAATTATCCATGGGTGAAAAATCAAGGCTTAACCTCCTAAAAATCCTCATTGGAAAGCCGAATTTACTGTTGCTGGACGAGCCAACAAACCATCTCGATATTGACGCGCGCGAAATCATTGAAACCGCATTCCTCAATTATGACGGGGCAATTCTTGCAGTATCCCACGACCGCTACTTCATAAAAAAAATCGCGCAAAGGCTGCTAAAAGCAGGCAACCAAACAATCAAGGAAATCCCTCTAAAAAATTAAATAAATTGGCCCTTTGTGTTATTGTCCTTTTTATTCCGCATTATAATTTTTTAGAGATAAAGGTTCCGTGCCCTTTGCTGGTAAAAAGCTCTTTTAGCAGGTTCTTCGACGAGGTTATCTGCACTGTAAAGTCGCTGGGCATTTTTTCTAGCAACTCTGCTATCTGCTCCAGCTTTACTTTCATGCCATCTGTTGCCTCACCTGAATTAATCATCTGATTCATTCCCTCAAGGTCGAGCTCAGAAATAATTTTTTGGTTTTTATCCAGAACACCGCCAACCTCGGTGAGAATTATAAACTTATGGGGATTAACTGCCTCGACAAGATAGTTGGCAGCCCCATCAGCATTGATATTGTAAGGCTGCAGGTCATCATAGCCAATAAAGGTCATTATGGGCACCCTTTTTTCAGATATTGCATTCTCAATTTCAGTAAGATGAACGTTTTTGACCTCCCCAACAAAGCCATATGTCTTTTTGTCAAGAGGCTTGGCATCGAAGATTTTCTTTCCGGCCAGTCCCTTCGCAATTTCCGTGCCATTCTTCAGTGCTTCAACGAATTCTGAGTTGATTTGCGCCGATACCTCCATTACAATCTTAAGCGTCTTCTCATCCGTTTTTCTCAGACCGTTGATTTTTTTAACATTCAGCCCATTTTTCTGCATTACCCTATCTATAAGCTTGCCCGCGCCATGCATCACCAGCGGATAGAGGCCCAAACTCGAGAGAAACCAAATGTCCTCAACGATCTCTTTCTTCGATTGCTCATGGATTAAGCAGTCGCCGCTTATCTTGATTACCGCAAACTCCATAGGGGGGGAGGATTTGAATCTATCCAAATAGCCTTGGCCTTCTTTTGGAGGAATGCCTTTCATGCGGAATATCTTTTCAATCACTTGCTTTTCCATCTTTCCAGCCCTTTAGATTCCTTAAAATCAAGCATAAGATTCATGTTCTGCACTGCCTGGCCTGAAGCGCCTTTCATAAGGTTGTCAATAGTGGAAATAACAACAAGGCGATTGTGCCCATCTATCTCAAAGCCGCCAATATGGCAGTAGTTGCCCTGTTGCACACCGTGCAGCTCAGGCAATGCTGAGCCAAGAACTTTAACAAATTCCTTTCCCGAGTAGAACTCCTCATATATTCTTTTTACTTCCTTTTCTTCAACCTTTTTTTCCAGCAGCACGTGCATAGTGCACATTATGCCGCGCATTATTGGCAGAACATGCGGTGTAAAAGAGACCTTTGCATCAAGGAACTGCTGTATTTCTGCAACATGCTTGTGCTTTGTAAGATTGTAGGCAAAGATGTTTTCTGCAAGGAAGTTTAGGTTATTTGTGTTGGTGGGTGTTTTTCCCGCTCCACTTACACCACTCTTGCAGTCAAATATAAAGTGTTTTACTCCCCCCAGTTTATCCAGCGGTTTTGCCGCAAGAAGGCAGGCAGTTGCATAACAGCCAGGGTTTGCAACAAGGTTTGCGCCCTTAATCTTATCTGCAAAGAGTTCAGGCAGGCCATACGCAGCTTCCTTTGAAAAACGGTAGTCCTTGCTTAGGTCTATTACCCTAATTCCTTTTTCAAGCAGCTTTGGGGCTATCTTTTGTGCCTCGCCGTCGGGCATTGCCAGGAAAACCAAATCAAGGCCCATGTTTTTGAGTTCATCTACGGAATAATTTGTGAATTCCAGACCGGAGCCGGTAAATTCCGCGTAAAGGTCCGATATATTTTTTCCCGAATAAGTGGCTGAATTCAGTACCTGCAATTCAATGCCGCCATGGCCTAGCAGAATCTCAATAAGGCCCTTTCCTGTAAAGCCGCTTGCTCCCACTATGCCGACCTTTGCAATGCCCATCTCATGCACTCTCTTTCAACACACTTTTAATTGCCGCAAGCCCCAAATCAATCTCTTTCGCCGTAATAATCAAAGGCGGCAAAAGCCTTACAGTGGAGGGTGTTGCAGCATTTACCAAAATGCCTTTGCTTCTGCACTTATCAACAATCTCCTTTGCTTCACCATTAATTTCAATTCCGACCATAAGCCCCTTTCCCCGCACCTCTTTAATTGCCGGACACTCTTTCTTAAACCCATTAAATTCTTTGAGGATATAGTCGCCCTGCTTTTTCGCATTTTCCGCAAGATTCTTTTTTTCAATATAATCAATTGTCGCCAAAGATGCGCTGCATGCAATAGGATTTCCCCCAAAGGTTGAGCCTTGCTGCCCTTTCTCAAAATCAATTCCTTTTGCGGCAATCGTTACCCCTATACTGACGCCATTTCCAATGCCCTTTGCCAATGTCACTATATCTGGCTTTATGCCCTCGTGCTGAAACGCAAAAAATTTTCCTGTGCGCGCGGCACCTGTTTGAACCTCATCCACAACCATTAAAATGCCTTTTTCCGAGCAGATTTCGCGTATCTCCTTAAGATAGCCCTTATCCGGCAATATAATGCCGGATTCCCCCTGTATAGGCTCAACAATGAATGCCGCAGTATCATTATCAATCGCATTACTCAGCGCTGCAGCGTTATTATATGGGATGTGCTTAAAACCGGGCACATGTGGCGCACAGTAATCCTTGTAGTTTTTCTTCCATGTTGCTGCCAATGCGGCCATAGTCCTTCCATGGAATGCCTGTTCCGCTGCAACAATCCCTGTTTTGCCTGTGGCCTTTCTGGCAAGCTTTATCGCAACCTCAACTGCCTCACTCCCCGAATTTGCAAAGAAACATTTTCCCAAACCGCTCAATTCCTGCAATCTTTCCGCAAGAAGGATTTGTGGTTCAGTGTAATAAAGGTTTGTTGCGTTTATCATCTTCTTTGCCTGTTCACAAATCGCTTTAACATGCTCCGGGTTTGAATAACCAATACTGCAGGTGGCCAATGCCCCAACAAGGTCAAGATATTTTTTCCCATGCTTATCCCAGACCCAGCAGCCATTTCCCCTCTCCAGAACTATGGGGATGCGGCCATAACTCTGCATAATAACCTCCTTCTCCAAATCAATTAATTGTTCAGAATCCATATTCTCACCTTCAGGTGTGATAGTCTGCATTAATCTCCACATATTTATATGTAAGGTCACAGCCCCATGCCTTTGCCTGTTTTGTGCCATTGTTTAAATTGATGGTTATTTTAATCTCCTTTCCCGTAAGGGCCCTTTCCAGATTTTTCTTGCTGCTCTTGGCCTCCACACCTTTTTTTACTGCCGCAACCTTCCCGAAAAAGATATCCACTTTATTTGGGTCAAATGATTCCTTTGTGGAGCCTATTGAGGACATTATCCTGCCCCAGTTTGGGTCCTCGCCAAAGAGTGCGCTTTTGACAAGGGAGGAATCCACAACTGCCAAAGCCAATTCTTTTGCGCTTTTCTCAGACTTGGCATTAATCACATTCACTTCCATAATCTTAGTTGCGCCCTCGCCGTCGGCAGCAATCTTCTTTGCCATATTCTCACATATAAACTCAATTGCCTGCCTAAACTTTTTTTCAGGCAATGCCCTGCCACTTGCGCCATTTGCAAGCAGCACAACTGCATCGTTGGTACTCATGTCCCCATCCACTGAGACCATGTTGAATGTTTTTGCAACCGCGACCTTAAGCGCTTTGCCGCATATCTTTGCCGGAGCCACGGCATCAGTTGTGATAAAACAGAGCATGGTGGCCATGTCCGGTTTTATCATGCCTGAACCCTTTGCCATTGCCCCAAACCTAATGCCATTGACATTTAATGCAATCTCTTTCCTTTTTGTATCGGTTGTCATTATAGAATCCGCAGCACTGCGCGAATGGAATTCACTCCTCCCCAGTTGCTTTTGTATGCCGGTAAGCGCACGCTTGACCTTGTCCATGGGCAGATATGAACCTATAAGGCCTGTTGAAGCAACCACGACATTTTCCTGCTCAACACCAAGCTCCTTTGCGGTTAGTTCGACGGTTTTCTCTGCGTCCTTAAGCCCCCTTTTTCCAGTACATGCGTTTGCACAGCCGCTATTCACAACAACTGCCTGTGCTTTGCCATTTTTGAGTTTGCCTATTGAAACTATTACCGGGGGGGCTTTAACTGTGTTTGTGGTAAAACAGCCGGCAGCATTTGCCAGGTTGTCTGAATAGATAACGCAGAGGTCTTTCTTCCTTGCCTTAATGCCTGCCTTTTTCCCTATCGCATAGAATCCTTTTGGGAAGGTAATCCCCCCTCTCGCCAATTTCATGCCAACCCCTCAAAATAACAGATTAATTGAATTAGATTAATATTGTATTATGCTTCTTATAAGCTTTTTGTCCCAAAGTATCTGCTAACAACTTATGGCTGTTTTGAGGGTCTGGAATAGGGGTTTTTCTTGTTGTTTCCAGGTGGCAAGCATCGTGTTCACGATGCCCATTGTGTCCGCCCCATGCTCCGCCCGCAGCCCGCCTATTATTTTGCGCT
>JBDRHK010000083.1:0-9268 GCA_043816965.1 Candidatus Iainarchaeum sp. | reverse complement strand
AAAGCGCGAATACTGGACCAGACTATACTACCGCCCCAAAAAGCAGCAGAAACTAATTAATTGGGTTGTTAATGGTTTAAAAAGGTGATTTTGGGGCTGAAATACCTTTAAATTATCGGTTCAATAATTAAGTATGGAATTAAATGGTATTACCAAATTAGTACATGATATTAATATTTAAATACTTCTTTGCCCATAATAATTATGTTAATCCGATGGAGCAAACATGCAAAACAGAGGTTTGCAGAGAGGGCGGCAAAACATGGCCTGAACTATGGAGAGATTGAACTCGCTGTAAAAAAGCAGGAAGTAAAGGTAGCAGAGGGGAAAAACAGGTTTAAGACAATTTTCAAGGTTCAGGGTGAAATATTAACTGCGGTCAAAATTGAGACAAAAAAATTTATTCATGTCCTGACCCTTTGGGAAGCAAATGAGAAGGAGGTTGAAAAATGGAGAAGGAAATAAAATGCCATCTTTGCGATGGAAAGGCAGTTCTGAAATTTGAGGAATTGAAGATAGATGGTGGCAAGATAACAATTAAAGATTCCCCTTATTACAAATGCACGAATTGTAAGGAGGAATTTGCAACCAGTGAGCTGATGGAAGAACTAAGTGAACAGATAAACACAAAATTTGTTTTCCGGAGACCGATAATCAATGCCGGAAGAAGTCTTGCTTTGACCCTACCCTCTGATTTGGTGCAATATTACAATCTTAAAAAGGGCGAGAAAATAAAGTTAATACCTGAGAACAAGAAAGAAATAAAAATAAGGATTGAATGAGTAGTGTAAATATGGACTTCAAGAAACTGGCAGATTACTTCCAGAGAATTGAGACTGCTTCCTCTCGCTTGGAAATGACCGATCATTTGGCGGAATTGTTTGCTGAGGCAAAGGCTGATGAGATTGGGAAAATCATCTATTTGTCCCAGGGGGAACTGAGTGCGGCATATGTTGGTTTGGAATCAGGAATGGGGGAGAGTTTAATTGCTGAAGGGATTGCAAAGGCAAATGGCTACTCCAAAGAGGATGTTGAGAAACAGTACAAGGAACTGGGGGATTTGGGGCTGGTTGCTGAGAAACTGGCAGGGAACAAGAAGCAGCAGGCGCTTTTCAGTTCGAAACTGGATGTTGAGAAGGTTTTTGCGAATTTTTATAAAATTGCTACTGTTGAGGGAGGGGGCTCGCAGCAGCTTAAAATAAAGTTGTTTGCCGAGCTTTTGAATTCTGCTTCGCCTGTTGAGGCAAAGTTTATTGCGAGGATTCCTGAAGGGAATATGCGGCTGGGAATTGGGGACCCAACAATAATGGATGCGTTTGCGATTAATTTGAGTGATGAATTAAGGAAGGATAAGAAAATTATTGCCGAGCTGGAATCTGGGCTTAAGGAGAAGAAAGAGGAAAAGAGGAAAGAGGAACTGGACAGGAAAATCAAATTCCGTGTGAGGGCAATGATTGAGGAGAAATATAACATCCATTCTGATCTGGGGGAGATTGCGAGGATTTTGAAGGAGACGGGATTGGCAGGATTGGAGAAAGTGGAAATTACTTCCGGAATTCCAATTCGCCCAACACTTGCGGAAAGGCTGGAGAGTGCGGAAAAGATTGTTGAGAAAATTGGGAAATGTTTGGTTGAGGCAAAGTATGATGGTTTTAGGTTTCAGATTCATAAGAAAGGGAATGAGGTTACTATTTTTTCACGCCAGTCGGAAAATATGACACATATGTTCCCGGAAATTGTTGAAGGGGCGAAGAGGCAGATTAATGCAAAGAGTGCGATTATTGAAGGGGAAGCACTAGCACTTGATGAGCAAACAGGGCAATACTTTCCTTTCCAGGTTACGATTCAAAGGAAAAGGAAGTACGATATTGGGGCAAAGGCGAAAGAATTCCCGCTGAGATTATTTGTTTTTGATGTTATGATGGTTGACGGGAAGAATATGATGGATGAGCCTTTTGAGAAGAGAAGGGCTGCGCTGAAAAAACTGATTAAGAAAGGGGATGTGATTGAGTTAACTGATGGAATTGTTTCCGATAATCCAAAAGAGATTGATGAGTATTTTGAAACCAGCATTGAGAAAGGGCTTGAGGGAATAATTGCGAAGGATTTGAAGGCGAAGTATATTGCTGGCGCGAGGAAGTTTGCCTGGATTAAATTGAAGAGGAGTTATAAAGGTGAATTGAGCGATTCAGTTGATGTTGTTATTATCGGGTATTTCAAGGGGAGGGGAAAGAGGGTGCAGTTTGGTTTGGGTGGACTGCTTACTGCTGTTTATGATGAGGAGGAGGATAAGTTCAAATCAATTGCGAAAGTTGGAACAGGAATGAGTGAGGATAAGATGGTTGAACTGGAGAAGATGCTGGGCAAAATTTCCTCCGCGAAAAAGCCTGCGCGCGTTGATTCAGGGATTGAGCCTGATATTTGGGTTGAGCCTAAGTATGTGATTGAGGTTCGTGCTGATGAGATTACGAGAAGCCCTAATCATACTGCCGGAAAGGAAGATGGGGACGGGTATGCGCTGAGGTTTCCGAGGCTGATTTCTGACAGGACTAAAAAGCCTGAGGAAGCGACTTCTGTGAAAGAAATTCAGGATATGTACAGGCTCCAGAAGCATGTGCAGATTGATGACTAATCAATGGAAAACAAAGTTTTAACTTTTTTACCAACGGAGTCGGCTATTGTGCCTTCTGAGTAATTTGTCGTGTTCCTCTTTTTGGCGCGAGCCTAATTTCCTTTTTTCTTTTTTTTTTCTGTAATTCTTTTAACCGTTTTAATTCTGAGGATTTAAGTGGCCTCTTGGGAATCTTCTCACCTGATGGAATTCTGCTTAACCACTATTTAACAGTTTGCAGTCGGGCAAATTCTGGCAACCGAAAGCTTTAAATACAACTTGTTACATATATCTAACATGGTGTTAGAAATTAATAACAATATGTTTGAAATGAATAACGCGGAGGTGAAGAAATGAAGAGTGCATTTTGGTATCTGGGCTTTTTGTCCCTGTTGAGCCTGCTGTTCTTTATTGAGTGGAAGATAGGATTTCTGGGATTCCTTGGATTCATCTCTTTCTTTTCAGTATACAAAATAAGTGATGAGATGCTTGAGGCAAACATCGGCAGGGCGTCAAGAAATGCTTTCCTTTTTGCAATGCTTTTTGGCTCTGTATCATTGGCTTACCTATACCTGACAAACGATTTGGAGCTGCTTAAAGCCGCGTTTGTGGTGCTGTTCGGGGGCGGCCTTTTGGTATGCCTGATTTCCCTGTTCTACTACCAAAAGGTGGGTAAGTGAGATGAAAACAAAAATTAAGGAGCTAAGGGCAAGGCATAATTTAACGCAGGAAGACCTTGCGAAAAAGGCGGGGGTGAGAAGGGAAACAATAGTATTTCTCGAGAAGGGGAAATACAACCCTTCCCTCAAACTCGCCCATGATGTTGCAAAGGCACTGAAAACAACTATTGATGAGTTGTTTATTTTCTAGGTTGATGGGTTACTCTCTTTTCTGCTTTCTTTTCTGCTTCTTTTCTCTTTCTGATTGCCTCAGGCAGTTT
The DNA here is from genome assembly GCA_043816965.1 of Candidatus Iainarchaeum sp. GTDB lineage: Archaea > Iainarchaeota > Iainarchaeia > Iainarchaeales > JAFCCJ01 > JAFCCJ01. Next base: position 5,717 of record JBDRHK010000083.1, on the reverse strand, counting down.
TTCTTGAACAGTTTTTTTCAATACTTCTCTTGCTCTAAATGGATTATATGGGCTCATATATCTTCCCTCCAATAAAGTATTATAGTACCTAATATATTATTCTAATGGTTTTTATGCAGAAATGGCTTATTACGCTGGAGAGGGTTAGCCTATTCCTCCTAACCCTTGGATTGGTTGCTTTTGTCATGCTTAACCTTCAATTCTTCATTGAGGACTGGAAAAGTTTCTATATTGGGGCAGGGAATTTGGAAATGTTCATTTACCTCATGCTTACCATTTTCATTGTCTCATATGTGTTCAGGAAACTTCTCCTTTGGGAGGTTCACACCCTCTTTTTCCCGAAAAAAAGGAGGCGGAAATGAATGGAATTTTCCTCATTTAAGCTTGTTATTTATGGAGTTATTGCGGTTGTCCTTATCTGGATGCTTTTCGCATATATTCTCCCTTTCTTTTTCCCTGAAGAAAAGGCGCTGGATAAAATGGGCAATGGCCTGAATTATGCGAGAATAAATGAGGGGAAGGGACTTACTGATGAGATTCTTTTCAGCGGGGGAAGTGGATTCAAGGCCGAGGAGATTTTTGATACTCCCGAAATGGGTGTTGTTTTCCAGTGCAATTCCCCTGAAATCTGCAGGGAGGAGACATTGAGATGGGATGACAGGAGCATTTATTTTAAGGAAGCGAAATATATCAAAACAAGCTTCCGCTGCGAAAAGACCAGAAGCATTTATGCCTGCAAAATTTATTTTGGGGAGGAGCCTGCACAGGTTGAATTCGGGGAGATTGATCTTGGGGGGGAGATTGACCTAAGCAAGGGGGTGGGGGTTCTTTCACTGGAAGTTAAAAATACAGGGGAAATAAGCGCGTTTGGTGTTTCGAGCAAGGCAAAGATTTACTCCAGGCATAAGGAGGGGGGTGATTGGGTTGAATACCTTTATTCAGAACTTGAGGAAAATATTATTGATGATCTGGAACCCGGGGAAACAGGGCGGATTAATTTCAATCTTGGGATTATGGAAAACGGCCATTATGCTGTTGAGGTGAGAAGTTCCGCTGTTGATGCTGGTTTTGATTTCAGGAGGATTGAGTTTGATGCGACTGGCGCGGTAATTAATGTGAACTGCAAAACCGCCGAAATCGGGAATGTTTTCCCGGTTGAGGAAGATGGGATAGTCAGCTGCAAAAGCAAGTATTTCTGCACAGGATGTGACGCCGGATATGAGTGCAGCTATGCGTGGAAGAAGAAGGGCGTTGAGCTTGATGTCGGGGATAAGCTGCACGCAATTTTAATTGAGGATGGCTCTGTTTGTGTTGATACTTCTTGTGAGGGCGTGCCTTGCGATGATGGAAAGATATGTACTGTTGATAGCTGTTCTGCAGGAGTTTGTAGTCATCCATACGAGGTTGACGGAACTTCTTGCGGAACAGATATGATTTGCCAATCAGGAGTTTGTAAGGCGGGAACTGATCCATGCGAGGGTGTTCCTTGTCCAACTGGGCAGGAGTGTGTGAATGGTGCGTGTCAGCCGGTTGTAAGTTCCAAGGAATTTGATTACAACCAATCTCCGACATTATCTGCTTCTCAAGTTAATTCAATACTTGCAAGTTACAATTCTCCCGCACAGGGGCAGGGTGATTTGTTTGTAAGTTTGGGTAATAAATACAATATAGACGTTGTTTTCCTACTCGGGCATTATTTGATGGAATCTACAATGGGTACTGCGGATCAATATGATCAGCATAAGGCTATTGGAAACATTTGTTATGAAAATTGCAGATGTAACCAATATTGCGATTTTGTTCGCCCCTCTAATGGATTATGTGGCTACAATTCTTGGAACGGAAGTGCTGAACATTTTTACTGTTATATCGATGAACGTTTTATTAAAAACGCAGCCACTAATTACGCAAATACTCCTGATGAAATACTTCCAATTTATGCCCCTCCAAGTGAGAACGACACCGATAGGTATATCGCAACCATAAAGAGATGCGTTAGTCAATGGCGCAGCGGGAATTATAATAAATGCTGAATTCAACCCTTATAATTCCGAACCTTTTCCCCTGAACCTACTGCCCCAAATGCCTCGAAGAATTCCTTTGCGCGAGAGTAGGCCTTTTCCTCAATTGCTTTTACTGTTTCCGGTTTCAAGGAGTGGATTTTATCATAGAAGGGTTTCCATGCCTTTTTGGAATATTTCCCAAAGATTTCCACATCGGATTTCATTCCCTTTCCCTCAGCCTCCTCCCTGTATTTTCCCATTGTCCAGTCAAAAATTTCCTTATATAACTCAGGCTCCTTTTCCTCTAAAACGCTCCACACAACATTCTGCCATTCTGTGCCGACATTTCCCTTAATTATTGCCTTTTTCGGGAATTTTGAGGCAATCAATTCAATCGGCGTGCCGGTTATGCCATGCTGGACAACCCTTACATTGGAATCCTCTCCCCTGAGGGCTTCTGCCACCTTAATTGTTTGCGGAATGTCGATTGAAACCTGCTCAATGAGTTTTCCCTCGGCATCATAAGTGTTGCCATGCGCAGAACCGTTTGCAATCGCGATTCCATGCGGCCTTACCCCTGCCGCTTCCAGCGCCTTTACAAAAGCAACAGCCTCCTCAGGTTTGGTCAAAATTCTTCCATCAGAATCTTTTTTTCCTATCTCCCCAACCTCGCACTCAAGGCCAAATTCTTTTTCGCCCATCTTTTCCTCAATGAATTTTGCGAGTTCAATTGTAACCCTAATATTTTCAGCCAGTTGTTCCTCAACAGTTGCCCCCTCCTCATTGAAAAGGAAAGAGGCGTCTATTGCAAAGGAAGTGTATCCTGCATTTACCTGTGCCTCAATCAGCTTTTTTGTTTCCTCAATTTCTTCAGGAGTTCCCTTTTTCATCGTAATATGGTCGGCGTGCAGCGCCCAGCAGTCAAACCCAATCTCTGAGGAATATTTCCTTGTTTCCTTGCCGTACATCTCCGGGGTTATTCCTGTGTAGCCGCCGTTCAAATCGCTTTCGGATTTCGCCAGCTCCATAATAACCGCGGCATCCAGTTCCTTTGCCGCGCGGAATATCCCTTTCACAACGCCCACTGTTGTTCGGGTGTTGCATGCCATAATTATTGTCTCCTCATCCTTCAATGCATTGAACAATCTGCTCCCTGAAATTGGTTCTGTCATTTTTTCCCTCCGATATATTTTTCAGCTAATTCAATTGCGCCCTTTGAGCCAACATAAATAGGAACACGGTGATCCAGTTTCTCTGGCTTAATTGAAAGAATGCTTTTGTGCCCATTGGTTGAGTCTCCCCCTGCCTCTTTTGCAATGAAACTCATCGGATTGCATTCAAACAGCAGGCGGAGTTTCCCATTTGGCTTTTCCTTGAGCGCAGGATAGGTAAAAACCCCCCCCTTATAGAGGACCTGGTGGAAATCCGCGGCAAATGACCCGCTGTACCTTAATTTGTAGCCCTGCCTTTCCAAATCCTTAATGTATTTCCCATGTTCCGGTGTCCAGTCCTTATTCAAACCACCTGAACCATAAATATTCCCCTCAGGCATCATGATATTTTCTTTGCGCAGGACAAAATCCCCGTCCTTGTTAAGCACGAATTCATGCACCCCTTCCTTTGCGGTGTAAACCAGTGTGGTTAATGGCCCATAAAGAATGTAGCAGGCGGCATCCATCTTGCTGCCTTTTTCCATAACATTTCCCTCATTGAACATCCCCACAATTGTTCCAACAGCCAGATTGGTTTCCACGCAGGAAACCCCGTCAAGGGGGTCGAGAGTTATGCCCCAGCTGCCTTCAGATTTAACAATTTCCTGGATTTCTGCCTGTTCTTCTGAAGCAACATTTCTCACCAGTCCGCATTCCTCAAACGCGTCAAAAAGTACCCTGTCAGCCCATTTGTCCATTTCCAGCTGCTCCTCACCGTAAATATTCTCGGTCCCTGCTGAAAAATTATGGGAAAGGAAGCCCCATTGTATCTCCTTTGCCTTTTCCGCAACCAAATTAACCAGGTGCGCAATATCCTTATCCACGCTTTTCAGATGCTCTTCAAGATGCAAAATCCAACCCCCTAAGCTGTTTATTGGATGATAAGAATAGGGAGTAAATATATTTAAGGCTTGCTCAGAGGAGGGAAAAAAGGGCTATTTTTAATGAGCGAATTGCTATTAAATACTTTGAATTTAATTTATATATGCCTATAATAGCTGGACTGGCGGGGGCGGGCAAATTGCTCAAATCTGCCAGAAAATTACGTTCGAAGTCCGTAAAGAGCCGATATCGAAAATCCACATACTATGGGCGAAGATATCCTGATGAAGCCAGTCGGATGTTTGAAACCCACATTGAATCAGAACATAGGCGCTCTTTGCCGATTGCTTTCAACTATCCTGAGGAATTATTTGCGCATGCCGAAAGGGCAGACCCCTCAAAATTGGAGGAGGAGAGGCGGCATCCTGATGCACATATCAGGCTTGATTTTAGGGCAAAGGAGAGACAATATCCCAAATTTCCTATTGACGCCGCTTTAAGAAAAGGCTCAAAGGTTTTGTATCATTACAACACCGCATCACACACATGGGGTGCCAGACAACTTCCCGAGGCATCTAAAAATGTACAGCATTTGGTTGTGGACACAAAAAATAGAACTATAAGTTATTTTGCCGGTGGGCTCAATAATCACGAAATCGAAAAACTTTTCATGGAAACAAGAGGGGATTTTCACAAGGCATTCTGGAAAAAAGTTAATCGGGGGGCGAAGACTCCTGAGAAATATTATGGGGTAACATCAGCTGAATATCATCCCAATAATGGCTGGATTGTCCATGCAAGGTCACACCAGAGGCGCAACTATTATGATGGAAGGGAAGAAAAATTGTTTTTATTCGACCAAGAATCCGAAATAGGCAAGGGGGCAAGAAGAGGAAAAAAGTCGGAAATCAGGCATTCAAGAAAAATTCTTAAGGAAATTGGGGAAAGGGATGAGTTTTTACCCGAAGCATAAGCGGATTTAGCCCTTGCTGCCAACTAATCATTTAAAACCCTTTTTCACCTAATTTTAGTGGTTAAAATGGGCCTTTCGCAGTTCCTCAAAAAGCATTCCCTCAGGGAGGGGGATTTGGTGGAGATTTCTGAGGAGGGGCAGAAATTAACCGGGAATATTTTGCCCTCAAAAGATAAGGAAATTCTTGTTCTGAAATTAAACACAGGCTATAATACCGGGGTTAATCTTTCAAAAATCAAATCAGTAAAGAAACTGCCTGGCGGGAAAAAGGTTGGTAAGGCTGGAGTGAAGGAACTGAAAAAGAATCCCTCTCTCCCTACAATTTCAATCCTGCATACTGGAGGAACGATTGCAAGCAGGGTTGATTACAGGTCGGGAGCTGTTTACTCCTCATTCGAGCCCGCGGATTTGCTTACAATGTTCCCTGAGCTTGGGGGGATTGCTAATTTCAATTCAAAACTTATCAGCAATATGTGGAGCGATGACCTTAGGTTTAAGCATTTTGAAATTATTGGGAAATCTGTTGAGAAGGAAGTGAAAAAAGGGATTGAGGGAATTATTATCGGGATGGGAACCGATAACCTTGCTGTTGCCTCGGCGGCGATGGCTTTTGTTTTGGAAAACTGCCCTGTTCCGGTGATTTTTACCGGGGCACAGAGGAGTTCTGACAGGGGGAGCAGTGATGCCGCGATGAACCTGGTTTGCGCT
>JBDRHK010000082.1:0-2029 GCA_043816965.1 Candidatus Iainarchaeum sp. | reverse complement strand
AGTAATTTCAGTTTCACAGGGAAACAGCAAGCTTTATGTTAACACATTGTTTCCGTCAGAATCAAAAATCACAAAAATCGGAGGCAAGGACGCATCAGGAAACCATAACACTACTGGCTCTTACGAATTCTATGCTGCAGGTTCAAATCGCATTATAGAATACTCCCAATTCAGTGTGGATGCAATAGATGTTTACGGCAAATGGAGAATTGAAGTCTCCCCCCAAAACGCATCAGAGTCCGACAACTTCCTCCACGTGCTTTACCCAACCTCTTCATCTGGAACTATGTTCCCAACAGCAGCAATCGATGGAGGAACACTTGTTGGTGCGCTTATTGAAAAATCCGGAAACCCCTGGGTAACAATGTTCGGCAAAAACGGACAGGTTTCAGGGGCAGATTACACATTCGAAACCGATTTATCAGGAATTAAAAATTTAGTTTCTGATTTGGAGCCGAATACTGTTTATAATATTACAATTGAGAGGGAGGGTGTTCCCACCACAAAAACAGTCGCCAGCTCCGGCGAAGGAACCCTCTATTTCACCACCTAGCATTGAACCAAAAGCCTTTAAAGCCCGGAAAACGCAATTATTTGGGGAATTTGGCTTATTTTCTTAAATAGGTTTAAATATCGCTTAATTCATTTTAATTCAGGTGACTTTATTGAAAAATCCAGTTTTGGTTGTGATGGTTCCTGCCTTGAATGAGGAAAAAACTATTGGCAAGGTAGTTAAGGGAATTCCGAGAAAGGTTCAGGGAGCAAAGGAAGTAAGGATTCTTGTAATTGATGATGGGAGCACTGACAAAACTAAAGAAACTGCGGAAAAGGCAGGCGCTGACAGGGTTGTCAGGCACAGCGACAATAAGGGATTGGGTGTTGCCTTCCGCACTGGGATTAATTCTGCGCTTGAGATGGGAGCAGACATTATTGTGAATATTGATGCCGATGGGCAGTTTGATTCTAATGATATTCCAAAATTGATTAGGCCAATTGTTGATGATGAAGCAGAGATGGTTACCTGCACCAGATTTGGGAAGAAGGAATTTGTGCCGGAAATGCCTGCCCTGAAAAAGTTCGGTAATGGAATTTTTACTTCGCTGATTAACTGGTTAACAAGGAGCAAATTTACAGATACCCAATGTGGATTCCGCGCCTACTCGAGAGAGGCCGCGCTGAGGATGAACCTCTTCGGAAAATTCACATACACCCAGGAAACTTTTTTGGATTTGGTTTTCAAGGGGATGAGAATTGTTGAGATTCCCTGCAAAGTGAAAGGGGAAAGGGAAGGAAAATCAAGGATGGTGAAAAATTGGTGGAGTTATGCAACAAGGGCATTGATAATTATTGTTAGAAGTATTCGCGATTACAAACCGCTCAAGTTTTTCGGCTCAATGGGAGTTGCGAGTTCTGTTTTTGGTTCTGTTCTTTTGATCTGGCTTTTTTTAAGATGGCTGGATACAGGGCAGACCTTTCCATTTACTTCCCTGATCCTTGTTTCAGTCCTTTTCATCCTGGGTGGTTTTATACTACTTATCCTTGCGCTGATTGCGGATATGAACTACAGGCAGAGAAGGATTCAGGAAGAAATTCTGTATGAAATGAGGAAGAAAAGGTTTGAGAAGTGAGGAAAGGTTTTTGGATGAAGGTTCTGTTTTTTGGGAGCTATGACAGGCAGTGGCAGTTCAACAAGGGAAAGATAAACGGACTGAGGCAGATCGGTGTGGAAGTGGCTGAGTGCCATGAGGAAATGTGGAATTTTGACAGGAACAAAAAGGAGAATCTGGTTGGGGTAAAATCAATAATCACACTTTCCCTGCTCTACTTACTTTCGATTCCGAAATTGATTGTGAAATTCTTCCGCCAGAGTAATTTCGATGCCGTTGTGGTTTCCTATCCTGGGAATTTTGATATGGTTCTTGCGAAAGTACTGTGCTTTGTGAGGGGGAAACCGCTGATTTACAGCCCTTTCATTTCAGCCTATGAGGCGATTGTTTTCCAGAGGGAATATGTTACAGAGAATAGTGTT
>JBDRHK010000081.1:0-16945 GCA_043816965.1 Candidatus Iainarchaeum sp. | reverse complement strand
CTGCAAAAGTTCCTATAATCACCGCAAAATAGAAAGTGTGATTTAAACCTTTTTTCAAAATAAATTTTCTAAATAAAATAGTTATGACAATTACAATAAGAAAAACCCCAATATAGGCTGATTTTAAATCCAAATAATCACCGTTCTATGAAATAACCAACTATAAGTCCGACCACCAAACCGATTATTGGCGTATTTGCCCCAAATATTGGAAAAAGTGCGCCTAATATGGCACCAACAACACCAAAAACAGCAATAGCTGAAACTTGTTGTCCTTTTTGATTCATATATTTCTCCTCACTCCCCATTTCTTTCAAGGGATGCTAACTCTTCAGATTATTTTCTGACCAAAAGTCCTTAAAATTGGATTGGAGGGCAGTTTATCTACCCCTCAGTAACCTGTGAGGAATTCTTATTTCGTAGCGCTTTATGGGCACCCTACGAACCTCCTCAAGCAATTCCTCAATTTTCCTGAATTCCTCAGTTGGAAATGATAACCAAGTCACCATTTCAACCATTTCAGAAGCAAAAATCAGTGCTACAATATAATTAATGCTTTTTCAAATTTATAAACCTTGTTTTTTCAGGCTGGCTAAAATTGGAATTGTCTTCAGTTTTCCGTTGTCCTTCCCTAATCGCTCGTCCAGCAAAGCGTCAATTATCCTGACTAGTTGGTCAACCTGCACTCGTTCTGCTTCTTCCTTCTCATTAATCATTTTCTCCACATCCAATGACCGAGAACAAATTGGGCATACTTTTACATGGCCGGGATATGCGACCTTGCATTTAAAACAAATCTGGTTATTTTCCTTCATCACGTCCCTCGGTTTATCGACAACAACATCCCCATTAGCCTTACGAAATTCCTCATCAACCTGCTCGTTGGAGAAGGCCCCATAAACCCCATCCATCCTTGTCGTTTTATTATTCCAAATTCGAAGTTTAGCCATTATTGGGTTCATATGCCCCAATGCCCAAGTGGCGTGCCTGTGCCGAAAGGCATGAAAACCCATTTTTCTTTTTTTCCTCAAGCCCAACTGTTCGCCAATCTTCTTCAGTTCTTTGTTTATGGTGGCATACTGAATGGGTTGGTTAGGCTTCTTTGGGTCGGCAAAAAGGAGGAAATCCTCATTATTTTCTGGCAAGGTATTAAGCCATGCCTTGATATAATAAGCCAAATCGGGCCGCACTAAAACAGTCTTTTGCTGGCTCTTGCTCTGCCGGGCGGTTGCATGGACAGAGCCATCTTCATTCCATTTCAGGTCTTTTATTCTCATTGTGGCTGCCTCGCTAATCCGGAATCCCGCTCCCTCACATAAGGACAGAACACAGCGCAACCGGGAGCTCGCAAGGCTGAATATCTGCAAAACCTCTTCATCAGAAGGAAGGTCAGAAGGCAGTAATGCGTGCCCATTTCCATAGGGATTCTTGCACTTCAATTCCCTTGAATTTATAAGGTTCCAGTTTTTCTTCGCCCCCAAAAAGCGCAGCCAGCATTTGATTATTTTCTTGTAATCGCTTATCGTAAACAGGCTCTTGTCATCCTTAACCAGCTTAATGTTGTATGCCTCAATCTGCTTTTCAGTTATTTTGTCCAACGGCTTGCCCGTGAATTCGGCAAATTTTCGGAGGGTAATAAGGGATTTAATCGCCCGGGATTTGCTCAGCCCTTCCTTCAGGTAATGCTTTTCATAAAAGTTGTGAAGAAGGGCGGAATTATGGGAAGAAAGAGTCTTCCCAATCCTGTTAAATTCCGCATTAACGTCTTCATATTTCTGATGGATGGAGACTAGTTCAGCCATATTTTAATCCCTGCCTTTGAACAATATAAAGGCTAGTCAGGGCACTGAACTTTTCTCCTATGCCCCGACCGGGATTTGAACCCGGGTTTCAGCCTTGAGAGGGCTGTGTCCTTGACCGGGCTAGACTATCGGGGCATAATGCCGATAAAGCACCGATAGTCAATTTTTTGGTAAACCTTTTTAAAAAAGGTTTCTAGACTATCGGGGCAGCCAATTGGGCAAGAATCCGCAAATTAATTTTAAATAGGATAACTACTTAAATCTTATCAATTGATGATGAACAGGCTGAGTGCGGAGTACCCTTCGGGTACAATGACGAAGATTATGAGTTCTGAGAAATGATTTTTATGCCTGCAAAAAAAAAGCAGCCGGAAATAACCAGGCGAAGGTTTTTTGGCTTTTTGGGGAGATTGGGGCTTGCCGGTGGTACAGTTGGCCTGGGCGTTGGCGGAAGGAAATACTATCTGCGAAGAAAAAGACTGACTGCCGAGGCCGCGAATGCGGCGGCTAAAAGGGCAAAGATTGAGGATTTCAGGAAAAGGTATGAGAACGCAACCATTCTTGAGCCCTCAAAATCCGTTCGCCATCTTGAGAAAGTAAAGGTGATGGAACTCAATGAGAAGACGAAAGTAACTTTTATAGTGCGCGGAAAGAAAGAGAAAACAATTCCTGTCCTCAAACTACCGAAGTGGATTCACACTGCCATTGAGGAAGAGGCCACAAAAAAAGGTTACCGCCCGAATTTCATAAAATGCATAGTCTGCTTCGAGAGCAGCGGCGACCCTTATGTGGTTTCCTCCGCAGGCGCAAAGGGAATAGGCCAGCTCAAGGATGAGGCTGCGAAGGAGGCCGGGATTAAGCCAGGCGACCTTCACAACGTAAGGGAGAATGTAAAGGCCGTGTGCGGATATCTCGACCTCCAAAGGAAAGGGCTTTCTGGCAGAAAATTAAAATTTGTGAAGGAGGAAAAGAAATACCAGGAACTTCCCGAGGAAATACAGCTCGCGCTTGCCCTTTCAGCATTTCGCTGGGGAATGGGGAACCTTAGCAAGGAATTAAAAGCGAAGGGCTCGGTTGAGGGCGCCCTTAACAGGCGCGATTATGTAAGGGATGTTATCGCAAATTCATGGCACATGGATGGCAGGAAACTTGAAACCGAGTTTATGAGTGGGCATCAGACTGTACTGATTACTGAAGACGTGCTCATCAGGAACAGGTAACTAACCTACTGGGAAAGCCTGGATTTCCTCGAATTTCCAGAGGATTTCCATTCCCTCTTCCATTTCATACTGGTCAATCGCCCTATCCGCATAACTCCCGTTCACATAAAGCGCCCAGTAATAGAAATCATCACTTTCCACTCCTCCAATTCCCTGCACAAATGCACCGTAAGCCGAATCCTGGTACTGTACCTCAGTAACCTTTTTCATTGCATCAAGGCCATTGCTCCCCTGTGCAACTTCTACAGATGCATTAACCAAATCAGTTCCTAAATAATCCACGCTGATGGAAACAGTTGTCATTTCCCCACTAGGGCTTTCCTCTGTACATCCTGTAGTTAGTGTCACCATCACCAGCAACACGCCTAACGCTAACAATTTTGAGTTCATCCTCGTTCCTCCTCAGTTTCAATAATGGATACATTAACCTTGCAAATACAATGTTTGAAGCAATGTGAATTGCTGTAAAGGGAAGTGATGTTAGAAAGTAAATCGGGATTGAAAGCAATCCAACAAACAAGCCAATTCCCATCAGCGGCCCGGTAAGATTCATTACAAATTCAAACATAACAGTTCCTACAATTGTAAGTGTAATCAAATCAAACTGTTTTGGCTTCCTCACTTTTCCATAAGCCCCGCCTAATACTCCTGCCAGCGCACCTCCAATTGCCTGGAAAATTGTCCAGGGCCCCTGCAATCCCCAGATGAAAAAGTTCGAGATTATGTAGGCGCCCCCACCCAAAGTGAAGCCTTCCTTCATCCCGAAAATCAAACCTGCAAGAATCGCAAAAGGAATAATAGGTTCAACACTGGGCACTGCCTGCAAGGCAACCCTTCCCACAACTGCCCCTCCCAAAAGGGCCAGAAACATGGTCAGTTTTTTAGATTCGTCCTTGAGCTTGATTTTCTTCCAGAAATCGGCCAATTCACCCAATTTTTCCTTCTTTTTGGACTTTTGCAATTGTAAAGTTTCTGCCATCTAACCCTGAGAATTAAGCGATTTCCAGTTTTTAAATATATTGGGACAAATGGCGAAGAAAAATGCCATAAAACAGGTAAATTAACCTATTTTAGTTAAATAGTTAATATTAAATATCTCCGGTTCAGCAATTAATATAGCATGCTTTTAGATTTCCTTACGCATCTGGTTAGCCTTGACATTGCATGGATTATCCAGCTAATTCTGGGCAATATTCTTTGGCTATTCCTTTTCTATGCGACAGTGCACATAGCGACAGACGGAAAAAAAGTCATCCTTGGCACAACAATCCTTTTTATTCTTGCATGGGCTTTGATGGATTTCGAGATTGCAGCAAATGCAATTCTTTTTGCGGGCGGCTTCCTCGGAATCTACTATATAACAAAAATAGCATTCCTTGGATTTTTTGAGAAAATGCCCGGACTAGGAAAAAACGTAATCCTAATGAGTGAGATTCACTTCCTTGCAACATTTATTATATTCAACATAGTGGCGGCGGCATAAGATGAGCATACTGAAATCATTTTCAAAGGCGTTGTGGTTCACGGCAATCGTATATGCCGGGCTATTGTTCTCTGCTGCCATCGGCTTTCCGATTTTCAGTGATTTCCTTTTTTCAAGTGTGGGGATTATTATAACTTTTTCAGTGGTAATGCTGGAGACAGTATGGCTGACATATGGCTTCACAGGAAAATTATAGGTGAAAAAATGGCGCTCTGGGGAATATTGCATCTTTTCTGGGAGGGGGGAATCCCATTTATGATAGAATTCTTTATAGCAAATCTAATGTGGGTTTTCATATTTGCGACCCTCGCATACTATGTTGTGAGGAAGGATTTGCTGATCCTGGGAATCCCTATAATGGCAGTATATCTCTGGGCTTCGGTCCAGTGGGCAGATGCCATGGGATTTGTTCTCTTGGTTGGAGGATTCCTTTCGATCAGTTACATTATCCGTATTGCAGTTATTGGGTTTGCGGAGTCGGTTCCTGCCCTTAAGAGCAGAGTTCCTTTGATGCTGTTTCTTTCCTTTATAGTAATTTTATTTTTCTACAACATTTTCATGAGGTAATGAAATGAGAACATTTGGATTTGCATTAAACGTTGTGTCATTGACATTATTTTTCGAATTTACCTACATATTACTTTCTGCTTTTGGGGTTTCAATTCCTGAAATAATGTTCACTCCATTGGGCGTTCTTACCACATTTACATTTGTAATTTCAATGCTGGCAATCCTTGAATTTCAGAAGTAGTGAAATTAGATTTATTTCTCTTTGGCAATCTCAACAATAGTTGGATCAAGAATAAGAATTTCAATCCTTTCATTTGGAAGAGCCCCTTCTTTGACGGTTTTGCCCGATATCCTATCTTCTGCAGTTATTGAAGCAAGTTCCATTAATCTACCCTGATCCATTTTGGTAACATCGATAATTATGTAATAGCCCGCATAACATGCTGTTGGATTATTGGGCCCGCAATCAGGATCTGCAAATTTGAAAAAAGAGCCCTCTAGATATTGTTCATCCAAGGTTTCAGAAATTAAATCAGATAACCCGTCGTTTGGACCAAATTCGCTAGAAATTTTAACATTGCCTTCGTTTTCAATCGACCAGAGGGCTGCTAAATGGTTCGCGACTCTGTTTGCAAACTGACTCGAACCTGGCACACCAACACCGTACATCGATTTAAAATATAAGTCAATTTCTTCATCCCAGTTTTTTTCAGGGTTTGTTAAATATACATTGCCAGATGTGGCCCAAGTATAAACACTTATCAACATGTTTGCTTTAAATTTATCAATAACGTCAACTCTCTTCTCCCATATCATTTCTTTCAGATGGAACTCATCCTTAGCAATCATAACTTCAAGGCTCTCTTCACATTCTTCAAGCGTTGGTGGCCCAGGCATAAATTCTGCGCATAATTCCTCAGTGCATTCAGCTTCCGGATTTTCAGTATCAGTGCATCCTGCTATCAGAAATAAAATAATAAATACGCCCGCTAAAACTGCCTTTTTCATAAGCCACAATTAAGTCCAAACTAGTATATATTAATTGCGAGGCGAACCCGAGAAGGTCCCCTGTAGGGGGGCTGTCGTGTATGCGGAGCCCTCAGGTCCTCCGTGAGGGATAGCCGTGTAGTTTGCCGGTGGGGGGATTTGAACCCCCTACCTTTCGATTATGAGTCGAACGCTCTACCAGGCTGAGCTACACCGGCCTAAATCGATAAAGAATTCCACTGAAAAACGTTTAAATAGGTTGTTTATTATCTGAGGGCAATTTTATTGGCAGCATAATATTCTTGCAGACTGTGAGCAAAGCCGTACTCCGGGATAGTCTTCCCAATAGATTCCCGCGGTGAGTCCAGTATTGTCTGTCCAACCTTCACAGTCACTGCTAATAACCCCTGAGTCAACAAATGAGTTATACCAACCCCTTTGAGTCGGTCTGCCGTTTGCAAAATCCCCAGCCACACACATCCTTGACTCAGGAAATTGTGCCGCACACTCTTATCATCGCCTCCAGAATAGCCCCCTATAGTGATTCCGTCATAGATTAGGGTTGTTGCACCGACATATGTGCCTAATGAAGTCCTTAAATCACCATCATCAATAGCCTGCTGCAATGTTTTTGCTGCTCCATTTACCCAAACATTTGTCTCATCTGCACTATGCCCAATAACGGGAGGGGTTGCCGGGTTCCCCGCATCACCGCTCCATCCGCTAGTGTAAGCAACTGCCAAACCAACAATAGCCAATCCAATAATCAAAACCGCCAGAAAAAGCACAGGCTTCCTGTCAAAATTTATTTCCATTTTCATTGTAATCAACTAACACAATTCTCCTATATAATAATTACTGCTTAAATTCTGTCCTGCTTTTAACCTCAATATTCTTGTCATACAGGATTATCTTGTCAGCATAACCCAAAAACAGCCCTGTTTCAAGTACCCCGGGAATTTCCTTTGACTGATATTCCAAATCTTCAGGAGAGTAAATCTCATCAACATCAACATCTGCAAGATAGTGGTTTGTTTCGGTTTTGTAGGGCTTTCCATTAATTTCCCTTAACCTTGCCTTGCCCAAAAGGTTAAGCTGGTTAAGTGTCCGCTTGTAGCCAAAAGTGGCAATCTCAAAAGGGATTTTCCCGGCCAATTTTTTAACATAATTCTCGTGCTTTGTGACAACAATAAGTGTTGCGGCGCTCTGGGCAATCATCTTATCCCTAACAAGCGAGGAGGAATTCCTCTTTATGAAATTGTAATTGTCATCTACGGCATCAACAAATTCAATCGCAACATCAATCTCCACCTCATTGAGTGAAACAATCTTTAGTTTCAGTTGTGAAGCAATCGCCGCGGTTTCCAGCGAGGTGGGGATAATTGAGATATTCACCCCTCTCTCTGCCTCGGCAAAGGCAAGTTTGTTCAGGAATGCCTTCCCCAACAAACTTGTCCCGACAGCAACAACAAAATCTCCCTTAATGTACTTCGCAACAAAATCCTCAATATGTGAATCCTCAATACCCATAAAAATCAGTTAATATAAGTGCATTGGGGTATTTAAGAATTGCTGAGGGGCCTGGAGCGGGGCCCAAAAGCCTCTGGCGAGAATTGAACTCGCGACCCCGACCTGCCGCTATTTTTCATTTCCCGCACCGGAAACGCACTCCCGAAATCATTTTTATTTCTTAAAAATCTTATTTTAAGATGCGGAAGGAAATTAATGAAAATCAAGAACTGTCTAATGATCTTTGCGAGTTTATTGGCGCCTTAATTGGAGATGGGTACACAAACAGAGGAGTTATCGTAGGCATTTGCGGGCATAACGAACTTGATAAATCTTATTTTAAATATCTTAACCGAAACGCAAAATCCTTGTTTGGATTAGACGGATCTCTCATTAAAAAGAAAAATAAAAATGCTAATGATATGCGATTTTACTCAAAAAATTTATATGATATGTTAACAAACCGTTTTGAATTCCCTAAAAAGAGAAAAACTGAAAATATAAAAATTCCCGGTGAAATAATGAATTCAGATGAATCTTTAATTTTCTCAACGATTAGAGGAATATTTGACACTGATGGCTGCATATTTTTTGACAGGAGAAGAGCTTACTCGAAACCGTATCCCAGAATCACACTTCAAATAGTAAGTGTTCCTCTAATCAACCAATTAGTTAAAATACTGGGCAAATATTTCGTTGTTTCAAACAGAAACTATCCTGGTAGGAACGCCTATTACTTGGAGATTTATGGCCATGAACAGTTCGAAAAGTGGATGAATCTGATTGGCTTTTCGAATGAAAGGCACTTAAACAGGATTGAAAAAGCCCTGGGTGAGATTTGAACTCACGATCTCCACATTACCAATGTGGTGCAGTAGGCCGCTTTGCTACCAGGGCCAAAATCCGACCTTATGCCAATTAAATGATTCCTAAGTTAGTTTTATAAGGCATTTGCAGTTCTGCAAATGGAAAGCATTAATAAGATATTAAAGGGCTAATTATTAAATGGAAATAACCTACAGGGTCCCTTTGCTGATGGTTTCGGTATTCATCGGCCTTTACTTAATCAGCCAGCTGCTGACCATTAACCTATTCCTGGTTTTGCTCAATATTGTGCTGATTTTTGTGATTAGCGTTTACCTTATCACCTTCCTTGAGATGAGGCAAAAAAAGGAAAAAGTGAATTTAAATTACCCCTCAATATCCATCGTAATTCCCAACTACAATTCCTCCACCACCCTTTTGGGCTGCATTAAGGCAGTTAAGGCAATGCATTACCCAAAACCATTTGAAATTTTGGTTGTTGATGATGGAAGTACGGATGGCTCGCAGAAAATCCTGAAAGGCATTAAGGGAATAAAAGTCCTTGCAAAGAAAAAGAACGAGGGCAAGGCAAGGGCACTAAATGAAGGAATCAGGATGGTTAAGGGGGAATTGGTCGCTTGCATTGATGCAGATACATTCCCCGAAAAGGATGTTCTGGAAAAGATGGTTGCGATGTTCGCCGATGAGAAGACAGGGGCTGTCACAGGCTTTATAAAAGTGCATAACCCCAAAAACATCCTGCAGAACATACAGGCCATTGAATATACGGTCGCATTTGGATTGCTTCAAAAGGTCCTATCTTATCTCAACGGGGTTTTTGTTACTCCCGGCCCTATGAGCATTTACAGGAGAAAATTGCTGATTGATTTGGGAGGCTATGATGAAACCAACCTGACAGAGGATATGGAAATTGCATTTAGGCTTCAGAACCATGGCTACAGGATTAAGAACTGCCCTGAGGCCACAATTCCCACAGAGGTTCCTGAAACATTAGGCCAGTTAATAAGGCAGAGGACAAGGTGGTACAGGGGAAAGTTCGTAAACAGCTTCAAATACAGGGACATGATTTTCAATCCCAGCCACGGCCAATTTGGAATGTTCTGCCTCCCATTCTCACTTATTGTGGAAGGGATTGCAATGATTCTTATCCTTTCCCTGATTTTGGTCAATCTGGAGTCAGTAATCAATTACATAAATTACTTAATAGTGTGGCAGACATATGACACCAATGTTTGGAATTTAATCCAGTTAACAATGGTAACAAACTCAGCATTGCTTTTCCAGCTCCTGACGACAGGGCTTTTCCTCTTTACAATTATTATTTCCCATTTCTTCATTAAGGAAAAGCTAACCATCCCAAAGATTTTCTATACACTGATTTTCATCACCATTTATAGCCTCTTTGTTGCAGGAATTTATTTCCTAAGTTTTCTTAAAGAAGTTAACAAAAGTGAGTACACTTGGTAATGAGCAAATACATCAAGGCCCTTATTCTGACCCTGTTTATAGTAATCCTTGGAATCTTTCTCATAATGCAGTTGGATAATATGAGGCTCAATTCCCTGGACGATAAGGTTGATGAAATAATCCTGGATATGGATTCAACAAGGCTTTTCCTCCTCTACAACCAAGTCGAGGGCGATGAGGGCAATTACTGCGATTTGCTTGAGATGCGGATTGAGAGCCAGGCCGCAAAAGCCTATAATTTGGTTAAAGAACTTGAAGCAGGGGAGAAGGCAAGCTTTCTCACCTCTTACGACCTCCTGAAAAGGAAATATTTCTATGCAAACCTTGAATTATATCTTTACATGCAGGATTTTGAAAAGCAATGCAAGGAAAAGAAGATTAATGCAATACTTTTCTTCTATAAGGACCAGGTATTGTGCAACCAATGCCTTCTTCAGGGAACAATTCTTGATAAAGTGAGGGATAAGTGTCCAAATACCAGAATTTTCGCCTTTCCCGGTGATTTGGAAATTGATTTAATCGATTTGATGATGGATAAACATAAGGTAACAAGCATCCCCTCAATTGTCGTTAATGGGAAAACAAGGGGCTTCTCAACCGAGGAAGAAATAGAGGATGAAATTGGCTGTGTCATCTAACCCTGTTTTATCATGTATCGGTAAATAACCACGTTATCAAATTCTCTAATCTTATTAAACTCCTGCCTTGTATCGAGCCAATCAATAGCGGGATTCAAAAAACCCCTGTAAACAATAAGTATCCCGGATTTTCCCATGTTTGCAGGAAATTTGTTGTAAAAATCCTCGTTGGCCGGTTCCAGTCTTACTGTACTATAACCGGCATAGTATGCAAAAACCGGCCAATTATGGTTTGCGTAAATTACTGTATCTGTCGGCAAATCCAATTCTTTAATGAATTGGGAAACTTTGAACTCCTCAGTGGTTATTTCTGGATTGACAAACGGTTCGTTAAGAGTGGAAAAGGAATCCGCGAAAGAGAAAAATAACAAAAGGAAAAAAACCAAACCAAGAGAGAGCTTTAGCAGGAGATTTTTATTTCTCACGGCGTTGTATGTTAGCACAAACCCATAACTCGAAAGCAGGATTACTGGTATGCTTGTCATTGAAATAAGGTAACGGATTTCTTTGTGCAGGGATAATGACATAAAAAGCAGGGCCAGAAATACCCACGAAAGCAGGGAAAAACTAACCCATCTTATTTCTGATTTGCGGTACTGGAAAAACAGGAAAAATAGGGCTGCCAATAGGCCGATTAACAACACTAAAGGGTATGCTGTCGGAAGGCCGGAAATGTAGAAAAATAGAGGCTCATTAATGTCAGATATGGCGGAAAATGCAGCAAGAATTGGAGTGAGGAAAAAACCAAAACTAATTTGCGACCAAATAAAATACGGGAGCAAAACAGCGATAAATCCAATAAAAAGTGATTTCCAATTGGTTATTATGAAATTAGATTCCTTGAATGAAAACAGGTTTTTCTTTTTAGAAATCCAGTAAATTAAGAATAAGAGAACCAACAACGGCAAAGTTGAAAATCTCATAAGAATTGCCAGACCAAATAATGCGCCGGAAAGCAACCCGATTGGATTTTTATTTTTTTCAGAATAACTGAAAAAATAATAAATTGCCATTGTCAACAAGGCTAGTGATGGAACATCAGTCATTAGTGTCCTGGAATTCCGGGCGATGAATGGCGCCAGGCCTAAAAACAGGGCAGCAATTAACCCTAATTTCTCACCATATAATTTCTTTCCCAGCAGATAGATGTAGAATACTCCCAAAATTCCGAGAGCAGCAACAATAAAACTTGCCATAAACGGATGGTGCCAAACCAGAAATCCCAGCCCAAATAGGACCGGGAGCAGAGGTGGCCTTAGATTAAATTCATCAAAATTATTTGTCCTTAAGCCAGTAATTATTTCGGCATGCTGCAAATAAACAGTCTCATCCCACCAATGAACTTCCTGCAAAGGATAAATCCTGGCCACAAATGACAAAAACAGTATAATCGAAAAAATAAGCAAGTAAAGCTTACTGCCCTTGTTCATAGTAATAAAGAACAAAGTAAGGAATTTAAATCGCCCTTATCCAATCTATATCGATTTCAACTTACCCAATTCATCAAACTTAATTTCAGTTTCCTTCCCGCTTTCCATATCTTTCAATTTGAATTTCCCCTCGTCAAATTCCTTTTCCCCAAGGACAATGACAAAAGGAATCCCCTGCCTGTTTGCATAATCCAGGTTCTTGCTAATGCCTCTCCCCATTAAATCCATTGAAGCGCTTACTCCCTCGCCCCTGATTTTCTGCACCAGCTCTAAACTCTTCCCTATACTCTCCTTCCCCACAGGAACAACAAAAATTTTCGGTGAGGCAACAGGAACAATCTTATCTTCCAGAACATCCAGCAATCTGTCAATCCCATATGAAATTCCCATTGCAGGGCTTGGCTTCCCTCCATACATTTCAACAAGTTTATCATAGCGTCCACCGCCGCCACAGCTCCATTTTCCCCCGGCAATAACCTCGAAAACAGTTCCAGTGTAGTACTCCAAACCGCGCGCAAGGCATAAATCCACCTTTACATACCTGCCCAAACCGGCATTTTCCAAAAAATCCAAAACCTCATTCAACTCACTTAAACCCTCAGAAACTTTGCCAACCAATTTCTCCGCCTCTTTCAAATCATTCTTCTGAATGACATCGAGGATTCCTGAATCAATACCTTTCCCCTTAAGCTCTTCCTTAACCCCCTTAACACCAATTTTATCCAGCTTGTCCAGGCACCTTAAACACTCAACAATCTTCCCTTTTGCCACTCCGCACTTTCCCGCAATCTCCTCAAGCAGTTTCTTATTATTAATTTTTATGTAGAAGTCAGCACCCAATCTCTTAAACACCTCAATCGTAAGTGCAATAATTTCAAACTCCTCGAGCATTGACCCTGAACCAAAGATATCGACATCGGCCTGGGTAAACTCCCTATACCTGGAAGCCTGCGGCCTGTCATATCTCCAAACTTCCGCAATCTGGTAGCGCTTAAATGGCCTTGCAATATTCTGGTTTGTGGCAACAACCCTTGCAGTAGGGACTGTCAAATCAAACCTAAGGCCTAGTTCCCTGTCACTTTTATCCTTGAAGTAGTAAATTTCGTCCTTAATTGCCTCCCCGCCAGATCCTTTTGCCGAAAGAAGGTTAAATTCCTCAACAGCAGGTGTCTGGATAGGGGAAAAGCCATACAACTCAAATACTTCCCTGCAGGTGTCCTCAATAAACTGCTTTTTCCTCATCCTTTCCGGGAGAAAATCCCTCATCCCGCGAACATTCTGAAAAGCCATTCAAATCACCATTGCATAGGGGCCGCGACCGGGATTCGAACCCGGGCCACAAGCTCCACAGGCTTGTATGCTAACCACTACACTATCGCCGCCATTAACAGGATTAATTAGGTTCTGCAAATCATTTAATTCATTACTGTAAGTATCTCTAGGAAAATTAGTAAGGCGGGCCGCATCCGTCGCATCCACCGCACATATGAAGACACTCACTTTTCATTTAAACCAATATATATTCTGCCTTTCAGGGTTTAAATATCTTTCGGATAGCCCAAATGCCCCCTTACGCAACAATTAAATACAATTGGCAACCTAATTATTTTGGTGATAATTTATGGCGAAACGACCAGGGGCAAGACGGACTAAGAAATCAGCTATTAGCACGCTAAACCCTTCTGATGACGGGGCAAGGACTAAAAAAAGACGCGGTATTGGATTTGCAATGAGGACTAGGGGAATTTAATGAAACAACTCGAAAACGAAAAAACCATCTCGAAAGAGGAAGTTTCAATAACCGCGCACAGGCACAAAAGCGTGCTGAAAACCACCCTCCCGAAACTGGAGGATTTGAAAAAATTGATTGTTGAAAAGCACGGGAAAATAAAGCCGGAATGGTGATTTTATGCCGATAAGACCAAAAACTATCACGAGCCTTTAAGAGGACCCAAGAAACCATTTCACAAATCAATTCTTGAGATGCTCGGATTTGGAAAAGAGAAATAGGAATCTTAACTGAACATTTCCCTGACCTTTTCCGCGATTTCTGTTTTTGCGAGAATCAGCACCTTATCCCCTACATTTATTTTTGATTCAGGATCAGGAATTTCAAGCGTGTCCTTGTCATATAATGCGATTATTGCCGAGCCGGAAGGATGCTCAATTTCCTTAACCTTTTTCCCGGCAATCATGCTCCCTTTCTGCACCTCAATTTCCATTATCTCCGCCTGCCCGCGGGAAATGAATGCAAGGTCCAGAACCTCGGGTTTTGTTATAAGTTCAGCAATATAGCCTGCGGCAGCAGCTTCGGGATGTATGACAATATCAATCCCCAACTTCTTCAGCACCTTTTCATCATACTGCACTTTCGAGATTCTTGCAGCAACACTGGTTGCGCCCAAATCCTTCGCAAGCAGGGAAATAACCATATTGGTTTCATCCTGGCCTGTCAATGCAATTAATGCATCAGATTCCTTGACATTGGCGTTTTCCAGTACCTGTTGCTCTGTCCCGTCACCCATAGTGGCAACCAAATCCAGTTCGGTGCTTATCTTTTCGCACCTTTCCTTGCTCTTATCAATAACCACAACATCGTGCTCCTCTTCCAAAAGCAGCTGGGCAAGATAATAGCCCAAATCCCCTCCACCAACAATTATGAAATACATCAGTTCATCACTAATTCCATTTACAGTCTAAAGGTTTTTAAACCGAAATTATCTCTTTCCCAGGGAAAGCATAAAGCCAACAGCAGCCATAATCGGAATTATCTCCAATCTCCCTATCCACATATTCAAAATCAGCATTATTTTCGCGGCCAGAGGCATTGCAGGCCCAGTAATCCCTGTCCCTATCCCCACATTGCTTTGCGCAGAAACAACCTCGAAAAGCGAGGACCCCAAAGGGAAACCATAGAACACAAGCACCAAAACACCAATGAGAATCAATGCCCCGTAAAGTATTATGAACTGGCTTATCTCTTTAATCATCACATCATCAACCTCATGGCCCTCAAACTCCCTCTTGAAAAACGAATTTTTGGGGAGAATACTCCTCTTCATCTGCCAGTAAACCGATTTGGCAAAAATCCATGCCCTGCTGATTTTAATTCCCCCTGCAGTTGAACCCGCACTCCCGCCGATAAACATCAGCCCAACCAAAACCAGTTTAACAAAATCATCCCATTGCATTATTTCCGAGAAGGGAACAACAGCAAAACCCCCGCAGCTCAATGCGGAAACAATATGGAAAATCGTATCCGCAATTTGCTGGAATTCAAGCCCGAATTTCGGAATAACCAAAAATGCGGAAATTACTGCGAGCAAAAGGAAAATCCTGAATTCACTGTCCTGGAAATATGCCCCCATCTGCCTTTTCCTCAGGAACAGGTAATGCACGGAGAAGGAAACAGCGCCTGCAAGCATGAGCAGAACCAAAACTATTTCCACCCACAGCAGATTTCCAGATCCTACTAGTGTCTGCAGCCCTCCCTGAACAGTGTCCATGCCTGTTGTGGAGATTGCAGACATCGAATAGTTCAGCGCGGTAAATGGGTCAAGGCCGTTGGGCACAATTACAAGCAGAACTGCGCCAATAATTGTAAACAAAAAATAAATCGCCCAAATCTGTTTCAGGGAATTTTTCAGGTTTGGCTTTATCTGGTCAGCTCTTCCCTCAGCAGTCATTAGTTTGGCCGCCCTTGTATATGTGGAAAGCACCCCGATAAGCGCAAGCAGGACAATTCCAACCCCCCCTATCCAGGAAAGCAGGGAGCGCCAGAATATAATGCTCTGCGGGGCGGAATTTATGGATGAGGCCATCATAGAAAGCCCTGTTGTGGTTAGGGCGCTCATTGCCTCAAAGAAAGAATCAACAAAACTCATCTCCTGAATAAGGACAAAAGGAACAGCTGCAAATGCGGTGAAAACTAGCCAGATTATTGCAGTGGTCATAAATGCATGCTTTAGCCCTGTATTTGCTTCTGTTTTGAATGCCTTCTCAAGTGCCAAACCAACAAGGTATGAAATTAACGAAACAGACACAAATGCGATTGTTTCATCAACAAAGCCAGGGGAACGAAACCAGATTGAAACAATCAGCGGAATTAAATAAATCACCGCAGACCATTTAAGGAGAGAACCAGTATCCCTAAGGATTACCTTAATATCATCCAGCCCGACCCTGATTAACATAAAAACCAGTTAGAATAGGTTCAAGGATATTAATATGTGTTTTTGTTGGGGTATTCTGATTTAATTGCATAGGTAAATAAAGCCAGGTTCGCCAGAACTACACCAAATATAGACCTCATCTGCAGCTAAGGCTTGGCCAGAATATTCGTCATATAAATTGCAACCGCCAGGACCTTGATCCATTATTCTTTCATCAATACCATTCCCATTTGTTCCATCCTCATTTGGTGCTACTCCTGTTCTAGAAGTAAACCAAAAATTGTTTGAATTCTGCAGGAATTCAAAAACTAATGCCTCTTCTGGGGAGGGACTATCTAATTCGCCTTTGCTAAAAATCATCTTGCAACCATTTGCATTCATGCATTCCTCCTTTAACCTGATAATCTTATGAGTTCTGTCACCGTCCGGTATTTCAAGAATTGTTGTAAATTCATCAGTGCAGGACCATCCGCTTACAGTTCCGCCGCCAAAATCACCAGCATCAATTGCCTGCTGCAATGTTTTCAGCGTACCGCCAATATAAACATTTGTTTCGTCTGCACTATGCCCTACAACCGGAGGTCCACTAGAATTCCCGGGCAGCTCAGGCCCCCAAGGGTCAGTATAAGCAACCACCAACCCAACAATAGCCAATCCAATAATAAACGCCGCTAGAAACAGCACTGGCTTCTTATCAAAATTAATTTCAATTTTCATTGCATTAATAATGAGTATTCTAATATTTATAGATTACTATCCAGTCGGCTGTGGGACAGAATAGGCGTATTACCCTAACCACAGCAGGTTGTGCCAGATGGTTGTGAGGAAGCATGCCGTGTTGATGGTGTTGGTTTTTCTTTGCGGGATTTTCCAGCCGAAGCGTCTTTTGTCTTCTGAGAAAC
>JBDRHK010000080.1:0-11169 GCA_043816965.1 Candidatus Iainarchaeum sp. | reverse complement strand
GGAATCCACCTTCTCATTAATCATTATATAAACCTCCTCAACCCTCTCACCAATATCGAATTCATTTATCGGAATCTGGAATTCCGGTTTTTCAACATCCCTTATCAGCACCCCTTTTTTCTTCTTGCTCTTCTGCAGCATCTTTTCAATGCTGTCAACCAAATCATCCAGTGAAACCCTTCCTTCCTTTGCCTTTGAGGTGGTTTTCAGCTCAGGGAGCAGGCCATCAATCAATTTCATTTCATCCTCGCCCATTTTACGCTTCGCAAGGAATTCCTCCTCATCCTCGATGGAGCCAATATTCAGAATACGCGACTTGAATTTGAGCAGTATTGCCGAGGCAAGGATTGCGTTTGCAGGGAGCCTTAAATCACTCCCCTCAAGGGCGTTTATTTTCTGGAGGTATTTATCGGCAAGTTCTGAAACATCGATATTCCATGGGTCCATTTTGGCTGACTTTACTAAATCAATAAGGATTGTTTTCCATGCAGGCTGGTCAATTAAATCAACCAGATCCACCTTGCCCTCGGTGAATTTATCGCCAATTTCATCCTGCTTCAGCTCATCTAGCTCATTTTGCCCATTATTTTCCCCATCCATAGGCTAATTATTAGATAATGGTTATATAAGTCTTTTTCCCATCCTTTCACAGCCGAATTATGATGGGGAAAAGTTTAATAATCAGGTTTTACTATAGAATAAGAGGAAATTGGTGTTTTAATGGAGAGAGTAAAGACAGGTATTGCCGGCCTTGATGAACTGGTTCAGGGCGGGATTCCAAAAGGGAGCAGTGTCCTGCTTTCCGGTGGAAGCGGAACAGGGAAGACTATTTTTGCCATGCAGTATATTTACCAGGGGGCAAAGGAACTGGAGGAGCCAGGGCTTTATGTAACATTGGAGGGAAACCTCAAAAACATAACCTGGAATATGCAGAGCTTCAATTGGGACATAAAGGCCCTTCAGGACAAGAACCTGATAAAGATTTACAGGCTGAATTTGGATAGTATGAGGCACCAGAGATCGGTTGAAGAGCAAATTGACAAGGAATTGGAGATTATATCGCAAATGGTCCAGGAGATTGGAGCCGAGAGATTGGTTGTGGATTCTACCTCTGCATTCGGGGTATGGGTCAGGGATGAAGGGGCCTTAAGGGGAATCCTTTACCGATTCACCAATGCATTGAAGGATTTGGACTGTACCACAATACTGACCTCGGAAACAATGGGCGGGAGAATGCAGTTTTCCGCGTTTGGGGTTGAGGAATTTGTTGCTGACGGGGTAATTGCGTTGTATTTCACACCCCCGCACAGGAGTGTTTTCGTGAGGAAAATGCGGGGAACGGACCATTCGAAAACAGTGCATCCATTTGAAATAACTAGTGAAGGAATTAAAATAAGTCCAAAGGACGAAATCATGTGGGAAGCTATTAAGTAAGTGACTATAGATTATCAGCGCTCACGGACTAAGAATAAAATTTTGACCCTCATCACACTCCTTGCAACTACCCCCGCAGTCAACTGCCAGTTCATCCCCGTCCTGAACCTGATTTGAGCAGGTGTCGGCAAGAATTGGGAGAATGCTCGCAATCAGCACAACAAGCAGGATAAGGATTAATATTGCAATCGCTGCAAAAATAACCATTTTTCTGGATTTCTGTGATTTGATATTATCTTCAACGCTTTTTTTGATTTCACCGACAGCCATATCCTTTGCGGATTTCCCTTTAGCAGACATCCAAATAATAATAAATTACTTTTATATATTTGTTTCGGTTAAGCCATAAGGCATTATTCATCTTATTGTTGCCTCGGTCTCGCATATCTGTATGTCTTCAGTTGCCTGCAGGGATTCAAAATAATTGGTGTAATTCTCCTCGAGTTTCCCATATAGGTATTTCGGATTCCACCAAATCTCAACAGAATCTTCTTGGGGCGAAATGCACATTTTCCCCTCCCCAACATATCCTAGCAGGTCACTGACAGAAGATATTTTTCCACCACTCAACTTCCCGTCATAATTCAGCGGAATCTGCTGGTTTTGTATAACCACTGAGGTTGGTGAAATGAAAATGCCGCCGGCGTTTATGCATCCATTAACGAGATAGTAAAAATCAGTAGGGGTGTAGAATATGGTCCTCAGGTAAATTCTGCCGCCGCCAGGAGCTTGGCTCCAGCCAAACCCATATGCTCTTTCTGATGAGACATCCGGCACAAGAGAGCATGCTCCTGTTAATTGGCTACTTTTAAAGTCCTGGCTTTTGTAAGGCATGGCAGAGCCATCAAAAGTTCTGCAATCCGCAATATTTGATGCAACCCCTGTCCAGAGATTGCCATAATCCCCCATATCCTGAGCTTCGGAATCTTTCAGGACGTAATACAGGGAACTTGCAGAGCCAGAGTCCTCAATAACCCTCGTAAGAATAGGCGTAGCATAACTGGGGGCGAACTCCATCGAGTAATCATTCGCGCCTGTTTTCTCCACCCTCCAAGTTACGCCCCTGCTTTCGGAATTTATTCTTTGTAGATCCTCAACCTTTTCAACAGAAACAGAATGCATGCCCTGCCCGGGAAATGTCTGAACTCCGGGTGTGGTTCCTGTATGGGCAAAAAGCGTTATTACATCTCCACTGTAGCCCACGCCATAGCCATCTCTCTCAATTGAGCTGCTCCCCGTAGTTCCAATCTCACCGTCGAAGGGAATGTAATAAAGTATGTTATCCGTCCTCAATTCAGAAATTCTCTCAAAGTTAATGTTTATGTCGGCATTTGGCTGGCCGTTCTCAAAGAAAACCCATTCTTCCCCTTCCTCGAAGCCTAGGCTTATGTTTATTTTGTACAAGCCGGTAAGCGGCACCGGCATGCCCTCACTCACTGAATTTAAATGAATCTTGTTCCTGGGCTCCTGGAAGTAGAGCTGCCAGCCATTTGTGCCGTTCGTAAATCTCATTGGCGCGTCCGTAAATTCATACTGCATAACATAGCTATAAAAATCATTGAAAAAATCGTCATTGTAACCATCAGCAATTAGCAGGGATTCGAAGTTAAGATATCCATCAATATACTCATACTCGCCATCTATCGCGAGTTCCTCAACCTTAATTAGCTTTTCCACAATTTCCTTGGTAAACTGCAGGCCATCGCAATAGACATAATCCTGATTGGCATAATCACATGGGCCAAATCCTGATTCATTAAGTGCAAGGGAATGCCAATCCCAGGAAAATCTCAGCCTTGGGGCAGCATTGGGCCCGGTATACCCAACCAAATCGTTCCGCCCGTAACATACATTTTCCTCGCCTGATGCCAATCTTACATGGAAAGTTTCGGCAATCTTTGGGGGAACCCTCCTTAGTATTATTGTGATTATCTGATTCTCAAGGCTCAGGTCTAAATCCGATTCGGAATAGGTCTGGATAAATCCCCCTGTCTGGTCTGTTGCCATCTCCATTAGCTCTATCGCATCATACTTCGCAGGGTCACCATAACGGTCCTTGCTATCTACTTCAAGTGAGGTATTAAGTACAAAGAGGGTCACGCCATTGCTTCTGGCCTTGTCAATGGCATTCATCACAAGTTTTTCCTCCACATTAGCTCCTCTCCAGCCGCTGTCACGCCCTTTGTTTCCTGAGGGTATGTTGTCACTGATTATGATAAGCATACGGTAGGAGCTCGGCCTCCAGAATCCGCGGTCAGTGGCATCATCTATAGCAAACTCTGTGCTGGGAGCCCATGTTTCCGCCGCCTCATCACTACTGCTATCCCACGCATAGCTCGGGTCTGACCAAGAGGCAATTGCATCTGCGCAAGGCTTCCTCGGACTGGCTTCTGAGGCTTCCCCCATTTCATAGATAAGACTCTTGGTGTCAAGCCCGTTGTCAAGAAGGCTACTTTTTATGCCCTCAATCCTGCCGCATATTGTGCTCCACTCATCATTCATGCTGCCGGATTTGTCTATGACAAACACCATATCAATCGAGGCAAACCCGCCACTCTCAGCGGCCGTTTTTGCCATCACGTGGGCCTGAGGATTTGAGGTTGAGGTGGCATTGGTATCCTCAAAAAAGGTTGATACTACAGGGCTGTCATCAGTAACATAAAATGTGCTGACCTGTGAAGCGAACTGGAGGTCAGCGCCCTTTCCGTCCATTGCATGCAGCTCGCCGTCGGAGGGAATCATGCCGGAATAGCTTATGGAATCGGTGCCGCCCCAGATGGTGTAGTTAAACTTGTTTTTTGCGAATTCCCCGAATTCATCATAGCTTGTGTAGTCCTCAACAGTAAGAAGCGCATACTCCTCCCCCTCCAAAGATTGATTGTAAATGGTGGCATCAATAAGGCCACCATCATCCACATCATCTCCCAAAAAGCTTGCGTATATATCTGGATATGTTATCCAGGTGTTAACTACGTCTCCATTGTCATTCCCAACATAAAGGCTAATCACATTGTTGGTCCTGTCCGCAGAATCTATCGCCTGCACTATTGCGTCTGACAATGTGCCCACAATCTCACCGCGCATATCCTCTGACGGTATTATTGAAGACGTATGAGGTCCGTCGGCGAAACTTTGTGTGCTGCCCATCTCAACATACTTGAACCTCAGGACTGAGGCATCGTTAGCGATGATGAAGTGAATTACATCCCCTTTCCTGACATTAACGCTGACATCTGGCACCGTTCCCTGGCTACTATTTTCCTGCAGATGTTCCTCGAAAAGGACAACGCCATCCCTGTCCCATATCATCAGCAGCCTGGTTGCCTGGTTTCCGGGGATGTCAAGGTCAGTGGCTTCCACCCCAAAATTCAGGACGAACCTGTCAAGGCCCGCAGTTTCAGCCTTATCGATGTATATGGCAGTATACGGGTCAACAAGGTCCTCGAATATCAGGACCCCGTCCTGAGGCACATTGAATTCTGTCCCGCTGTCAGCGACCGAAAGTGAAAAGTCCTGCTCGGTTTGCTTGTCTATCGAGGTTACTTCCGCATGGGCAGTCCAGTTGAAGTTTACAATTCCCTGGCTGTCAAGATAGGGCCGCCTTACCCCTGCTTTCTGGCTTTCAAGATTTAGTGAGGGCATAAACGGGTTTGGGATATAAAAATGGCACCTGTTGGTTATTGTTCCGCTGTCCTCCTGATGGAATATGTTGTAACTTGTCTTGTCAATCTCGAAACAATAACCGTCCTGCGTCTCGAGAGGCATTACATATACATCTACCCTATTCAAATCACTATATTCAACCCTGCTCCTGTACTTTGCCTTTATATAAACCCCATATTGCCCTAAAAATTGGTCCGCATTTACCTTAACATCAACAAAATCTGTTCTCTGTAGCTGTATATTTGGCTGGGCTGTCACCGACTGGTCAAGAATATGGCCTTCCGCCTCCAGGGTTATAGGGGTTACAGGGGAGGGCACAAAAAGATAAAAGTCCACTTCATCATCACAATCATCAGTCCTTATTCTGAAAGTATCGCTAAAATTATGCAGGATTTCCAAATCCAATTCCGGGTCATCGTCCAAATCCTCAACAGTTACGCATTCAACCCCCAAAGGGTCGAAATGTATGAGTGGGGAACTCACAACCGGCAGCGCGGCAACCTGGCTCTGGTAGAATTCCTTTTCAGCCTTAACATAAAGGAAGTCCCCGACAGCCATCCTGTCAACCAGATAATTGACGCTTCCTCCTGCAGACGTAACTTTTGCCGGGATATATGGTGAAGAAAACCCCGCATCTTCGTCAATTGTTACCATCACGCCTTCAAGAGATTCCTGGCTTTCGGCATCCTTGACAGTCACGACAAGGTTATTAGATATGTCCCCAATAAGTTCCGATGGTGCGAACTCCATCTCAAAGTTTTTTCTTGCCAGTACCTCAAAGGGAATGACAACATTATTGTCGTGTTTACCGGTGTTCAGCGCAACAGTAACTTCAGTTAATGCAGATTCCTGAATTGCGCTTAGGGAAACAGAACCCCCGATACTTGTTCCCTCCTCAAATACGGAAATTGTTTGGCTTGGCGGGTCTACCGATAAATTTATCGGGTCAAAAATGAAGTCCAGGGCAATATCCCTGAAATCCTCCTTGTCCTTGTCCCAATTGTATATTTGATACTGGAAAGTGTAATCAACACCCTGCAGTAATTGCTGGGTCACCCCTGGTTCAAGGCTTATGGTTCCGTCGAAGTGCTTCACCAAAGAATCCTGGTCAGAAAGCATCAGCACAAAAGCGAAATTAGGGCAGCCCTCATCCTGCGGGTCGCAGTAGATTGGCTCCCCCAAATAATTGAACCACCTGTAAAGGTCTGCCCTTCCGGGCTTGAAAATTTCAGTTCCGGATTCCATTCCCTTGACGCCATACCACATCTCAAGCAGGGCGTTATCCTCAACATCTTTCACGAATGTTTTTACCCTGAAGAAGTAAACGCCCTTCCCCAAATCGCCGAAATTAATGTTAAGCTGTTTGGCATCGTTTATTGTTGAACTGCAGATTGAATAATTATCTGATGAATCAAAACAATTTGAGAACACTGCGGAAATTGATTGGTAGGGAAGATCAACATCCTTTATCACTATGCTGCTGTCCTGGGAAGTCATTTCCTCATCAGCCCCTGCCCTGACAATGCCTTCTATGTCCGTCAGACTATCTGAAGGGACCACGACCCTGAACTCAAAGAAGTAATAACTCTGCTTGCTTATGCTTGTTGCGGTCCTGCCATTTTCTTTTAGGATTCTTGCCAGTTTTATTGAAAGTTCCGGATAGGTTGGTTCTGCACTGTTGGAGTCATCAACCACCAATTCAACATTGATTCTTTTTTTGGTTCCCGGGGAGAGCTCAATATAGGGGGTAGTGGTCCTAAAGTAGCCTGCTTTCTCCACTACTACATATGGCTCGATATTCCACTTAAATGACTCTTCAATTTTTCCTTCAGCATCAGAAGTTCCCCCCGCAATCTTGTTTTGATTCAGGGAATTATAGAATCCTACCTGCGACCCCTCAATGGGTTGCCCGGTACCGGCATCAACAACAGTAACTTCGACTGAGCCTTCCTTCAGAACTAGCACAATTGGCAGAGGAAGAGTTTCTCCGGCATTAAGGGGCCCTGTATTGGAAATTCCCTCGGCGCCATCGCTCTGCGCTTTGGCATAGTAATCGGCGGGAGGAAGATTAAAAAACGATTTATATCCATTATCGCCAGTCTTCCCAAACCCCAAGTGGAATGAGTAGCGTTCATCGTAAATCCGGACATCCGCTTCATCAACGGCAGTCCCTTCAAGAGTTCTGACTTCAACAGTTACCGTCCCGAACTGGTTGGTATCAATACTTTCAAGGGGAATTACCCTGACTTCGCTGCTTAATGAATCTACTGCGGGAATGCCCTGCAGTACTTTTGTTATATAGCTCTGGTGCTGGGCAACAACTGAATACCTTGCACTTTCCCCCAGATTTACAAATTCCATGGTTCCGTCTGAAGCAGACTCAGTCACAGTGAAAAGCAGGTTGCCATCATAAAGGCTTATTCGCACGCCTGAGATTGACGAATTAGTATCGGAATCAACGAATTTTAATTTTAACTTGTATCCATCCGCCGGTGTTTCTATTTCCAAATCCACATTGGCCTGCTCCCCGGAACCCACTTCAATCCCGCCGGATTCGGCCGAATTGTATTTGCCGGTGGAATCATACGTCCTTATTGTGTAGGTATCGGGCACAACCTCGAAGACCCGCTTTCCGCTTCCATCGGTCAGCCCCTCATAGGCGAGATTGTTAGTGGAATCGTATACTTTCAATTTTATCCCTGAAACATAGTCATCAGTTCCCTTTTCCCTTACAGATACAATTATTTTACCTTTCAAAATAACCTTACGGGAAAGGTCAATCCTTGTCCTATTTGCCTGCAGGGATATTGTTTTAGTCTCATAATCATCTGAACTTATAACTGCGCTCAGGGTTTTGCAGCCTTCCGGAAAAATTGTGCGCATAGTTCCGTCATAGGTTGTTTTTTTACCCGGGGAGGTAACACCGGAAGAGCAGGAGAAAACAGCCGTTATTTTTTGCTTTATTAAATCTTTCAAATCCTTATCATAAAATTCCATTGTCCTTTCCAGAATCACTTTCTCTTCAATTTTGAGTTCAATCTCATTAATTTCGCCAATCAAAACAGCCACAGTTTCATGGAAGGGCTTATAGCCTTCGGCGTCTATTTTTATTTCGACTTCCGGGTTAGAAAGTTCAATCTCTACCTTTCCCAGGGGGTTAGTCATCAACTCTTTCAGTTGCCCATCCGCAGTTATTGATACCGGAATGTTTCCCAGGGGGTTACCATTCTCATCAAAAACCTGAAATTGCGCCAAGCTGGGGGTGAAGAAAAGCGAGAAAATAAGCATGAGCAAAAGTAGCAGGAGGATGAGAATTCCTGCAGAAAAAAGCATGAAACTTGGGACAATTTCATCAATAGGGTCAATTATTGAATTGACAGGTATTTTTTCATTAATAACATCAAGGGCATCATACCATTTATCCTCAAAAATGTAATAAATTCCCTTAATTTTGTCAATAATGGTGTCTTCTCCCAGCGAGTCCCCTTCCAAAGATTCCACAAGCACACCTGCACAGTTTCATATATTTCTCTTACATTATATATGATTACTATATGTAAATAATTAGTTATTAATAAAGGTTTACTATTGGAAAAACTATTGGAAAAAACTTATTTAAGTACCTTCCTTCCATGAGGAAAGGTATTTTTCCTGCTCTTTTGTGAGTGAATCTTTTTCAATTCCCATGGCCTTGAGCTGGAGCTCCGCAATTTCCCTGTCTACCTTCCTTGGAAGGACATGAACCCCTGGTTCAAGCTTATTTTTCACGCCATACTCCGCAGCCAGTGCCTGCCCGCAGAAACTCAGGGACATTACTGTTGAGGGATGGCCTTCAGCAGCCGCAAGATTAACCAGCCTTCCCTCGCCGCAAACATATATTTTATTTCCATTAGGAAGCACATACTCATCCAACGATGGCCTGATTCTCCTTTTGCCTTTCGCAATCTTTTTCAGTCCCTCAACATCAATCTCAACATCAAAATGGCCGGCGTTTGCGAGGATTGCGCCTGTTTTCATTTCCTTCATGTGCTCTGTCCTTATCACATGCTTGTCGCCTGTGACTGTGACAAAAATTTCCCCGATTTTTGCAGCTTCCGCAAGGGGCATAACCCTATAACCGTCCATCCTCGCCTGCAATGCCTTTACAGGCTCAACCTCTGTAACAATAACATTTGAGCCCATTCCGCTTGCGCGGATGGCGACTCCTTTTCCGCAACTCCCATAACCACTTACAACAAAATTCTTCCCCGCAAAAAGAACATTTGTGCACCTTAAAATTCCATCCATTGTGGATTGCCCTGTCCCATAATAATTGTCGAAAAGATGCTTGGTTTCATTGTCATTCACCGCAATAACCGGATATTTCAGGGCATTGTCCTTTTCCATCGCGCGAAGGCGGATTACGCCTGTTGTTGTTTCCTCAGTGCCTGCCTTAATTTCAGGAATTAAATTGGCGTGGTTTTTATGAATCTCAGTAACCAAATCACAGCCGTCATCAATCGTAATTGTGGGGTTGAAATCTATCACATCCCTCAGGAATTCGTAATATTCCTCAGTTGTTTCTCCCTTATGCCCGAAAACATTTACCCCCTCATCAGCAAGGGCTGCTGCGACATCATCTTGGGTGCTCAATGGGTTGCAACCAGTAATTGCAACCTTCGCCCCGCCTGCAATTAAGGTTCTAACTAAAACAGCGGTTTCTTTTGTCACATGAAGGGCAAGGCCGATAACCTCGCCTTTCAGGGGCTTTTCTTCCTTAAACCTCTTCTGAACCTCAAGTAGTGCGCCCATCTGGCTTTCAGCATACTCAATATTCATTTTCCCCTGCTTTGCAAGCATCATATCCTTTACTTTGTGCACCATAAAACCACCCAAAATAGTTCTTTATCAATAGGTATTGGAAGGGTTTTTAATGGTTATTCAATCAGCGCTTGAAATTCCATTCCTTACTGGAAAACCTTTCCTTTTCTATTTTATGCGCAAGTTCTTTTTCCTTTTCGCTAAGTTCGTCCTGCACTAAGTTAACACCAAAATTTCCCTCAAAGCCATTCATCATTGCCTTAACAACCTCATCTATTTTTCCGGCAACAGTAATTTCACCAAAATTATTTTCCCAGTCCAGTTCATGCTCGACAGAGGTCACCCTTTGCTTAACATCCTCAATCATTTTTCCTTTCAGTTTTTCATCCGGGACCTTAAGCATTGAAAACATCCTCTCAACATCAACATCAAGCAAAATTGTCCCATGCTGCAGAACGCATTTGTTTCTCCTAGTCTGCGCATTTCCGGAAATCTTTTTCCCGTTGACAGCAATATCATTCAGTGGAACAAACTGCGCCTTCAACCCCAGTTCATCAAATCCCATAATAAGGGAATTTCCGATTTTTTCATATGATTCCTGAATATTCCTTGAAACAATCCCTGACTTTTCAGAACAGACAAAACTATAGGTCAATTCCAAATCATGGAATACCGCCCCACCGCCTGTAATTCTCCTCACATAGTCAACGCCAAATTCATCGCACCTTTCCAGTGCAACTTCTTCCTCTAGCGATTGGAAATAGCCGATTGAAATTGCCGAGGGCTTCCACCCGTAAAAGCGGACTGTTGGAACCTGGTTTTCAAGGTGATTCTGCACAATTGCCTCATCAATAGCCATGTTTGTTGTGGCCGAATTAAAGCCGTCATTTATAAATCTCCAGCCCATTTCATCCACCATTTTTTGCCAGGTAAATTGCTTCGGCTATTGCTTCAGGGCTTAGTCCAAATAATTCAATATTATTTTTTTGGACCGATTCATTTATTTTATCGATAAGCTCATTCCTGTTTTCACTTAATTCATTCCCAAGCAATTCATCCTCTATTGCATGGATTCCTTCCTCAGGATGTGCGAAGAAATCACCGGTGAGAATGAGCTTCGAAATTTTATTCTCGTTCAGCTCAAGAAAAACTTTTAGCAGTTTTCCGTTCGGGACCTTGTAGATTGATTTCATTGAAATGCTCACCAGCCAGGAATGAACTCCTTACAAATGGACTGCTGATAACATATTTAAACCCTCTTTCAATACCCGC
>JBDRHK010000079.1:0-6883 GCA_043816965.1 Candidatus Iainarchaeum sp. | reverse complement strand
GCTACAGCACCGCAGATAACATCCTAATCCTTGCCAATGCCTACAGCCTTTTCTATTACACCTATACAATAAGTGACAACTTCCTCATCCTCTATGACCAGTTCTACGGCACAACCGCAAGCTATGTGCGGGTTTCATGAGGGGGGAGATATTATGGGTTTGTTTGATTCATTGTTAGGGAAGAAGAGTGAAAGGGATGATGCCGAGGCGGCTGAAAGAAAATTGAAGATTCAGGCATTGCAAAGCCAGGGAAAATCCAACCTGTTTACAGTTGATGGGGCCTTCTTCATCAAGGGAGTTGGGGTTATACCTACAGGGACAGTAACTTCAGGGGTTATTATGCCCGGCCAAAAAGCGGAAATAAATGGGAAAGTTGTGCAAATAAAAACCATTGAAGCCAACCATCGAAGATTGGAGAACGCAATAGAAGGCGAAAAGATTGGGATGTCGCTTTCCAATGTTTCAAAAGAAGATATTGCAATTGGGGATGTCTTAACCTTTAGATGAAGTTGAAGTTAACAATAAAAAACATTTCCCTAGGACTTCTATTTATGGAAACAAAAAAATCCGGAAACACAGTTCTTGTTAGGCTGGATAAGGGCGATGAGTTAATTTCTTCCCTGGAAAGGGCCTGTGAGGAGAATGGGGTTGAAGGGGGAATGGTTTTTGGGCTTGGTGCGCTGAGTTCAATGAAAATCATCACTGCAGCCAGCACAAATAAACTCGCTCCCGAATTTGAGGAAATTAAGGGGCCAATTGAAATTGCCTCTGCGACCGGGAATGTCTCCAAAAAGGAAGGGAAAGTATTTGTACATTTGCACGCATCTTTGGGGCTTATGAGGGATGTTGATTCGGGAAATTCAGAATCGCAATCCTACAATACCCATATCTCAGAGGGGATTATCTCCCTCACAGGTGAATTCTACATAATTCCGACAGAAAAACTGGAAAGGAAACTGAACAAGGACACAAATATGTTTATATGGGATTTGAAATAGATTAGGTTAGATAATATGGCAGATCTTGTTTTAATTTTTGGGAGCATTTTCCTAGTGAGTGTTTTCTCAATAGCAGGAATTGTGCTTTTGAGCCTTAATGAAAAAATTCTGCGAAAAATTCTGCTTTACTTGGTGAGCTTTTCAGCAGGCGCGCTTTTGGGGGACGCATTTATCCATATTCTGCCTGAAGCTGTAGGGAATATGGGTTTCGGAATTGAAGTATCCCTTCTCATACTTTTGGGCTTTGCCATGTTCTTTTTCATTGAGAAAGTGATTAAATGGCACCACTGCCACGGGATTCCGGAGGGAAAATGCGAACACACATTTACCTACATGAATCTTATTGGCGATGCGGTCCATAACTTCATTGACGGCATGATTATTGCCGGAAGTTATCTTGTAAATGTGCCTCTCGGTATTGCCACAACGATTGCTGTCCTCTTCCATGAGCTCCCGCAGGAAATTGGCGATTTCGGGGTTTTAATTCACGGCGGGTTTTCCAAAAAGAAGGCAATTGCCCTTAATTTTGCCGTTGCATTGACCGCATTTTTGGGGGGAATAGTTGCAATAGTTGCCAGTTCTGTAATAACTGGATTTGAAATGTACCTGCTCCCATTTACTGCGGGCGGGTTTATTTACATCGCCGCCTCTGACCTAATTCCTGAACTCCACAAGGACACAAATTTAAGAAACGGAATTTTACTGACATTCTCTTTCATTTTGGGAATTGCTGCAATGGCTGCGCTTCTTTTGGTGGAAATTTGATTTAAGCGGAGAAGAGGATTAAACTAAAATTTATTAAGCTTTTACAACATCTAATAATAGGTGAGTTTATGGACAGGGAATTGATGAACAGGATTGAGGCAGCGCTTTTCATGAGCCCTGGCAAAATCACCATTAATGAACTGATTAAAAATGCCAAGGGAAATGTCGCATCTGTTAGGATAGCCCTTAATCAATTGGTAAATGAATACCATTCAAGGGAGTCTGCCCTGGAAATTAAGGAGGATGAGGGCGGCTACAGGATGGCAATAAGGGAAGATTATGCCGGGGACGTTGACCATCTGGCGGTTTCCCCCGCAATCCATAAGGGAATTCTCAAAACCCTTGCATTTATCTCCTATAAGCAGCCGGTAAAGCAATCAGAGGTAATTAATTTTCGCAACAGCAAGGCATATGACCATATTAAGGTCCTGAAGGAAAAGGGATTTATCCGCAAGGAGAAGTCAGGAATCACATACAACATCTATACCACAAAAAAATTCCACCAGCATTTCAGCGCAAAAAAAGCTTCTGATAGAGAACTACTGGCTGTTGAGGAAACACCGGAAACTATTTCAGGCGAAATTTAATCTCAACTATTCCGTTATTCAGGGAAATTTTCATCCCTTTGGATTTAATCTGCCTGTCAATGGCAATCCTTTTGTAGAAATGAATTTGCCCCCTGGTCAAAAGTTCAATCTCATTCCCGCTGATATTCACTTCCAAATCCCCCCTTTCCACCCCGGGCATTTCGGCGGTCAGGGTAAGGTCATTGTTGAAATAAATCAGGTCAACAAGCGGTTCTCGTGCCTTCAGCACCGCAGGATTCTTCTTATTTTTTGCAATATTCCCGAATTCCTGCATTTTGGGGTTTCCCTCGGAATCAAGCCTGATTGAAAAGCCCATTATTGCCGGCCTTCCCCTGAGATTTTCCTCCTCAGCCTCAAAAAGCGCGTCCATAAGCTCATCCATCATATCCTCAAGCTTCTCAAAGTCAAATGGCAGGTTTTCCAAATCCTTTCTCTTCTTCCATTCGCCCATCATAACACCTAAACTAATTTCTGCTGCAGCCTCTCATCCATCAGCCTTTGGGAGGTAATCCAGGACCTCCTTGCAAAGTGCGGCAGCTTATTGTTCTCCCCGATGAATTTCTTTATGAAATTTATTGTCACCGCATCATGTGAATAACCAGAACCAATATCACCATAAACCTTTGCAAGCTTTTCAATTTCCCTGTCCCTTTCAACCTTTGCGATTATTGATGCGGCGGCAACTATTGGATAATTCAAATCAGCCTTATGTTCGGCCCTGATGACAACATCCAATGAAAGGTATTTCCTTATCCTGTCCGCGAAGGCATGGCTGATTACATCAGGGCTGTCCACAAAAACAACCGAGGGTTTCTCCTTCAGATTGTCCAAAAGCATTGCGACCCTCATTGCCTCAATTTCATTCAGGCTTTTTCGATCCATTAGCCTGTCCAATTCCTCAACATCAACCTTCTCAACACCAAATTCACTTACAATGCATTTTAGTTCCCTGAATTTGGTCTGCCTTTGGGCAGGGGAAAGCAGCTTGCTGTCCTTAACCCCTATATTGGAGAGCTTTTCCTCTTCCCTGAAATCAATAGTGGTTATTGCAAGAACCATTGGCCCCAAACAAGGGCCCCTTCCTGCCTCATCAACCCCGGCAATCAGCATTTGAATCGTATAAATTAGAGCATTAGCATTAATAAACTTAATTTTGCTTTTGCGAATTCCTATATCAGATGAACAATAAACCTGTTGATGCGGTCAATCTCCTTATTGCAGCCATTACATTGGCTCACGGCATCAAGGCAGAGCTTTTTGTTTTCAAATGCGGCGTTAATTTCCCTGACAGAGGCATCCTCTTTCCTCAGCCTGTTGTATTCGTCCAGATAAAAGTCGTAGAGTTCATTCACTGCCCCCTGCGCAAGGGCCTTATGCTCGTTCTTTGCCTCAAGATACCTTCTTCCTGAGCAGAGTTTGCAGTTCTTTCTGGCAGTATTAACTAATGCGTCCATAATTAAGCGGTTGATGGAAATGTTTAAATAGAAAATCCTTCCGAAAAGCCGAAGTAGGGAAAAGATAATTTTATATAGTAAGTAATACCTCTATAAATCATGGAAGATGAGATGCAGGGGGGAAGTTCCGGATTCCCTAGCAAAGAACAGAAAGACCTGATTGTTAAGGGTCTTATTGTGGTTGGAATTGTTGCTGTGCTGGCAGTTATTGTTTTTGCCATTATAATATTCCTGAATTTTGATATGCTCCCCAGGGAACAGCCCATAAATATGCTGATTATTGGCGCATCATCCCAGGAAGTGATTGATGTTTTGGATAAGAATAATGATTTGCTGGATTATAGGATTAAAACAGCTGAATCGCTTGACAGAAATCCTGAAGCTCAACTAGAAATTTATGATATTGTAATGCTTGACCAATCTGAACAGGCGAATAAGGAAATTTCCCGGCAATTGGGAGAAGCCCTTGCAGATTATGTGAATGCTGGCGGAAATTTAATTGTTGTTAAGAATTCAGGAATTAGAAGGCCTGGCGCAAGCGATGTTATTGGTTGGGAAGCGGCAATGGGAAATACCGTGCCAGTTAGGTGTGATTTACAACTTGACAACCGACCTGTTTGCGACGAGGCTTCAAAGATATTTGTAAGGGGGCGGATTTTGAGAAAGGATGAAAGCCATCCAATTATGAATGGAATTGAGCAGGCACCTGCAGATCCAAATTCATTCCTATATCTTGACACCTTTGATGTAGGCCAGGGTGACAATTACAAGGAAATTGCCTATATGGAGGATTCAGCAACAGGGAAAACATTCCCTGCAATAGTTGAGAGAGTTTCTCTTTTGGGAAAAAGCATCTACTTCAATTACAACCCTGGAAAAACACAAGGAATTTTCGAGAATACGCTTGAGTATTTGCGCTAATTTCATTCTAATGTGCGTGTGCCGCTGCTCCGTTTCTGGTGCAGGCCCTGGAACCTGCCTGTGCATGTTCGAATTGTTTTTCCCTGCTTTGATATTTTCGTACGTCTTTTAGAATTCTCAATTTGGCGGCAAAATGTTTCATTCTAGCTGCAATACTTTCCTTTGCAATGGAATTTTTCCAGAATCTATTAGATGCAGAATTTTCATTTAATATTTTATCCAATAACGACAAATCTTGAGTAGAATTAAATTCAGTAAGATTTCTCCTCGCCCTGCGGGTACTTGCATAGTCGATTTCATTGCCAACACGATTATGGGCTTCCCTATCCAGATTGCTTGCAATACCCTCTGAACTTAGCCCGATAATAACATCATTATGAGGGTGCCTGTGTTTTATTCTTTTAACGGCGTCCGCCACCGAAAAAAGATGGGCAGGGGAATAACGGCCTTCCTCAAAAAGTTTAAATAGGGGCGTTCTTTTCCCAACAAAAATAGGTTCCAGTGAAACTGTTGTGCCATGGGGGTTTTTTGGGTCCATCCTGTTACCTATTGAGAGTATTTTATTGGCTGCAGCGACTGCAGTATGAATTGCCTCAAATTCGTTCTGGCCAGGTGTCTTAACAAGGACATAACCCATGCGATCAGCACCACAATCAGTAAGCGTCCTGAAAGCCTTCTCGAGAGCCCTAAAACCATAACCCTTATTCACAATTTTACGGTTTAACCAGCCAGTTGTATCAATCCCTAACGAAACCTCAAGTTTTTTCCCGTGCTTTTGCAATTCCTGCACCAATGGCCTTACCAATTCCCCCATAACAAATTCAGGCCTGGTATCTATCACAAACTTTTTTGCAAACTTAAATGATTCTGCAGCTTTCCTTACAATTGCCCCCCTCACTTTAGATGGAACCTCCTTATCGTCCAAAAAAGACCCATTTGTTAGGAGATCGACAAGCCCTATACTTTCTAAAGGAATATTTCTCCTATTGAGTTCTTCAAGAACAGAATCCATTTGCTTTTCCAGATTCTTTTCCGTAATATTTGCAAATGAATTTTCACCAAGCTCACAATGGGTGCATTTGCCATGGCTGCAGCCAATTGTTTTGAAGGTAACCATTAATCGGTGAGTGGGTTTGCCCCCAACCCTGGTAGGCATCAATTCCAAATAGGCAAATTTATTTGGATTTCCACCATCCCTGGTAGAAAAAAATATGCCTGATTTATTGGAGATCATATATTACAATACAATTAGGACATATTTAAAATTAAGCAATAAAAAATAAAGAAAAAAATAGAAAAAAAGCGGCTGCGTTACGCAACCACTTCTATGTTCAATCTTTTCTTGAGTTCCCTATACCTATTCCGGATGGTAACTTCTGTCACACCAGCAACATTGGCAACCTCTTTCTGGGTTCTCCTTTCCCCCTTCAAAAGGCCTGCAATGTAAACTGCTGCAGCCGCAACTCCGGTTGGGCCCCTTCCTGAGATAAGGCCATTCCCGATTGCCTCTTCCAAAATTTTCCTTCCCTCTTCCTGAACCTCTCCTGAGAGATTCAATTCAGATGCAAATCTTGGAATATAGTGAATAGGGTTGGTGAGTGGAACATCCAATTTCAATTCCCTAACCAGGAACCTGTAGGTTCTTCCAATCTCCTTTTTTGTAAGGCCTGAAGCCTCTGCCATCTCATTCAAAGTTCTAGGAACATTATAAGTCCTACAAACTGTGTAGAGAACTGCGGCAACAACTGCCTCAATTAACCTTCCCCTTATCAGGCCCTTCTTAACAGTCTTTCTGTAAAGAAGTGCAGCAGCCTCAATCAGCTGTTCAGGAATATTCAAGTAGGAGGCAACCCTTCTCAACTCTGTAAGAGCAATTGAAAGATTTCTCTGCATTGAGGAGCTAATTGAAGCCCTCTTATGCCACTTGATAAGCCTGTACATCTGTGCCCTGCTTTTCGAGGAAAGTTTATTTCCCCTTAGATCGGTTCCTCTCCGATCAATCATTGTGACAAGGCCCTTGTTAAGCTTAACATACTTCATTGGAGACCCTGTTCTTGCCCTTTCCTCCATCTGGTCAGAGTCAAAACTTCTCCATTCCTTGCCTAAATCGACAATATCCTCTGAAAGAATCAGTCCGCACTGGTTGCAAACAACCTCT
>JBDRHK010000078.1:0-8336 GCA_043816965.1 Candidatus Iainarchaeum sp. | reverse complement strand
GGGAGCCATGCCTGCTCTTTTGAGCAGACGTTTAACTTTTTTAATGATTCTTCCCTCTTTCATAGCGGGAACACCTCCAACGTGTTCCCCCACCATTAGATGGTTGTTCAACCACCTATAAAGACATTTTCAATGAAGCCTCTCTTACCCTCACTCATTTAAGTACCTTTTTACATTCCTTTTCCAGGGTTTTCAGCTGCAAATAATTCTTGGCCAATTTCCTGTTTCCCTCATCAAGCAAAAAACCCATATATTCCCTATCAATCAGTATTTTCCCGCCCTTCTTCACAGGCAGGGCAATCTGCTGTGTTCCGGTAAATTCAACAATGAATTTCCCCTCCTTTGCAACCATTATTCCCCCACGTTTAATGCCAATGCTTTTCATCAGGGAAAGAATCTTTTTCGAATCTTTAAGCCCCTTGCAGCCTATGTGCAGGATGAATGGTTCCATCTTGAACCAAAGTTCGCCTTTGGATTGCTTTTCAATACCCTTCCAGATTTCATTGAATGAAACTTTCCTATGCCATTTCTCGTGGAAGTAAGTCTCCTTTTTGCCCCCTCCCTCGGGAATCCCCAGCAAAAGAATCCTCCCTGCACATCCGCTTGAAGTGAAATAATCCCTGGTTTTTGCTATGAATTT
Source organism: Candidatus Iainarchaeum sp. (assembly GCA_043816965.1). Classification (GTDB taxonomy): domain Archaea; phylum Iainarchaeota; class Iainarchaeia; order Iainarchaeales; family JAFCCJ01; genus JAFCCJ01. The sequence goes on along the minus strand of JBDRHK010000078.1, from coordinate 7,696 downwards.
GCACAGGCCCTGCAACTGCTTATCAACCTTGCCCTCGCCCAAAGCTTTCTCAAAGCTCTCCCTATGCCTTACCTTAACCATACTAAAACGCATATCTTCTTCTGAAACCTTATTTCCCATAATCTCACCAATCCTCAATTAAAACAATTATGTATAAGTCATTATTCCCCCATTCAGCAATACCATTTAAATTTTGTTGCCGGTAGTATATTGTTAAGGGGAAGAATGTTAAAAAAGTTCAGTTTTGTCGTTTTTGTCTTTTTATTAGCTATATCGGTACAGGCATCGATACAGTTGGTTGCCCCTGTTGAGGGAATAATGGAGGCAAATTCCACCGTTGATTTGGGAAAGGTTCAGCCAGGGGAAACAATAATCCTGCGCATTTCCACCTCCTCAGGGAGTGAGGAAAGGTGGGAACAGGCAATAGTGAAAAAAGACAGCCTGCCGGATAACTGGATTGCCAAAGATTCTGCCGAAGGGGAAAAAACCATTGCTGTTGAAATTTCAGTGCCAAAAAATGCACGTCAGGAATTGTATAATTTTTCAGTTGAACTCTCAAATCCAAGGGCAAGGATAACGCCCGAAAAAATAAACCTCAGGGTTTTGGTCGAGGAGGGGCTTATAAGTTCCTCAGTAAGTTCCAACACCCTCACAACTGATGTGGGGAATGAAGCCAGCTTTCAGATTATTCTGGTTAATGATTCAGTTGCCTCGCACAGGGTGAGGATTAGCTCTCCACTTCCCGAATCATGGTTCAGTGCCGAGGAAATCGAACTAATGCCAAAGGAAACGGCAAAGATTGAGTTGGGAGTAACGCCGCAGGTTTATGGGGCAAAGGGATTCAGATTTAGCGTGACCTCACTTGAAAACGGGAAGAATCTTGGCGATTTTGAAATGCAGATTCGGGCAAGGCCAAGTTTGCCGGGAAAATTCTCGGCAGCAAACGAAGGCCTGCCATTCTTTACCTTCTCACTGCTGCCGCAATATCTTATTAATGCCCTTCTCTCACTGCTTATTTCCTGAGAGTGAGCGCAGTTGAGCCTGAAAAACTATTCCTTAGAGATTTTGGACGCAATAAACTCCGGAAAAATAACTGGCCGGAAAGAACTGAATAAATTCAAGCTGGAGATTTCAAAGAAATATGGATTAAAGCAAATTCCCACAAATCCGGACATCCTTTCGTTTGCCGATGGGAAGAACAGAAAACTAATTGAAATGCTTTCAATAAAACCTGTGAGGACCCTTTCAGGGGTTGCAGTTGTTGCGGTTATGGCAAAACCCCATAAATGCCCTGGTGAATGCATTTACTGCCCAACAGGCCTTGATGCAGAAACACCTAAGAGTTACACCGGGAAGGAGCCTGCGGCAATGCGCGGCCTTATGTTTGGCTTTGACCCATTCAAGCAGGCCGAGAACAGAATCCAGCAGCTTAATTTAATTGGCCATAGCACAGATAAAATTGAACTAATAATAATGGGGGGAACATTTCTTTCAACCCCCCAATCCTATCAGGAAAAATTCGTAAAAGAATGCATTGATGCAATTACCGGGGAAAAATCCCCTGATTTGGGGTCGGCAAAAAGATATGCCGAGAGCTCGCAAAGGAGAATTGTGGGAATCACGTTTGAAACAAGGCCGGATTTCTGCAAAGAAAAAGAAATAAACCGCATGCTTTCATATGGCGGAACAAGGGTGGAATTGGGCGTTCAAAACCCGAGTGATGAAATCTACAAAAGGATAAACAGGGGCCATTCTGTAAACGATGTTGTGGAGGCAACCCAACTGCTCAAGGATTCTGCGATGAAGATTGCCTATCACCTTATGCCTGGCCTTCCGGGAACTGAATTTGATAAAGAGCTGGAACAATTCAAGGAGGTTTTTTCAGACGAAAGATTTATGCCTGATATGCTGAAAATCTATCCATGCATGGTGATAAAAGGGACAAAACTATATGCTCTCTGGAAGAAAGGAAAATACAAGCCCTATTCCACAGGGGAAGCGGTTAAGTTCATCACCGAAATTAAAAAAATCCTGCCATATTGGGTTAGGGTTATGAGAATCCAGAGGGATATTCCCTCCAATGTTATTGAGGCAGGTGTTGACAAAACCAATTTACGCCAGCTTGTTGGGAAAGAAATGAAAGAAAAGGGGATTTCCTGCAACTGCATTCGCTGCAGGGAGGCAGGAATTGCCTCGGCAAAAAATGAAATTTCCCCAGAAAACCCCGAATTGTTTGTTGAGAATTATTCCGCAAGCGGGGGAAAGGAATTTTTTATTTCCCTGGAGGATGAAAAGAGAAAACACCTTTTTGGTTTCTGCAGGCTGCGTTCTCCCAATAAGCCATTCCGAAAGGAGATAACCCCCTCAAGTTCCCTGATAAGGGAGCTCCATGTCTATTCCCCTGTTGTTGATCTTGGAAAAAAGCCAGGGGAAAATGAATTTCAGCACCGTGGATTCGGGAAGATGCTTATGGGCGAGGCCGAAAAAATTGCAATTGAGGAACTGGGCTGCAAAAAGATGGTTGTAATTTCCGGCCTGGGGGTGAGGGACTATTACCGTAAATTCTTCTCTTATCGGAATGACGGGCCATATGTTTCCAAAAACCTGAATGCAAACAAATAAATGGAATTTGAACCATAATTATTAGTGATTTATAATGGATGAAAAAGAGAAATTCCTGCTTTTTTTGGAGGATTATCCTGATTATTATACGATATTGCAGTCAAAGCTTTTTGTTTCGCTGATTGAATTCATAACAGATGCCCCGAAATCAATCACTGAAATCTATGGAAAATATGCGAAGATTAATCGTGGGGATCTGGATGAAATGCTAAAAACCCTTGAAGATCTGAAACTTATTGTGCGCGTAAGGTCTACTGAAAATCTACTGTGGAAAATTACCGATAAGGGGCATGAGCTTATGGAACAATTCCATGCCTTCAAGGAGTACATAGATGTAATTTAAGGGCCTTAATAGGGGTTTCTGCCCCCTTTTTAATATAATATTATATAATAATTTTATTGGTGATATTTTGGGAAAATCATTGATTGCAGTATTGGGCATTGGAAAAGGAAGCTGGGGCCATGTGGCCAGGCTTATTTCAGAGGAAGAGTGGGACAGAATCCTTCTCATCTCCAATGAATGGGGAAAGGAAAAGTTCACCCCTGCAAAGGAGTGCGAGTGGATTTTAGTCAACAACCGCGCGGGTTTTGACATAATAAAGGAAGAGATTAAGAAAAACCTTCCAGGCGAGGGGGTTGTCCTCTCATTGATTTCAGGCTCGGGAAAAGAGCATATGGCGCTTCTTTCGGCACTGAAAGAGAACAAGACAGATTTTGAATTGGTAATTCTCACAGGCGACGGAACAAAGTATTACTGAGAGATAAACAATGGAACTCTGGTTGATTCTTCTTTTACTTTCATCTTTTTTAGCGGCCGCAACCATGGCACTTATTTTGTATGTTCTCCATCTCCGGAAACAGCTCACCGAAATTTCTTTCCGCAAATCCTCCCAATCGGTGAAATATGGGAAAATGACTGAGCAGTGGCTTCCGTTCACAAAAGACTTCCCATTCAGGAGCGAGGATTTCCGCTTTCTCGGTAACCCGATTGACGGAATTGTTTTTGAGGATGATGAAATAGTTTTCTGCGAATTCAAAACATCCAAATCACAGCTCAGCGAAAAGCAGAAAAAAATCCGCGAACTTGTTAAGAAAAAGAAAGTGGACTGGTTTGAATACAGGATGAGTTAATTCAACTTATACCTAAGAACAGCGGCAACTCCGCCCATTCCTTCCAACTGCTTCCCTGCCTCATGCGAGGACGAGATTATATGCACCTTGGCTTGCAAAGATTCCGCAGTTTCCATCAGTTTCTCAAGTTCCTCCCTTTTCTCAATCAGGGCCTTTTCGCCAATAAGAAGGACATCAACAGCCCCTGAATTCACAGCATTTTTCACTTCCTCAACACCATAGCTTGCCAATCCAGAATCCTTTCCAATCTCGGCCAGAAATTTTTCCACAATTCCGGTCTCCCTGCTCAGCTCCAGTTCATTCGCAATCTTGTCAATAACCCCATTCTTCACCAGCTCATTTAAGCCGGTAATCCCGACCGAATTTGAACTCTCGAAAATTGCCTCAAACTTTTTCTTCTTCCCCTCAAGGAATTTGCCGAAATTATTTTTCGTAAAGCCAGGCCCGGCAAAAACAACCTTTTCAGCTCCACTATCCTCTGCCTTTTTTAAAACTTCATCAAAATATTTGGTTCCCTCATCCATTCCCTTATACTGTTTTCCCTGCTTGCCTGAAAAAATCTTGCCGCTTTCCTCCAGGCCATACTCTTTCAGCAATGCAAAGCTCGCCCCCTCATCATCCATTGAAACAAGGAGCATCTTCGCCCTTGAACTTGCCTTCTTTGCCTTCTCCAATCTCTCAATCTGATAATTCTTCAGCAACTTTTTTCTGACCTTAACATTCTTCATGGGCTCAATCTCAATTGTATGGTGGGATTTAAGTTCAACATATTCCTCAGGTGTTCCTGAAGTAATAACCCCGTTCACCCTCAGCTTTCCGGAAAACTTATGGAACTCAATCCCCTCAGCCTCAACCTCAATAAACATCTTGGCCCTGAAGGGCTTCTCACCAGGAACTTTTGGCTTTATTTTCCTTTCAGTGCTCCCGCTGACCAAATCCCCATTCTCAATTATCCTTTCAAGGTGCCATAAATCATCTAAATTTTCTGGCACAACCTCAAAGAAATTGTCCTTTTTATCCAGTTTTACTATTCTCATACTATTGATTTTAGATGCAATGCTTTTAAACCATTTACAGGCAATTGATTTTAGATGGCGGAAGATAGCAGATTAAGGATAGCAATCATTGACAAGGACCTCTGTATCAATGAGCAGGGCTGCAATTTCATATGCGGCGGGGTTTGCCCAGTCAACAGAACAGGCAAGGACTGCATAATTCTGGACGAAGATAAAAGGCCAATAATTTCCGAGGAACTGTGCATTGCCTGCATGATTTGCACCAAAAAATGCCCTGTGAAATGCATCGACATAATCAACCTGGTTCATGAGTTAAAAGAGCCAATTCACCAATACGGGATAAACAGCTTTCGCCTTTACCGCCTGCCACTGCCGAGAGAGGGAAAAGTTGTTGGTTTAATCGGCGGAAATGCTTTGGGAAAATCAACCGCACTTAGAATTCTTTCAGGAAAGCAGATTCCGAACCTCGGCGATTATGAAAATAAGGCTACCATGGAAAAAGTGATTGAGTTTTTCCGTGGAAAGGAGATGCAGTCAGTCTTTGAGGGGATTAAGTCAGGCGAAATGAAAGTTTCCTTCAAGCCGCAGAATGTTGATGAGATTCCCTCAATCCAGAAGGGAAAGGTCGAAGTTTTGCTGAAGAAAGTTGATGAAAGGAAAAAGATGAAGGAAATTACAGAATCCCTTAACATATCTTCTGTCCTCGACCATGAGCTGGGTGAGTTAAGTGGCGGTGAATTGCAAAGGGTTGCGATTGCGGCCTGCATACTGAAGGATGCATTGGTTTACGCCTTGGACGAACCAACCACCTATCTGGATGTTAGTGAAAGGCTGAATATGGCGAAGGTTTTGAGGGCACTTGCGGATGAGGGGAAATCAGTTATTGTGATTGAGCATGATTTGGCGGTTCTGGATTATTTGAGCGATTATGTCCACATACTTTTCGGGAAAAAGGGCGCCTATGGGATAATATCCTCGCCAAAAACCGTAAAGGCAGGCATAAACGAGTTCCTTCAGGGATTTATTTCTAATGAGAATCTCAGGTTCAGGGATAAGGAATTAAAGTTTGAAACAAAGCCCCCCACAAGTGAAGTGAAGAGCAGGACGATGCTCGAATACCCTAAACTAGAAAAGAAATTCCCCGCATTTTCACTTTCCACCGACTCAGGAAAGTTAATGGAATCAGAAGTTGTTGGAATTTTAGGCCCAAATGCAATCGGAAAAACAACCTTTGTGAAATTGCTTGCAGGAATTGAAAGGCCCGACAACACAGAACTTAATTGGAAACACAGGGTTTCCTACAAGCCGCAATACATAGTCCCTGAAAAGGGGATTACTGTTGAGGAACTGTTTGGCAGGCATAAGATTGCCAAAGAGCTTTTCAGGAACGAGGTTGACAGGAGATTAAAGATTACAGAACTCAATGAAAAAAAGGTTGATGAGCTGAGTGGGGGGGAATTGCAGAGGGTGGCAGTAAGCCTTGCGCTTTGCCAGGAATGTGATTTCTATCTTTTGGACGAGCCCTCTGCATTCATTGATGTTGAGGACAGGCTAAAGGTTGCGGATGCAATCCGCTCAGTCACAAATGTGACAAAAAGCCCTGCCCTGGTTGTTGACCATGACATACTGTTCCAGGATTATGTTTCCAACAGGATAATAGTTTTTGAGGGAGAGCAGAGCAAAATAGGCCACGCCCTCTCCCCACAATCAATGCATAACGGAATGAACCTTTTTCTCAAAAACATTGGCATTACATATAGAAGGGATGGTCAAACAGGTCGCCCCAGAGCCAATAAGATAGGTTCCCAAATGGATCAAAAACAAAAATCAAAAAATGAATATTATTATACCTCCGATTAAATAGTCCACTGGTTCTGGTACTTACAGAAAGTTTTTAGGTAAGTCGCTAAAGTTGAACTCTGAATAATTTTTTGTCCAGAACAGTTATGAATTTCAACGCCAAATTCTTTTTTAACAAGGTTATCAATTCCTTCAAATTTCCGTAAATATTTTGGATGTCTTTGTACAATGGCAACAGAATGTTTGTTTGGAAGCAAATATTCAAACAATTTTTTGTCTCGTTGGCTTAATTTTAATTTTAGTTTGACGAAGGTAAACCCTTTAGTACCAAATTTAACATTATTCGCTGATAATTCTTCCAATAGTTTTTGTTTTTCCATCAATTTAACATAAATCTCAATCGGAGCTGCTAATTGGTCTCTCTCAAATCTAGAGTAATTTCTTCTAAAAATTTTTAACTCTTTAGCAAATTCCTTTTGTGTTAGATTTTTTTCCATTCTCATTTCCCTTAATCTTTTTCCGAGACCTTTTATTCTCAATCCTTTTATCAGGGTTAAATCAAGATAATTTTTTGAAAAAACGTGATCTCTAAATCCCGAAAATACTTTTATTTTTGTACCTTTTTCTACATGGTTTTTCAAAATTTTCTTTTTTCTAGGATGTGAAAAACCTATTTCATTACTAAATTTTTTGACGTCTTTTGAATATATTCTCAATTCTGCTACTCCAGAATTATCAACTATTGTTTCGCTTGGCTGCAATCCTAGTTTTATAATCTCTTTTCTTACTTCGTTTATAAATATGTTATCTGCCGATTTGAAAGATATGTATTTGTAATCTTTATGTATGAAACCATCTGTATCAAATAAACCTCTTAGAAATAACTTTATGCATCCAGTATCATTCTTGTATATTTTTGGTATTCTGAGATTTTTCTTTGGAGAAAGCGGCAGTTCTAAGAACAGGTTAATGAATTTTGCTATAGGTTTAGTTCGCTGGCCGAGAGAAACCTATCCCCTTTAGGGGATAGATGAATCGAGGCCACGGTAAGGGGTTGTTAAGGGGAACAGCCGGATGGTCCCCTTAAACACACTATTTTTGTAAATATTCCTGAGAAGCAGTTAGTC
>JBDRHK010000077.1:0-3284 GCA_043816965.1 Candidatus Iainarchaeum sp. | reverse complement strand
ACATACTTTCTTACCTCAGGATCATCAACAAAAATCGCTTTAATCTTTATTCCTGCATGAACCCTTTTCTTTGTCCATTGGGGATAGTAAATCTTCAGGAACTCCCTTGCAGGCATATAGCCGCCATAAATGTAGTAGATTTTTTTGGTTTTAAGCTGCCTTTCAAAAACACCCTTTATGGAGGTAATTCCGGAAAATATTTCAACAACTGGCTGCTCCTCCTTTTTATCTAAAATCTCCCTGAGCTTCTCACCTACAGAGCTAACAACCTTTCTTTTTTCATCAATCAATGCATACAGGCTATCCACGCCGGTTGACTGAAAAACCTTCTTCTTGTCCACAATCTGATAATTCGTAAGGCCTTTAACAACCAGTGAATCCAGCGCGTCATAAACAGTCCAGCGTGAAATTCCTGTCAGTTTCGATATTTTTATCGCTGAGGAGGGCCCTGCCTCGATGAGTTTAAAATATACCTGTGCCTCCTTCTTGGAAAGCCCGATAGATTCCAGTTCCCTCTCAATTTCCATAACAACTATTGAAACAAAAACTATATATATTGTTGTGGGTTTTCCCACTACAAAGCAATATAAACTCCGGGAAAAGGGTTATATGAGGAGGTTTTAGGGTGGATCGTACAAAATTTACAGCGGCAATTATCGTTCTAGTAATCATTCTTGCAGGGGCGTTATTTCTTTTTCAGCCCCGGTCGGAAAGGATAACGTTGTCAATCAATCCCTTTCCCCTTTCAGCATTGATTTTCATCGCTGAGGAAAAAGGTTATTTTGCCGAGGAAGGCCTGGAAATAGAATACGCCAATTTCCAGACAGGAAAGGCGGCGCTTGATGCTTCCCTTGCGGGAGGGTCAGAGCTTGCCACGACAGCGGACATTCCCATAATGCTGGCCGGGCTAAATGATTTGGAATTCAAAGTGATTGCCACAATCGCAAGTTCGGAAAAAAACATAAGAGTAGTTGCAAGAAAGGATTCCGGGATTTCAGAACCCTCTGATTTGAGAGGGAAGAAAATCGCAACAACCTCTGGGGGAGGGCCATTGTTTTTCACGCACAAGTTCCTCGAAAGGCATCAAATTGCTTTGGATGAGGTCAGCCTAACCCATATGAATCCAAGCGATATGATTTTGGCCATAGTAAGGGGAGACATTGATGCCATCATTATTTTCGGCCCCCACCATCTGAAGGCAGAGGAGGAATTGGGAAACAATGCAATTGTTTTCTCCCCCGATGGCCTCTATGGCGAATCATGGAATTTAGTTGTGAGCAATGATTTTGCCGAAAAAAACCCCGAGAAAGTAAAGGCTTTTTTAAGGGCTCTTTTAAAGGCTGAAAGATTTGCGAAAGAAAACAAGGAAGAGGCAATAAGAATTACAGCGGAATACTCTAATGTTGAGGAAAGCATTTTTGACGGATACTGGGAGCTGTTGAATTTTGATATTGTTCTCAGGCAAAGCCTTCTGGACACGCTTTCCGATGAGGCAGAATGGGCCATAGAACAGGGAATCACTGACAAGAAAACCATTCCAGATTACAGCCAATTGATTGATGGTTCTTTCCTTTCAGAGCTTAAACCTGGTTCTGTGGCCCCTGAAGGGGTTTAAATGAGATTCAAGATGATAGGCCTACTGTTGCCTATCCTTCTCATTTTTTTGTGGTTTCTTGCCACAATAGAATCAAACACTTATTTAGAGCCATCGCCAGAGGTTGTTTTCACAGCAGCCATTAGTGTTTTTTCCGGTGGAGAAATAATACTTGACAGTTTTTCTACCCTGCTTAGATTGTTTTTTGGTTTTGTTATAGGTGCCTCTTTAGCTGTTTTTATGGGCCTGATTATTGCCAGAATCTCCCTCGTCGAGGATTTTTCGGCAACAACGATTAATTTCATGAGGTTTATTCCCCCCCTTGCATTAGTTCCTTTGACCATATTGCTGTTGGGGATTGGGGAATTTTCAAAGGTGTTCATAATTGCATGGACTGTTTTTTTTCCGGTTTATATTAACACATTTTCAGGCGTAAAAAACCTGAACAGAAAATTGTTTTGGGTGGCCAGCACCTTTGGCGCCACAGAGTGGCAGATTCTCAGCAAAGTTATTCTTCCGGCCGCCATCCCATACATAATCACGGGGGCGAGAATTGGTGTTGGTTTCGCCTTTTCTGTTGTAATTGCGGCTGAGCTTATCGGTGCATTCTCGGGTTTGGGGTTCAGAATGTGGCTTTTGGAATCGGTATTCAGGGTGGATAAAATGCTTGTTTACATTCTTCTCTTGGGAGTATATGGCCTAATTGCCGACAATATTTTTGTCTATCTTAAAAACAAATATTTTTTCTGGAGTGAACAATATGCGCACCTCTCTTGATATCAAAAACCTGTCCAAGGCTTATTTTAAGAATAACAAGCCTATTGAGGTACTGGATAATTTCTCACTGAAAGTTTCCAATGGCGAGTTTGTTTCAATAGTCGGGCCAAGTGGTTGCGGGAAAACAACACTCATAAATTGCATTGCAGGGTTCATTAAACCCACTAGCGGGCAGATAATCTGCAAAAAAAACGTAGGGGTTGTGTTCCAGGAAAAGCTGGGCGTTATTTTCCAGGACAGGGTTTTGTATGACTGGCTTAATGTTAAGGAAAACATCGGTTTTGGCCTTAAATTGAAAAAAAAGGAGGACGATGAAAAAATAAGAAGAATAATATCCGAGATGGACCTAAAAGGCTTTGAAAGCCATTACCCGAGCGAACTTTCAATGGGCATGCAGCAGAGGGTTGCCCTTGGCCGTGCCTTCTCCGTCAACCCCGGAATTTTGCTGATGGATGAGCCTTTTGCCGCGGTTGATTATTTAACCAAGCTAAAGCTTCAGAGGCTTTTATTGAATGTCTGGGAAAAAAGAAAACCGACAGTTCTTTATGTGACCCATGACATTGATGAGGCCATTTTTCTTGGTCAGAGATTGCTAGTGCTTGGCAACAGGCCATCCAAGATAGTCTCTGAAATCGAGATTGATTTAAGTCGGCCCAGGACCGAGAAAACACTCACCCAATCCAAATTCACCAAAATAAAGCAGAAAGTCCTTCATTTAATGCACAAAAATAACGCGGATTAAAAAAAACCTCGCCCACCAATCCTACTGCCGATGATGATCTGACCAGCATCTATAGTTTCTATGTATGACGTATAGTAAAGTATAAATAGTAGTTGCTACTATATATATGACATGGCATCTAATAAATTTAACGCTGAGCAGTTGATGAAGAAAATTAAAGGTTCTGCGGGA
>JBDRHK010000076.1:0-28915 GCA_043816965.1 Candidatus Iainarchaeum sp. | reverse complement strand
GCAAAATAATAGGCGGGCTGCGGGCGGAGCATGGGGCGGACACAATGGGCATCGTGAACACGATGCTTGCCACCTGGAAACAACAAGAAAAACCCCTATTCCAGACCCTCAAAACAGCCATAAGTTGTTAGCAGATACGTTTTTCCAGCATTAAGCATTCCAATAAATATAAGTATGATTTAGTTAGGTTTTCCTAAAAGCGTTATATATGCTGGGTTTTGCCTAAAGATTTCCAAGAATTAAAACTGACATCATGCTCTGTATGGCCTTTGATATCTTCTCTTGTATGGAGTTCTCGGGTGTTTTCCCGTTCTTTTTCTAACGTATCCTTCAATCCCTTCTAATTTTTCAGAGGTTCTAGGATTAATTTTGCTTCTAACGCCCGAGAGGTCAAAATCACGCAGCAGGTCAGGAATATTGAGCGCCTCTATCATCCGACACCTAATTAAGGGAATGCAACCGGCAACCGTTTCGCCATGAAACTCCAGTTTTAAATTATCCTTGTCAAACCTGAATTTTCTCTCTGAAAACACTCTCTTAATCCGTTCCTTTGTGGGAAGCCCCCGAAACACAAGAAATCTCTCTGGCGGCACATTTTTATTGATGAATTTGAATATTCTTCGTTCATGCTCTTTGGACTCTTCGCTTCTGGGAGACTTCTCCTTATCATCGAGCTTTATGAGGGCATATACAAACAAGGTTTTTTCATTTCCAAATCTCGGAATAAGCTCCTTACCAATCGCGCCCTTAATCCTTTTTGCATACCGTTTGGGATCCGCCTCAAAGCCTTTGCCATAGGGATCATCACTCGATTCATAGTATGTTCTGCCTTTTTTGTCTTTTGGATTAACAAGCAGTCCAAAAGTAGCATGGGTAATAACTTCGATTTTGTCTATTTCCGGCACTTTTTTCTTGCGGGCCAAACCTAACCACCAAATAAAGAGACGACTGAAGACTTATTTAATCCTTTCCAATTCAAATTTCCTATTCCCCTTAACCAATTGCCCCATACAAATATTTTGAACTGCCGCGGACCATTCCCGAATTAAGCATTCCAATAAATATATTCGATTAGTTAGTGGGAATCGGATAATTATTTAAACAGCAAACCGCTTTATTTGGTTAAGGAATTAAAAATGCTGACTGAAATTGTGGACTGGCTGGTTTATGGCGTAATTGGCCTGAGTGCCGAATCAGCCCTTGGGAAAACCCTGAATTTCTTTATTTATGACTCGGTAAAGATAATGCTTCTCCTGCTGGTCATGATTTCCGTTATTGGTTTTTTCCGGACTTATATTCCGCAAAGCAAGGTGAAGGAATTCCTTTCCAGGAGAAAGGGGGCGGGAAATGTTTTCGCATCCCTTTTTGGTGCAGTAACCCCCTTCTGTTCCTGTTCCTCAATCCCTATCTTCCTGGGCTTTATGGAGGCAGGGGTTCCTTTAGGTGCCGCGTTCTCCTTCCTCATAACCTCCCCCCTTGTGAATGAATACCTTGTGATACTTATGCTCGGCTTTTTTGGCTGGGAAATTACTGTTGCCTATGTGATAAGCGGGATATTAATCGGAACTGTCGCCGGCGCAATCCTTGGAAAAATGAACCTTGATAAGCACCTTGTCAGGGATTTAATCTCCTGCAACTGCAAACCTAAAGAGGAAGCCAGTTACAATGGCATTAAGGAAAGGATTTTATTTGGGGCAAATGAGGCAATTTCCATAACAAAAAAAATATGGCTTTGGATTCTTGTTGGTGTTGGAATTGGCGCAGTAATACATAACTACATCCCTGCTGAGGTGATTCAGGGGTTGGTTAACCAGGGAGGAATATTTTCAGTTCCTTTGGCGGTTATTTTAGGTGTGCCGATTTACGGGAGCTGTGCGGCCATTGTCCCAATAGCTGTCGTGCTTTTCCAGAAAGGGCTGCCCTTGGGAACCGTTTTGGCTTTTATGATGGCGGTTTCTGCTCTGAGCCTGCCTGAAGCAATAATCCTGAAAAGGGCGATGAACCTGAAACTAATTGCAATCTTTTTTGGGGTTGTCACACTTTCCATAATTGCAATTGGATATCTGTTCAATGTTCTGGAACTGCTGTTGGTTTGAATTGCAGCAGCAGGAACAATTTATTTAAATTCAGTTATTCCCATTTCTTCATAATGTCCTCATCCAGAAAAATCCGCAGGGTTCGTGAATGCAAAAAGGCAAAACTCGAACTACCCACGGTGCAGAATAAATCTTGGTATCCTGGTTTGATACATATTGGCTCGAAAAAAGGCCATAAGTGGGCAGTGAGGCGTGTCATGACCCCCCAGGGAGAATCTGTTTACGACCTCCGGACAAAGGATGGTTGGGGAAGATTCCTCTATTTACTGCGCGATGAAGCCACGTCAAGGTACAGTGAGGCTTATAATGCGGCGTGTGATCAGCCAGACAGCCGACCTATTTTTTTTGTTGATAACGGAATTCCCGTCTGTTTCAAGTCAAAATTTAAGAGCAAGGTGCTGAGAAATAGCCCGGCACATGTTATCTGGGGCGTGATTTTCATGGAAAGGAAGATTCCCGATGAATTCCTGTTTTTTGTCATGAGGCACGAGGCAAAGGTGGCCGACCTTATGCTTAAGGGCAAGAAAATGGGTCGCTCAAACCCGGAGTTCAGGAAATTCCTGAAACGTGAAAAGGAGGAAATGGAGAAGGCAGGAATGACTGAAAAATGGCAAGAATGGATAAAAAGGGATTATCCCAAAGGTTACGAAAAATTCATGAAACAGTATGGCTTTGAGTAATCCAAAAAGTCAGAAAATAATCAGCCATCCCTGCTTTTTGGCCAGGTTTATTCCACTTTAACAAGAATGCGTTTTTTATCCAACAAACTTACCTCGATTTCTTCACCGGCCTTTAGGCCAGTGCACCTTGCTATGTCCTTGTTCAAGTAAAACCCGAGCCTGTCCTTGGAGAGCTTAACTATCTTTTGCTTGATGCTCAAAGCTGGCAATTCCTTAAGGATTTCCTTTCTCTTCAAGTCTTCAACAACTTTCTTGCTTTTTTCCTCATCAAAGAAAAGCTCGCCGCATTTAGTGCATTCAAAGCCCTCGCTAGGCAGGTCGCTGTCCTCCACATCTACCTTGAATTTTTTCAGATTTCCTCCACATTTCTCGTATTTCATTTCAATCCTCCCTTTTGGCATTAATGACTTTTAGAATATTCCTTTTCTTATCACGCTTACATAAAACATAAACCTTTTTCCCTTTGAACTCAATAAAATCCTTTCCCTTTCTTTTCTGCTTTCCAGTAAATATTGTTCCAATAACCAAGCTCCAGGGAATAAATCTTTTGTGGTATTTTTTGTAATGCGTGGTTTTCACAATTTTTAGTGTAGTCATTAATACTTCACTAATATAGTAATATATTTACACCTATAAAAATCTTTCGTTACCGCAATTCAAAGAAAAATTAAAGAAAAAGTGATTAGCAGCGTCCGGAGCCCACCGATTAAAAAACCGTAGGACAACCATTCGCGTACAGGCTTAACTTCTGGGTTCGGAATGAGACCAGGTGTTTCCCTGCAGCTATGGCCGCTAATCAGTATAATTGGGAAATTGAAGGTTTAAAAGACTTCCGGAAAAGCCTATTTCAGATCCTTAATCAATTTCCTTGCCTTGTTCAGCCCTTTCTTGAGGTATTCCTCTTTCTTTGCCCCTGCGCAAATAAGCTTTCCGTTCTTGAAAAGCAGAAGCGTCAGCTTGGGATCTGTAAGGCGCAAAATCGCACCAGGAAACTGCTCAGGCTCATATTCGACATTGTCAAGGCTCATTGCGGTTTTGAACAAATCCAGGGTCATGTTCAGGTTTGCGGTTGCAACCAGGTTAACAACAGTGAATTTTGCGTTCCTCTGAAGCTTAACACTTTTCTGGATTTCGTGGATTATTTTGCTTGCCCTGAAAATTGCATTGCTGATTTCCTTCTCAGAAGAAGCTCCGGAGCAAATTACCTTCCCGTTCTTGAAAAGGAGCATTGAAACCTTTGGCTCCTTGAGCTTTAAAATCGCACCAGGAAACTGCTCAGGCTCATACTCTATATTTGGAATTGTTATCGCTAAATTGTAAAGGTCTAATGTTGCATTAAGGTTGGCGGACGCCACCAGGTTAACAATAGTATATTTCATCTGAACCCCCCGCGGTTAAAGTGAAAAAAACGAAAATTCCCCTTTATAAACCAAATATAAATGGCTTGCTAAAGCTTTAAAAAGGTATTTAAAAAGGGGGAAATTGGCTTTGTCGAAAATTCATATGAAAAATATTAAGCGTCTAATTCGCCTGATTTAGGTTTTGTTGTTCTGGAAAAATACATATGCTTGTATTGTTCTAAAGCGCCAAATACAGTCAACGGCGTCATTGATTTGAAAGTAATATGGAATTTGTTTTTCTTCCCGTCATTAGTTCCAATTAGGATGAAACCAGACATCTCTTTTTCATCAAGTTCTTTCATTATCGATATCGTTTCTTCTATATTTTTTTAACCTATTTGGTATCTTTTTTGAATTAAGGTTATCCATTAAAATCGCCCCCTAAAGAAATGTTGCAACAGCAGGTTTATATTGTTGAAAAACAAATAATCTGCATGGGAGAGAAATTCCTTTACCTTGAGCATTACGGCCGGACAAAACCATTGAGGCAGAAATGGGAGGGAAAAAGGACCGCAATCGGCTCCTTTATTGTGCTTATTGTGCTGGGAATAATCCTTTTAGGAATGGCATATTTTCAAGAGAGCATAATAGGCCCGGAAACGTTGGATGAGGAGTATTTTAAAACAGCCTACAATTTCTCGCTTTTATTCATCGCCCTGCTAGTTGTTTCGATGATTTTTGTAATCGGTTTTATCTTATCCCTCCTCGCCTATTTTTTTGGCAAGGAGTGGGCACAGCCTGAACTTTTAGGGGTTAGTGCCGAAGGAATTACCCTGAATGAAAAAGAATTCATGTGGGGCAACATACGCACAATCAGCCCGCTCTGGCAATCAACCTTCCACCAAATTACGCAGAGATTTAACCGTTTCGGTTCGGGCGAAGGCGACCTTTATAACTTACAGGAAAAATCAGGGGCTTTTCACCAGATTCTGACACTCAACAAGGACCAGTTTGAGAGGGCACTCTCAAAGGCAGGTGCGGCTCATTTGCTCGGGGTGAAGCAGATGAGGAATCCCCGCTCACATTCGGCGGCGGCACTCGGCTTTTTTGGTTGGGTGCTGTTAATTGCAGGGCTGATATTAAAAAACGTAATTCTCGTAATTATTGGCTTACCGATATTAATTCTGGCCCTTGCCCTAATTAGCAAATACAAGCTCTAGGCATTACTGCAATCGTTTTTAAAGCTTTCCAGGCACAATTGATTAAGTATTTTGATTTAACTAGACGTATTTTTGGAAAAATGGTGAGATTATGACAAATAAGAAGGCAAGGGGGAAAAGGTCCAACTCAAGGAAAAAAATGAGGAAAAGGGGCTCAAAGACAACCGTGAACAAGCTACTCCAGGAGATAGAAACAGGGAAAAAGGTCCATATTAAGATAGATGGCTCAAACCATTCAGGGCTTCCCCCAACAAGATACCAGGGGCTATCAGGCGAGGTTAAGGGAAAAAGGGGCTCGGCATATATTGTCGATGTTAAGAAGGGAAATTTGGACAGGGAATTGATTATAGGCCCTGCACATTTGGAAGTTGCGGCAACCGGAAAAAAGGAAGTGATTGAATGATTGGAAAAAGGGTTAATTCAAGCGAGGAAATTCCTATTTACAAGGTAAAGGAAATCCTGAAGGAAAAATCCAATGAAGGGGAGCTTTCCTATGAGCAGAACCTAACCTACGAGTATGTGAAGAAATTTGCAAGGGTTTCCCCTGCAAAGGCAGAAAAATTGCTGGGAGATCTGAATAAGATAGAGGGCATGGACAAAAAGACCGCATTAAAGATTGTTGATACAATCCCTCAGGACATGGAGAGGCTGAGAGTCCTTATTCCTAAGGATTCTTCACTGGACGAGGCCAAACAGAAGGAAATACTGGAGCTTGTTGCAAAGCAAAGCAGGAAATAATTTTTTTCCTAAGAGAGTTGGTAAAGGTGGGGGAGATGAAGGTAGAGGAGAATGCCCTAGTTTTGGATTTCCTGCCAAGGGGAAAGTCCGCAAGTTACAAGCCCGAGCCTGTGGCACAGGTTATAGGGATGGATTACTTTACCCTGCTTGAGATAGTCCCTAAAGAAGGGGTGGAATTCAAGGCAATGGAAAAGGTCTATGTCGGCAAGGGGGAAAGGGACAAGGTCGAATACATAAAGAGGAGAATTAAGTTTTCTGAACTGACCTCCAACGCGCTTTCTGAGATTGAGAAGACCATTGAAAGCCTCATAAAGGGCAATGAGAAGAAGTATGTTGATTTTTTCAACAATGCCTCACCAATAACAATCAAGAGGCACCAGATTGAGCTTCTCCCAGGGCTGGGAAAGAAGCATGTTTTCAGCATTCTTGAGCAGAGGGAGAAGGAACATTTTAAGTCCTTTGAGGATATCTCCAAAAGGGTCAAGCTAATGCCAAATGTTGTCAATACCCTGGTAAAACGGATTGTTGAGGAACTGGAAAGTGAAGAGGAAAAGCACTACATCTTTGCAAGGCCCCCCTCGCATGGCGAGGATAGGCCGAGGGAATTTCGGAAATGATTTAATTTCTTCTCCCCTATTTATTCTCATGGATTTGTTTTCAGAGCTAAACTCCCTAATGGTTGAGTACCGATTCAGGCCAAGTTCCAAGATGGCGCAGTTTTTTACTGTGGATGAGGAACTTATAGATGAATTAATTTCTCTTGCCAGCCTGAATAAAAAAGACAGGGTTCTGGATATTGGTGCAGGCACAGGCTTCATAACCAGAAAACTTTCTGAAAAATGCGGGAAGGTAACCGCCTCAGAGATAGACCCAACCCTTTGCAGAATTCTTAGGGAGAAAATGCCCGGAAATGTCGAGATTGTTGAGGGCAGTTTTATAGGGAAAGATTGGAATGGGTTCAGTAAAATTGTCTCATACCCTCCCCAAAATATTTGCGGGGAGATTGTAGCAGAGCTGCTGATGAACCAATTTACAAAGGCAGTGCTCCTATTGGGGGAGGATTTCTCAGAGAGGCTAATCTCTGAACCAGGATTTTCGGATTACAGCGCAATTACAATTCTGTTGCAGTACCTCTGCAAGGCGGATGTTAAGAGAAGCAACATTTCCTCCAAATTCTTTTTCCCAAAGCCCAATTCTTTCCATTCAATTGTTGTCCTGGAACGCAAAAAAGAGAAAATTAAGATGGACAACCAAATGTTTTACCTTTTCCTGAAATCCCTTTTCAGGTACAGGAACAAGAACCTATGCAATGCCCTGGAAAATGTCCAAAAGGAATCCGGAAAGAAACTGAAAATAGGCAAAAAGGAAATTGAGAATGAATTGAAGAATGAGAAACTGGCAAACAAAAAACTGAACCTGCTTTCTGTTAAGGAATTTGCAGAGCTCTTTAACCGAATTTACCGAGGATAACCCTTTCCATTTCCACAACCGCATGCTGCCTGGCGAATTTTTCGGCAAGCTCAATCTTCCTCTCATTCTCAGCATAGATTTCAAATAATGGGTCTCCCTTTTTCACATGGTCTGAGTCGTCAATAAACAGCATAACTCCTGCCCTTTTGTGTGCAGGTGCCCCGGCAATTCTTGCAATGTTGTTCAGGAGAGTTACATTTATTTTGTTCACCACGCCCTCGGTTTCAGAATCAATTGTCCTCTTGAACTTTCCCAAACTTATTTCCTCAGAACTTAAAATTTTTCCTCCTTGGGCCTGGATTATTTCCTGCATTTTTTTAAGTGCCTCCCCTGACCTCACTAAACCTGTTGCCATCCTGCAGCCCTCTCCTCTTTTTGCCCCGCCCGCCAATTCAAGCAGGGTTCCTGCAAGCTCGCAACTTTTTTTCAGGAGATTGTCCGAAATTTTTCCCTCAAGGATTTCCATCACATACTTTGCCTCCAGCGCAGGCCCAAATGCCTTGCCGCTTGGTTCAGAACCATTTGTAAGGACAACCTCCAGTTTCATTCCCAGCCTTTTACCGACTTCCAGAAATTTCAGGGCCATTTCCTCGGCCTGCTCCCTGCTCTTGACCTTTACATCTGGCCCCACAGGCAAATCAATAACCACAAACTTTGCCCCTACACTTGCCTTTTTTGCCATTACTGATGCAATTACCTGCCCTTCAGGATCAAGGGAGAGGGGATGCTCAATTTTTATTATCTTGTCATCAGCAGGGGCCAAATCAACTGCGCCGCCCCATGCAATTACCCCCCCGACCTTCTCAGTTATCTCCTTAATTTCCTCAAGGGTTAGGGAAACATTGCAAAGAACTTCCATGGCATCAGCCGTTCCTGAAGCTGAAGTTATTGAGCGGGAGGATGTTTTGGGAATGAGATAGCCTGCGGCGGCAATTATCGGCACAATAATCATTGTTGCCCTTCCATTCACCCCGCCAACCGAGTGCTTGTCAAGGACAGGCCCGCCCTCAAAACTGAGCTGCTTGCCATCAGATATCAGCGCCTTTGTCATGGAGACAATTTCATCTAAACTAATTCCAAGTATGTAAATTGCGGAGATAAATGCGCTGGCCTCAATTTCCGACAGCCTGTTTGAGGAAAAGTCATCAATAATTGCCTTTATTTCATCTGGCGATAGTTTTTTGCCATCCATCTTCTTCCTTATGAATTCAACACTCTTTGGCTTTCCAACAGCCATAACCTCCAATGAATCAGATTCCTTCGCATCAAGAAGCCTGCTAACATCAGCAAAAATACCTACCTCGTCCTCACCTACCATTGTGTCGGTTGTATCAACAACAGTAACCACAGATTTCTTTGTCCTGTGGTTCATCAGTTCCACCCTGTCCAGCGGAAAAATGCCAAATTCCTTTGCGTCAATCTCATTCATTATGGCAATCAGTTTCCCTGCCTCAATATCAAGGAGCTTGGCCTTCATTTTCTGCGTATACTTCTCAGGCATAATACCGGATAGAAAAAGGGCGCAGGTGTATTTATTTCTTTCCCAGCAGCTCTTTCACCAATTTTTTCGGGTCTTCCGCGAAAACCACATCATCGGCCTTCTTGCCAACGAGTTTTATTATCTCCGCGATTTTGTCGGAAATTCCGCCTGTGTGGGTTAACACCCCGATCTTTTTGCCCTCGTTCAGCGCAATTGTAAGTTCATTCAGGGTTCCAACCTTTCCGGCAACAAAAACCACCACATCGCAGCTCCGTATAAATGTGACATTCCTGCCGCTAATGCCCAAACCCGTAAAAACAATTGAATCAAATTCCTCCAACGGATAGCCATAAAGGCTCTGGTGCTCCCTTTCATTTTCCGCAGGGGAAACGCCTATAATAAATCCCTTATTCTCCCTTGCCCCTATTGCGGCCTCAAGTGAAATTCCTGTTGTCGCGCCGGTAATGACAAAGGCCCCATTCTTTGCAATTTCTTTTCCCAATTCCCTTGCCTTGCCCAATACTTCCTTATCAAGCTCAACAGCAGAACCGCTTACCCCGATCTTTAACTTCATTTTCGCCCCTCCAATAGATTAATTAGTTCCCCGTAAGATTGAAAAAAGCTATCAGGGGGGCTTTTCTCAAATTCTCCCCGAGAATTCATGCCATTTAGGAAAACCAATGCCCCCAAACCATTCTTCCTTGCCCCGATTACATCATAAACAGTATCCCCAACCATAATCGCATCTCCCTCAAAACGCAATTTGTCCAGGGCTGTTTTAACCAGCTCAGGCTTTTCCTTTTCCAGTTCCTCGAGTTCGCTTCCCACAACAACATCAAAAAGATTGTCAATTCCAAAATGCCTCAGTATTTTCATCGCATAAACAGTTGGTTTGGTTGTTGAAATTGCGGTTAAAAAACCCTTGCCCCGCAGATCCCTCAAAGCACTTTCCACGCCTGGATAAAGTTCTGTTTCTGTGCATTTCCGGTCGTAGATCTCCCTGAAAGAATTGATGTATTCGTCCACTTTTTCCTTGTCCTTTATTGAAAGCATTAATTCCACTGCAGGCTCATAAGGCATTCCAATTGTCTTATCAAAAAGCCCTTTAGGAATATTCCCATAACCAAGTTCAACAGCCGCCTCATTTGCAGAATCAAAAAGGCTTTTGTATGTGTCTGCGAGAGTCCCGTCCAAATCGAAAATAACCAGCCTGTTCAAAAAAGTCATCTCAATTTGGCTGTCAATTCCCTGGCGGCAGCATTAATATCGGCAGCCTGATAAAGTCCCCTTCCAACAATCGCATGCCATCTTTCCCCTGCAGCTGTTGCGGATTCCGTGATTTCACCGCCCTGCGCAACCAAGCCAGGGGAGTAGAATACTGGCTCAATGCCTTTTCCCTCCAGAAATTCCCTGTAATGCATTATCTTATCCGGCTTATTGCCGGGAACAACAAAATCGCTCACCCCATTCCCGGCGGCGATTTCATAAATTTTCTCAGGCGCACCTTCCCTGATAAACCCTCCATCGCTTTCCATATATCCTTCATGGGTCATTTCCCCGCCGACAATAACCCCGAAGCCTGCCTCTTTAGCGGCGGCAATCCACTCCTTCTCAGTAACAGGGCCTGCCTGGGGGAAAAGGATTATTGCATCAACCCCTTTGCACGCAGCAGCAAATTTCTTTCCCAATGCAGGAATATCTGTCGCCGCCTTCTGGTGGTCGTAAATAATCGGCAAATCGCTTTTCTCCCTGATTGTTTCAACAACTGCTTTCATGCCAAAAGGAATCACTAACTCCAGGCCGATTTTGTATCCGCCAATCCCCTCAACTGATGCAGTTCCCTCAACTAATTTTGCCAATGTTTCCAAATCAGGGACATCGCATGCAGGAATAACACTTCTATCCAGTTCAATTATTTTGCTCATTTTTTCCACTCCGCAGGGTTTTCAAGATAATTCATGAGGCTGGAGAATTCCTCTTCTGAAATCTTGCCCCCATCCTTTAAAAAATTCAGCAATTCCTTCAGGGTGAGAACCGAGTGCAGCTCATATCCCTTGGCCTTCAGTTCCTCCTTTCCCCCCTGCTCCCTGTCGACAATAACCGCAATATCTTTCACCTTAAGCCCGCTTGCTTCCAAAGGGGCAATTGCCTCAATCTTGCTCCCCCCTGTTGTAATCAAATCATCAAAGACAAGGATTGTTTCCCCTTCCTTGAATTCCCCTTCAATAGGCCTTTTCAGCCCATAATCCTTGGCCTCTTTTCTCGGATAAATCATAGGAACTTCCGACTGCAGGCTTACCGCGGTTGCAATAGGGATTGCCGCATATGGAATTCCGGCAATCCTGTCAAATTCCAAGCCAGATATAAGTGAAATCAACGCCTTTGCGGCCATTTCCAATACCGAGGGATATGAAACCAATAGCCTAAGGTCAAGATAAATCGGCGCCTTAAGCCCGCTTTTTAATGTAAACTCGCCAAATTTAACCACCCCAATCCTATGCAATTCCAGTGCCAAATCCTTTTTCTCGTCATTCGAAATCAATTTCCTCACCCCGCTCCTCTGAAACAATTTTTCCATTTTCGAATTTTACAATTCCCCCGACAATTGTTCTCTCAACAAATCCTTTTAATCTTTTTCCGTCGAAAGGGCTCCATTTGCACTTGGTGAAAAGTTCCTTTCCCTTCACAACCCACTCCTTTTCCAAATCCACCACTGCCAAATCGGCGTCAAATCCCTCTTCAATAAAGCCCTTATTTTTTATTCCAAAAATCCTTGCAGGGTTCTCGCAGCAGAGCTCAACAATCTTTCCCAATTCCAGCCGTCCGCCATTAACTGAATCCAGCAAAAGGGGGAGCATTGTTTCAATCCCGGGAACGCCTGCAGGAGGGTCTTCTGATTCCTTTTCTTCAGCAGTGTGCGGCGCATGGTCTGTCCCGATGGAGTTCACCCTCCCTGAATTAATCGCCTCCCAAAGTTTATCCTGGTCTTTTTGTGATTTAAGGCCAGGAATCATTTTGAAAAAAGGGCTTACTGCATCCTTCTCGGTTAAGAACAGGTGATGGGGAGTTGCCTCAACAGAAACATCTTCATCGGCAATCATCTCCAGCTCTTCAGCAGTTGAAATATGGCATAAATACAATTTTGTGCCTGTTTCCTTTGCCAAATCCATTGCCAGCCTTACCTTGCTTCCCTCTGCATGTACCGCAATCTGCTTTGCTGCGCCAAAAATCTCTCCCAGTTTTCCCCTATCGCTGATAAGCATTCTCCCTGTTGAAAGGTTCATGAAAACCTTAACAGAGGCGACATTCGTCACTTTCTTAATTTCCCCTATATTATCAACCGCAGCGCCGAAATGGAAACCAAAATTAACCAACGAATCTTTCCCGACAATTTTCCTCTTTTCCTCCAGCAGTTCAACACTCAGGGTCGGGGGGTTTGTGTTTGGCATATCTAGAACAGTGGTAACGCCCCCATGCAATGCGGCCCTGCTTCCTGTTGCCCAATCTTCCTTGTGCTCCAGCCCAGGAGTTCTGAAATGAACATGGGGGTCAATCAATCCAGGGAGAATTACTTTTCCTGTGCAGTCAATTTCCTCGCTCCCTGAAATTTCCCCCTCACTCAATTCGGCAATCTTCCCATTATCAATTCCAATATTCAGATTCTTCAATTCCCCTCCGGAAAACACCTGCCCGTTTTTTAGAACAAGTTTCATAGGCACTTCCCCCTGCAGTAATCATCCAATGTGACCTTTTTCCCTGATTTGGCCCTTGCCCACTTTCCGAGTTCAGTGAGTTTCTTCAGCTGCTCTGAATTGAACACAGGCCCGTCCTTGCAGACCATAATCCCGTTGATGGAACATGCGCCGCAAACACCAGTGCCACAGCGCATATACCTTTCTAAAGATGCCTGCATCTCGATTCCATTGGAATCTGCAATCTTCATAACCTCAATCATCATAACTTCAGGCCCGCAGCAATAAATCCTGTCAAATTTCTCCTCATTTAGTAAAGCCCTCAACTTATCCGTGGTGAAACCTTTTTCTCCCATGCTCCCGTCATCAGTTGTTATGTATAATTCACCACACTGAAGCAGGGATTCTGAAAGGGAAAGATGGTCCTGAGTTCTTGCCCCGAGAATTATTTTCATCTCAACTCCGCTCTGTTTCAGGTCAACGGCCAGGGCATTTATTGGGGCAACTCCAACTCCGCCCGCGACCAAACAGGCAGTCTTAACTCCCTCAGTATCAAAACCATTTCCATATGGCCCCCTGATCCCTATCTTATCCCCCTCTTTTAAGAAGAACAATTCCTCAGTAAATTTACCCTTCTGCTCAACAGTAATCCCAAGCTCAGGTGCCCTGAAGGAGATTCCAAAGGGCTTTTCATCAATTCCCGGAAGCCATGCCATAAGAAACTGCCCTGGCGCAGAATTAATCGCGGTGTCAAGGAAAAAAGTCCTTATGTTTTTTGTTTCCTTCTGAATCCTCTTGATTTCAACCATTTTAGGAACATCACTCATGCGCCACACCAACCAAATCACTTACTTTTTTAACCCCATTTTTATCCATCCAGTCATTCATTTCCTTCACAACCAGTTCAAAGACCTCAATTCCGCGGTAATGAACTGCAGTTCCAATTCCAACCGCACTTGCACCTGCCATCATAAGCTCAATCGCATCCTCCCCGTTCATAATCCCGCCCATTCCAAGTATCGGGATTTTGCAGTTTGCATAAAGTTGATAAATAGATTTCACGGCAACAGGCTTTATTGCAGGCCCGCTCACCCCGCCAAACTTGTTGTGTAAAATTGGCCTCCTTGCGTCAATGTTTATCATCATTCCCCCAAGGGTGTTTATGGCAACCAAGCCATTTGCCCCGGCCTCCTCGCAGGCCTTTCCAACCTCAACCAGGCGATGGGTGTTGGGCGTTAATTTTGCTATCACAGGAATCTTTCCCGAAACCTTCTTCACTTCCTCAACAATTTTTGCCGCTGTCTCAGGATCTGTCCCGAATGCATGCCCAAGTCCTTTCACATTTGGGCAGGAAAGGTTAAGCTCAATTAAATCAGGCTTGTGCGAGGCGACCTCCTCGGCAACAATTGCGTGCTCCTCAACAGAAGTTGCGAAAACACTTGCAATTAGCGGGAAATCCCTGGATTTCAATGCCTCCCATTTATCTCCCATATTTTTATAGCCCGGAGTCGGCAAACCAACCGCATTGTGCATGAAATGTTCGGTTGCAACAACAGTTGGGTTGTTATGCCCCTGCCTTTCCTCAGGCCCGATGGATTTCATTGTTACGGCCCCTGCACCCGCCTTTGCGGCCCTTTTCAGCGAGGCGGCATCAGTTCCAAAAACCCCGGAAACAAGCACGGTTGGATTTCTGAATTTTACGCCAGCGTAATCTACCTTCAATTCAGCCAATTTCCCCACCATTTCCTCTACTTTATGGATTCAATTATTTCCAGTTCATCCATTGTTTTCTGGCAGTAGTAACAGACTGCCTTCAATGGCTTATCTTTAATAACAAATTTGGTTTTTATACTCTCCGCATTTGATATGCAGTTAGGGTTAATGCATTTTATAATTCCTTCAGCAAAATCACGGATTTCTATTTTCCCCTTGCTCTTCACCTCATGGTTCTTAATTATGTTCATGGTCGCCCCCTTTCCTATAAGGGCAATCTTTGCAAACTCCTTCTCCCCCAGAAATTTGTCCTCGATGAAAATAATGTCCTTCTTCCCTTGTTTTTTGCTTTCCACATTCATTGCAATTGTAATTGGGTTGTTTTTCAGTTTCAGGAATCTCAAAACCCTTAGGGCAGTCCCCGCAGGGAGGTGGTCTATCACAGTCCCGTTTTTTATTGGCGTAACCTTAATTTCCTTCTTCACTCATCCACCTTCTTTTTCTTCCCTATAAGCATCGACAGCAGGGCCTCCCTGACAGGAATTCCGTTGGCCGCCTGCTCGAAGTAAAGGGCAGCCGCAGTTTTGTCCAGCCCGCCGCTAATCTCATTCACCCTTGGCAGGGGGTGCATTATCTGGAAATTCTTTTTTGTTTTTTTAAGAATGTCTTTCATCAGTATGTAAACGTTTTTCAATTTCTCATATTCCATAGGGTCGGGAAACCTCTCCTTCTGAATCCTCGTCGCATACAGGACATCAAGCGTTGGCAGGAACTTCTCAAGCTCGGTGGTTTCCTCGATTTTCACCCTTCCCTCAAGGTCCTCGATTATGTGCTGCGGCATCTTCAGTTGCTCAGGTGCAATAAAATATAATTTCACTCCCTTAAATTTGGCAAGTGCATATGCGAGCGAATGCACAGTTCGCCCGTATTTCAAGTCGCCAAGCATTCCAATGCTCAATCCGTCAATCTTCCCGAACTTTTTTTGTATTGTGTAAAGGTCAAGAAGTGTTTGTGTTGGGTGCTGGTTTGCCCCGTCACCTCCGTTAATAACCGGCTTTGGGGAAATTTCAGACGCCCTTCTCGCGCTCCCATCCAACGGATGCCTCATAACTATAATGTCGGCATACCTTGAAACCATCCTTACACTGTCGCTCAGGGTTTCCCCCTTTTTAGCTGAAGTTGTCCCTGAATCGCTAAATCCAATAACCCTTCCCCCCAGGTTCTGTATGGCTGCCTCAAAACTCAGCCTAGTCCTTGTTGAGGGCTCGAAAAACAGTGATGCAACAACCTTCCCTGAAAGAATTTTCTGCTTTTTCGAGGGCGACATTTTCTCCATCTCAGAGGCCCTTTTCAGCACAGCCTCAATGTCATTCCTGGAGAAATCATTGATGGAAATAACATCAGTATGGGAAAATTTAGAAACAGACCCAGATTTTCTGGCTTTTTTTAGTACCAATCCAACCCTTTATATTACTGGACTTAAAAGTATTTAAAGCTTGGGTTTCTAAGACTTCCACAAACCATGCAAATTGCAGTACTCTCTAGCCGTCACATTTTCCGCGCTGATTTCAAATTCCGCCTCAGGTGCTTCTCCTGGATTCAGAAATTTCCTGTAACTCCTTCCATCAGCAATCAGCTCAATCCACTGTATGAAATGTGCTGCCTCCATAGGGTGAGGAACAGAGCCAACCTTTACCTTAACACCCTTATCGGTTTTCTCAATAACCGGAACATGCTTCTCCATTCCCTCGTCCTGGGTTTTTTCCTCAACCAGTTGCATCGGCTGCCCGCAGCAAACCAGTTCGCCGCCGCCATTATGCAGAAGCTCGACAATGTTCCCGCAAATATTGCATTTGTATATTTTTCCCATTCAATCTCCCCCATACCCCCAAATTATTTCAATCTCTCCCCTGAGAGTTTCAAGTGGTCTGTTTCAACCTCAATCAGCGCCTCAAATATTTCCTTTACCCGTTCATTCTCTGATTCAGAGGCAGCCTTTGTGTAGAACTTGATGGCATTTGTTTCCCTCGTATGCGAATTCTCCAGGTTTTTTTTGTTGTCAGTATCGCAGGGATCATTCCCCGCTGGAACCGAATCCAGTTTCAGAATTTTCCTCCAGATGGCAGCATGCTCTGCCTCCACCTTTCCCAGTGCCTTAAAAAGCAGTTTCCCCTCATCATCATCGGTCTTCTTTGCGGCGCAGAAATAAAATGCGGCATTGCTGACCTCCACCTGAAGGGCGTGCCCGGCATTTGCCCTGTCCATCTCATTGAGTTCAACATCAAAATTAACAATTGCCTCATTCACTTCCTTTATATATTTCTTATAGGCCCCGCAAAACGGGCAGTTATCGGGCGCACTTTTTCCGACATAAGGATCCCCGCAAATTTCACATCTCCATAATTTTACCATAACCAAACCCCCCAATATTGCCTTATTAATATATGAACTAAGCTAATAAAAAGCGAAAGGAACGAGAAACGGAATCAGGAAATAAGCCTATCTGGGTTTAACCATTGCAATTTTCGAAAAATTAGAAAGTAAAAAAGTCATTCCCCGTTCTCAGGGATTAATAGATTGAAATCAATGTTATATCCTATATCGAAATCCTCACTTCCTATAATATTGGATTTTTCGTCAGGGTATTCTTTCTTCAAGTCCAGCATCATTGCATTGCATTCCCCCTCGCTTAGTTTTGCATGGATGCATGCCGCCCTGTACAAAACCCCGATAATCTGTGATTCATTTTCAATTGAGTATATGGGGGTTCTTCCATCCCTAATCCTGCTTGTTGGTTCCCTGCCGGAAAGCAAAATAGGCCAGTATGCGGACTGCTCAATCGATTTGGTGTTAGTGGCAACAAAGAGGAAGGAATCGCAATCATTATTCATAAGCAGATTCAATGAATTTTTAACCATCAGCCTGAAATCCCTGTTCCCGCTGAGTTGAATTTCCACAGGGGAGGAATCGCATTCATTGGCAGTGTACTTTGTATGTTCGAAAAATTCAAGGTAAAAAAGGAAAATTCCACTCCCAAGCAGGAGAAACGCAATAACAAGAAAAACCTTGATAAAAACTCCAGAAGGCCGCCTGCCTTTCATTTCTCCGATTATTTCCTCAACTGCCGCAATCTGCTCTTCCGAAAGTGGGCCATATTTTTCCTCAAGGTCTTTGATAGTTTCTTCCAATCCATTTCCGCTTTGCACAGAAATTTTTGCCGCGTTGTAAATCCTCTCATCCATGCATTAATAACACACTATCTTATATAAAAATTTAGGGTATTTGCAGTTATGTTTTGGGAAATTTTTCCTGCCAGGCAATAGTTGATGCGGTAATTTACTCCTCAAGATTCAAGTAAAATGCCTGAAATGAGCCTGGCAAAGATTGCCATACCTGATTAAGTAGGTTTTTTTACCACTCCCAAGTGGTTAATTTTTACCGCAAAATGATGGGAATAGATTTAAAACCATTTCATGAAAAGAATTAATAGATGCAAAATACTGCTTTAAACTTTGAGGGTGATTCTGGGTGAAAACTTTTGTTTCTAGGGCGATAAAAAGGGCCAAAGAGGAGTCAAAAACAGGGGCTCCTAAGAAAAGGAAATTAATACAGGATGATGAGGACCTTAGGCAGCTCCTGGAATCAAGCCAGGCCAGAATTAAGGTTATAGGTGTAGGCGGCGGAGGCTGCAACACCATTGAAAGAATGAGTGAAGTAGGAATAGTGGGTGCAGAAACATTTGCCCTTAACACAGATGCCCAGGACCTCCTGAATGTACATGCCGACAGGAAAGTGCTTATTGGGAGGGAATTGACAAGGGGATTGGGTTCAGGCTCAGACCCCAATGTTGGGGAGGCTGCCGCAAGGGAAAGCCAGCAGGAATTGCAGGAACTTATTAAGAAGACTGATTTGGTGTTTATAACCTGCGGGATGGGTGGAGGCACAGGAACAGGGGCAGCCCCTATAGTTGCGGAACTTGCAAAGGATGTTAAAGCCCTTACAATAGGTGTTGTGACACTTCCATTCACTGTTGAGGGACGAAAAAGGATGGAAAATGCGATGGAAGGCCTTGCAAGGCTGAGAAACAATGCAGACACTGTTATTGTAATCCCGAATGACAAGATACTTGAGATTGCTCCAGATCTTCCTGTAAATGCCGCATTTAAGGTTGCTGATGAGGTTTTAACCAATGCAGTTAAGGGCATTACAGAAATGGTCACAAAACCAGGCTTAATCAACCTTGATTTTGCCGACCTGAAAACTATCCTCTCAAAAGGGGGGGCGGCAATGATTGGGTTGGGGGAATCAACAATGATGAAGGCAACAGAGTCCAGGGCCTTGGAAGCTGTTGAAAATGCCCTTACTTCCCCATTGCTCGATGTTGATATTTCAGGCGCAAACCGTGCCCTGGTCAATGTCATCGGCGGAATAGACATGACTTTGAGGGAGGCAGAAATGATTGTTGAGGCAGTTTCCGCAAAAATCAACCCAAATGCCCATATTATTTGGGGTGCGATGATAGATAATGACTTGCCCAAAAACCAGATCCAGGCAATGGTGGTTGTTGCAGGGGGAAGATTCCCCTACCTTGATTCAGATAAAGGCTCTGGCGAGGGGCCAATCGATTTGGGAATAGAGTTTGCGGACTAGATTACACCTGCCAATGCTTTCTTTTCAGTATTTTCCTTGCCAAGGTTACATCTTCCGATCTGTTAAGGTTCACAAAAGGTTTCGCAATCCTTAATCCAAATCCCTTCAAGGCTTTCCTTGCCGGATTGAGATGGCCAAGCTGCTTATCTCCGAGAAAATGGGCTGCGTCCTCCCTTACTATGGCGGCGCTCCATCCAAATATCGGCCTAATCCCTATTCCCTTCCTAGCGCGCACCTCTGGCCCATATGCTATCGCAAACCTTTTCCTGCCCTTTCTTGCCAAGTCCAATGTTCTTCTGAGGGTTGAAGTTCTGTAAACAACATCTGCGTTAAGCATCAGTGTAGACTGGGATGGCTTTAGCATATCCCGGATTTTCTTATGCTTCTCTCCCCACTCATATTCAGAATGCAATTCAACTTTAATTGGCGCAATGTTCTCTTGGTTCTTTTCAAGGTATGCAACCAGCCCCTCCCGGTTCTTTCCTGCAAATACATTTATTTTAGAAACCCCGTTCTTCTTTAACTGTGCGATAATTCTTCCAAGGCTTGTCCTGTGCAGCACCTCTTTATTTTCAGGGTCAATCTCTATAAGGCATTTGTCGGCTCTCCCCATCCTTGTCCCTGTCCCTCCAGCAAAAACAAACACAAGGGGCTCCTTCTTCGCCATGAATATATTAACTGCTCTGCGCCTTATATTATTATCCGTCGGCTGATAACAACCTTTTTCTATATTACCGACATTTTCTTAGATATGGGTAGGTCAAGGCTGAAGAGAGATAAGCGAAACATTGCCGCGCTAAAACTGGGACGCATGGAAAAGGTAAGTGCAAAGCCTTCCGGTGCTTGGGTGGCCGACTTTGCCAAAAGCCTGTCTGGAACATATAGGTCAAGGGTAAGCAAGGCTCATGCATTTAATGTGTCGCCTAATTCCGGTAGGTTTAACATAATGCTGAAATTTGGCAGGAAAAATCTTCTCGAAGCTAGGGCAAGGGTAATTGTGGAAGAAGGCACAGCTTCCCTAATAATTGAACAAGTGCAGGGATCTCATCGCGCTGGGTCGCCAAGAGGCACTGCACATTCTAAAGCATTTAAAAAGAGCACCGGGAAGCACCCTAATGCAGCATTAATAAGGGCAATTGTTGATGCAGCATACAAGACTGGTTTTGACAGTGTTGTTCTGGTAAATATTGCAAAGAACATGAACTACTGGAACCCCTCATTCACTTCAAGGAAGAAGGACGAGAAGTTCAGTATGGAAAAGTTATTTGAGGATAAGATGAATGCGCGTAAAAGAATGAGGAACTTGTATGCCTGGCTTAAGGAG
Source organism: Candidatus Iainarchaeum sp. (assembly GCA_043816965.1). GTDB lineage: Archaea > Iainarchaeota > Iainarchaeia > Iainarchaeales > JAFCCJ01 > JAFCCJ01. Next base: position 8,512 of record JBDRHK010000076.1, on the reverse strand, counting down.
GAGGGACAGTTCACCAAGGACGGAGGCAAGCATCCCAAATTTGAGGATAAGATGAAGCCGCGCAAAAAAATGAGGAACCTTTATGCATGGGTGAGGAAAGAAGAAAAGTTCACCAATGAGAGAGGTAAGTATCCCGAAGTTCCCATTAGCACCTCCTTAAATGAAAAATTTGTAGAATATGCCTTGTCTGTTTCAAACATACTCAAACCCTGGAAAATTATGCCAAAACTTATGCCCTTTGTTAAGTCCGGAAAACCAATTACTGAGAAAACCCTAAAAAGATTCTTCGCGGAATTGAACGTCGAGCCACCTAAGTTCAAAATCTCGGTGCTTTCGCATTTATTGAACACTTTTAGGGAGCCGGACTACTGGGTTAGGGAATTCCCATAATGTTAGCTTTTTCTTGTTATTGCTTATTCTACTAATTATGCCTAGGCTGATAGAAAGAAAAAAATGGTCTTCTAAAAAATTAAAAGCTCTGCGAATAAATCAGGTCAGAGTGCGCAGCCAGAAATGGTGGGGCGACAGATTTTCCTCAAAATTCAAAAAAGCGGTAAAGGAATTGGGATTAGATTGTGAGGTTAACCCTATATCTGAGAATTCTGGTGACTTCAAGATATTTTTAAAGCACGAGGGAAGGCCTTTTTTTTCAGCAGGGATTGCGGCTGATAAAGAAACTGACAAAGTTTCACTGAGAATTGTAGAAGTCCAGGGAATGGAAGGTTTGCACCGTGACTTAACCAGGAGACTGGCTGGAGAGTTCAAAAAGAAGCATGGCAAAACAGCCAGCGAGGCAATGGTACAGACAATCATAAGGGCAGCTTATGATGCGGGCTTTGATCGTGCTCTACTCCAAAACTATATGAAAAGCTTTTATTACATGGCTCCTAGTATCCGTGGCGAAATATCTTCAAAAATAAGCAAAGAACAGCTCCGAAAAGAGATTGTGAGAAGAAGGGCTGTAATGAGGGATATGTACAAAAGAGTAAGGGAGGCAGGACAGTTCGACAAAGTAGGAACATATAATAACAAACAAGGCAGGGTTGTAGAATTGCTAAATCCTAATAAAGGACTGGTGATTAACGAGAAATATGTTAAAGCCGTGCTGGAGGCTACGGGGTTAGAGCTGGAGATAAAAGCAGATATAATTATGCCTGCAATTGAAGGTAGAGCACCAATAACTAAGATAGCAATTAGAAAGGCGCTGGCCAAGGCAGGCAAAAAGATTCCTGATGAAAAGCTGGATGAGCTGGTTGATTTGCTTAGGGCATTAAGGGAGCCTAGTTACTTCATAAGGAACTTCCCCTAAGCCCGCCAATAACTTAATAAACCTGTTTTGGCTAAATTATTGAAGTGATCCAATGTTCAATATAGGTGAATTTATACAGTCTTCCAGAAGGGTTATGATTGTTTCCAAAAAGCCGGATTGGAATGAGTTCCAGACAATAGCGAAAATAACCGGATTGGGCATTGTACTCATTGCATTGGTTGGTTTCATAATAAGCTTTGTTTTCAAGTTCTTTGGGATTTGAGATAAGCTTTTTAAAGCCTTTTGAAGCAATTCATTAATAGAAATAGGCTTTTTAGCTCTATTTTTTTTATTTTATCGGGCGCTTAGGTGAAAGTATGATTTTTACAATAAGAACCACAGTCGGGCAGGAGAGTTTGGTAGTTGATATTCTAGCCAACAAAATCAAGAAGGAAGATCTTAACATTTACTCGCTTTCAGTAATTCCTGGCCTTAAGGGATATATCCTGATTGAGGCAGATAATGAGATGACAGTAAGGCGTGCAATTGCCAATACCTCCCATGTAAAGGGAAGGGGAATTGTCGGGGGAGAAGTTAAGATTGCGGAGCTCTCATCCCTGCTTGAGGCAAAGCCATTGATGAAAAGCATAAAGCCAGGCCAGAAAGTGGAATTGATTTCAGGCCCATTCAAGGGTGAGAAGGCAAAAGTAATCAGGGTTAATGACACCAAGGAAGAGGTTACGGTTGAACTGCTCGAGGCAGCGGTGAAGATTCCAGTTACAATCCACGCGGAAAATATCAGGATAATTAAGGAGTAAAACAGGGAGTGATTTTATGCCAGAAGTTAATGCATTAGTTGAGGCTGGAAAGGCCACTGCAGGCGCACCTTTAGGCCCTGCGCTCGGCCCGTTGGGAGTGAATATCGGGGCGATTGTTGCGAAGATTAATGAGAAGACAAAAAGTTACTCAGGAATGAAGGTTCCAGTGACTGTTGTTGTTGACGCCTCAACAAAGGAATTTGAGATTAAGGTAGGTTCCCCCCCGACAAGCGCGCTTATTAAGAAGGAACTTAACCTGAAAAAGGGAACAGGAAATCCAAAGGCTGATTTTGTTGGAAATCTTTCAATGGAGCAGGTAAAGAAGATTGCGGAAATGAAGGTGGATAATTTAACCTCCACAAATATTAAGGCCGCCTCAAAGGAAATTATCGGGACCTGTGATTCAATGGGAGTTAAGGTTGAGGGTAAAAGGGCGAAAGAAGTTATGAAGGATATTGATGCAGGGAGTTATGATTCGGTTTTAGGCTCTTCAGGAAAAGAAGGGAAGAAGGAAAGCATTGTCGATAAGGTGGTTGATGCTGTGGAAGATGCGATTGAGGCTGTTGAGGAAGCGATTGGCATGAAGCCGCATGACGAGGAAGAGGCTGCTGAAGCCGAAGAGAAGAATGAAGAGGAATCTTCTGAAGCAAAAAACTAAATTAACATTTAGGAAAACTATTTTTTATTTTGTTTATTTTACGCAGGATATTTGCTGCCGTCATGCCTTTTTTCTCTTCTGCTTGTCTTACGAATATTTAGGCTTCCTTCGCCCATCTGTGTTGAATTCACTGGCCCCTTTCTTTTCCCATCATCTTTATTGGCCTCCCCTTTTCTTTCCCCATAAAATATATCGCGCCCTGCAAGGTCTGCTGGAAATTCACCGGCTTTGTGCCTGATTATTTTAATATCCGTTCCACCAGCAATCCAGTGAGAGTGTTCAAACGGCTTCCTTCTCCCGACCCATTGGTCATTAGGGTTTGCCCTATCTTCTATGTGAACTTCCGGATTGAATTTTTCATTCCCCGGCCGGTTAATTTTTCTTAACTTTTTTGGTTTTAAAGGCATAGTATCACTTAAAAAAATAAGGCCGAGGTCATATATATTTGTTTCTTATGGCTGTTTTTGCCCCATTCCGAAACAGGCCCCGAATAGAAGATTTTTAAACCCTTCCAAGGTATAATTTATCATAATCTTGCCCTTTTAGGGCAGTTTTAAACCGCTTGACTGCTTTAAGCAGGAGGTTCATTCCAATGGAAAAGAAAAAATTACTGGTAGCACTGCAGAGAATGCGTGATGAAAGCAAGCAGAGGAAATTCCCCCAGTCGGTAGACTTCACCATAAATTTCAGGGGAATTGATTTTAAGAAGGCAGAAAATCGAATAGATGTAGATGTTACCATGCCCCATAATGTCGGAAAGGACTCAAATGCAAAGGTGGCTATTTTTGTTAGGGACAAGCAATTTGCCCATCAGCTGAAGGGCAAAGCAGAAAAAATCATAATGGAAGACGACATCCCGAATATGAAAAAGAAGGATGTTGAGGAATTGGTAAGGGATTATGCAGGTTTATTGGCTGAAGGTTCTGCAATCCTTACTGTTGGAAAGTATTTGGGCCAGCAGCTGGCGCCCAAGGGAAAAATGCCAAAACCGATTACCACAAGTGTTGCGGCTTTTGAAAGTGCTGTTTCAAAGATGAGCACTTCTGTAAAGATTACAAACAAAAAGGGGAGATTCATGCCCCTGATTCATATTTTGGTGGGGAAGGAATCGAATTCCGATGAGGAACTTTCCGAAAACATTATGACCGTTTATAACGCGGTTGAGGCAGGCCTGCCCTCAAGGAAGCACAATGTAAAGTCGACAATTGTAAAGCTTACAATGGGCCCCCCAATAAAGGTCGGTGAAGCCCCTAAAGCAGGCGTGGAAAAAGCCGGTGAAAAAAAAGAAGGAGTTAAGGAAGGGGCGAAAAAAGGGGCAAAAGAAGATGCTAAGGAAGGAGCGGAGAAGAAATGACGACCCACACCCTCCCCTGGAAGACGAAGGAGCTTGCAGAGCTCACTGAACTGATTAAAAACCAGCCAGTTGTGGCTGTTGCGGATTTAAGCAATTTCCCGGCGCCCCAGTTTCAGGGCATAAGGAAGAAACTGAAGGGAAAGGCGATTGTTAAGGTTTCCAAAACAAGGGTGATAATTAAGGCAATGGAAGATGCGGGAAAGAAGGAACTATCAGAATTTGCAAACGGTTCATGCGGGCTGATATTTACCGAGATGAACCCTTTTGAGCTTTATGCTTTCCTGAAGAAAAATAAGGGGAATGCCCCTGCAAAGGCAGGGGCGATTGCCCCTGAGGACATAGTTATACTTGCAGGGGATACAGGCCTGCCCCCAGGGCCGGCACTCAGCGACCTTAAGGCCGCAGGATTAAAGGTTAAGATTGCTGGCGCAACAATTGAAATTACAGAGGATAAAATTGTTACCCATAAGGGCGAGGTTGTAAGCCCTGCGGTTGCGGGAACACTTTCCAAACTGGACATAAAGCCAATAAAGGTCGGGCTGAATGTTGTTGCCGCACTTGAGAATGGCGAGATTTTCAGGCAGGATGTACTGGACATTGATATTGATGAGGTGTTTGGAAAGTTTGTGAAGGCACAGGCAAGTTCATTCAACCTTGCAATGGAGATCAGGCACTTTTCTCCCCGGACCACGCCACTGCTTGTGCAGAAGGCATTTAACAATGCAAAGGCAGTTGCTTTGGAGGCGAATGTTTTCACCAAGGAAACAATGCCCCTGTTGCTTGCAAAGGCAAATGCGCAGGCATCCGCGCTTAAGGAAATGATTCCTGAGAGCGCACCGGCTGAGGAAAAGAAAGAAGTAGCTGAGGAAAAGAAAGAAGAGGAAAAAAAGGACGCTTAAAATTATTATGAGGTGAAAATATGGAGTATGTATACAGCGCAATGCTACTGCACTCCGCAGGGAAGGAGGTAACTGAGGAATCAGTCACCAAAATCCTTGATGCGGCAGGAGTAAAGGCTGATGCGGCAAGGGCAAAAGCACTTGTTGCCTCACTCAAGGACGTCAATATAGACGAAGCCATTGAAAAGGCATCAGTTGCACAAGTCGCAGCAGCACCTGCAGCAGGGGCGCATCCGGCAGCAGAAAAGAAAGCAGCAGAACCTGAAGAAAAAGGAAAATCACAGGAAGAAGCAGCCGAGGGATTGGCCAGCCTTTTTGGCTGACCACCCTTATTTTTTCTTTTCCTGCCCATTACCAAAATTATTTAAAGCTCTTTAGGCATAGTTTTACTGAAAACTTATTTTTGGTTTGGCGATTGAATGAGAAAACAGGTTATTCTGCTGGCTATTCTGCTTTTAATCAGCGTACAGGTGCAGGCAGTACTATCTGATGGAAGCATGAAGATTTTTGCCGTAACAACCCAGGGAGAGGGGTTATCGGCCACCTTAATTCTTGAGATTGAACCAGGAGATGGCAATGTATACAGTGCCATAACCCCCCTTGTTGGAACCACAACCCAGAATGCTGAGAGGGAAGCGGTAAGGATTGCGAGAAACTATTCCACCGAAGCCGGCAATTATGATTACAAATTCCACATAATTTCAGATGCTTCTGTTGTGGAAGGGCCGAGTGCGGGTTCGGCAATGACTCTGCTTACAATTTCTCTGCTTCAGGGCAGGAATGTCCCGAAAAATGTAAGTGTTACCGGCACAATAACTCCTGATGGTTTTGTCGGCCCTGTGGGGGGGGTGTTTGAGAAGGCGAAGGAGGCGGCAAGGCAGGGAATAAAATTGTTCATGATTCCTGAGGGGGAAGCAAACCAGACGGTAAAGAACGGGAATACTGTTGAAAGCATTAACCTTATTGAATATGGCCCCAAAGAATGGGGGATGAAAATAGTCGAGGTTAAAAACATAGACCAGTTGCTGGAGCTGGCCCATTCAGACATAGGGGATATTGAGGTTACTCAAGGTGATGATGATTTCATCCCAAGCTATATTCCTGACCCTATTTCGTTTCCAGAAAACCTGATGCCGCTGAAAAACCTGAATAGAACCTACCTGCTTGAAGCTAATCAATGGGTTCAGGAGGCAAGGAATTCGGTTTCCACCACACTTTTGGATGACACTGAACTTATCAATGTCCTGCTTAAAAGCCTGAACAATTCCGAAAAGACCTTGGAGGAAGCACAGCTTCTGGACGACCAGAATTATCTCTACAGTGCGGCAAACTACGCTTTTCTCGCAAAGGTAAACGCAATGTTTGTGAAGGACATTTCAGATAATCCCTCAATAGTTTCCCCTGATTCAAGTTTCTTCGAGTCAAAAATCACAATCCTTAAGCAGAACATCCTGGATCTCAAAGATGACCTGGATGAATCAATTCCGACAGATAAGCTGGAGTGGCACATCGCCGCAAAGCAGAGGCTGACATATGCCGAGGCATCTGTGGATGAATTGCTTAACACCCGGACTGTTGTGGTTGGGGGGGGTGGCATCGATTATGCCGAGGCATTTGCGCGCATAGAGAAATATGAGTTTGCAAGGGAATGGTACACTATCTCAAACAGGTTTTATGGCTTTTCAAGGGACTCGAATAAGAAAGTCCTGCCCAACAATGTTTTTGAGGTTTATATGGATGATTTGATTAGGGAATCTGAAAACGGCCTTACAATCATAGATGGCGATCAGGAGGATATTTTGAGGAGGCTCAATGCAGCAAAGGCCGAAAAGGAAATGGGATGGTACCTTGCATCAACATTTGATGCAGCCTCTTCATTTGCTTTGGTATCGTCAGAAATCCAGACAAGGGATGCGGACCTTAACAGCCTTTACCTAATCCTTAACCAGAAAATTGCGGCAATAGATGCGAATATTTCCGCAAGTGAAAGGGAATATATCTGGGCAAGGCTTTACCTTGACCATGCAAAGTATTTCCTTGAGTCGGCGGATTTCTACAGTGAACAGGGATATGGGTCCAATGCGGTTAATTCCCTGAAAAGCGGCATTGACCTTGCCTTTTTGGCAGAGGCAGTGCTCGAGGTTTCTGATGACATGTATGAATACTATGAGGGAGTCCCCTCATCAGAATTTATTATTGAGAATAATGTAAGGCGCCAGGGCGACATTATGGGTGACCCTGACACAATTCTCCTGATTTTTGGCGGAATATTTCTTGCGGTAATGATATTCACAATTGTCCTTTTCTTCTTCATCTGGAAGATTTTCTTTGGAAAGGATGATTTCAGGAGGCATTATTCCCTTGCCTCTGAAATTGCGAGGGTTAAGGAGCTGAAAAGAAAAACAGATGAGGGATATGCTATTGGAAGGGTAACAATTGAGAAGCATAGTGAGATGTCCGCCCTTTACGATGAGGAATTGAAAAAGCTGGAGGGTCTCTTAAAACACAGGACCGAGCATGTTTTTGAGATTGACAGGCTAAGGGCAGAACTGGCAGGATGGGAATTTAAGCTGCAGGAGCTTGAGAAGCACTTTCTGGAGGGGCTGATTGAGAAAGGGGAATACCGCGACATGAAGGAACGCTATGCCCTGATGATTAATGAAATTGGGAAGGAACTGAAGGGGGAGAAGCTTGAAATGGCGATTGAGAAGGAAAAATTGATTAAATTGGCTCATGAAAACAGGGAAAAAACCCTGCCAAGGAAGAAAAAACACCTGCCAGGCAAGAAAAAACTCCTGCCAAAGAAAGACCTTAAACCGGCAAAAGCGAAAAGCAAATCAAAAACAATCTCACAAATTGCGAAGGAAGTAAGCGAACAGGAAAGGAAGAAAGCTAAAAAATCAAAGCCTTCTAAGGGCAATAAATCTTCCGGCTAATGCCCCTATTATCCCAAGCGCGAAGTATATCGCACCTATAAGAATCCCCCCAACCAGGGAGGAAATAAGCACAACTGATTTGAATTCATCAACAGTCATATCCTGTAAGTAAGATGCCCCGAATTCACCTGCCTTGTCCACATCTGTGACTGAATCATTTCAGGTGAGGAAAGCATAAGTGCGGCGACATCAACCAGCATTAGGAGCAGGATTGCAATTGCAACCGCAACTGCTTGACCAAAAGCCTTATTAATTTCAATTCCATTTATTTTACGGTTTAAATGGTGCCTATTGAATTGCTTCCGGAGCCAGAATTAATCCTTAAGCTCATTCTTGCAGTTATTCTTGGCGGGCTTATAGGTCTTGACAGGGAGCTGAAGGGAAGGCCTGCCGGATTGAGGACACATGTCCTTGTCTGCGTTGGCGCAACCCTTTTCACAATCATCTCAATGAGTTTTATGGCCACTTCAGACCCTGCAAGAATTGCCGCAGGAATTGTAACTGGAATTGGCTTTCTGGGTGCGGGGGCGATTTTCCGCTCTGACGACCACATAAAGGGCCTGACAACTGCGGCGGATTTGTGGGTCATTGCTGCAGT
>JBDRHK010000075.1:0-3616 GCA_043816965.1 Candidatus Iainarchaeum sp. | reverse complement strand
TGGAAAATCTACAAAATGGGCTCTGTCGAGGTTCCGGCACTGAGGGGAATAGATATGAATGTTGGAGATGGGGAATTTGTTGCAGTTGTGGGCTCGTCAGGATCAGGAAAATCAACTGCATTGAATATGATGGGTGCGCTGGATGCGCCTACAAAGGGCAGTATTTTGCTGGATGGAATTGATATCACGAAATTCCCTGAATCAAAACTTGCAAGAATCAGGGGGAAAAAGATAGGTTTTGTGTTTCAGACCTTCAACCTTCACCCCACACTAAGTATTTTTGAAAATATTGCACTCCCTATGAGAATTCACGAATTCGATGACAGGGTGATTAAAGAGACAGTAACAGAATTGATAAAACGGGTTGGTTTAGGGCACAGAATAGGCCATCTTCCTTCAGAACTTTCTGGCGGGGAAAGGCAGAGAGTGGCTATTGCAAGGGCGCTTTCCGCTTCCCCTTCAATGGTTTTGGCAGATGAACCCACAGGGAACCTTGACACCAAAACAGGCAACGAAATAATGAAATTATTCATTGACCTGCATGACAAAGAGAAAAAAACAGTTGTAATAGTGACGCATGAACCAGATATTGCGGAGTATGCTGAAAGGGTCATTACATTAAAGGATGGAGAAATAGTTTCTAATGAAAAGAACAATAAAAGAAGGGTTTTAAGTGAATAACCCCTTGCAGTACAGAACCAAAAATGGAGGAGAACTAAAAATGAGAAAAAAAATAATTTCAACAATATGTCTAATAATAATGGCATTAACTTTATTGCCGACAGTTAGCGCAGCCACAGATTATGGTTTCCTTACGGAAATCACTTCCACCAGTTTCCTGCCTTCAACAATCCACGCAGGGGATGTTGTAAGCATGGCATTAGATGTCCATAACAGGGGAAGTGCTATCCAGGTTGTGGATTTAACTGCCACCCTTGATGTTGGGAACCAGTTTGAGGGGATTGAGTTAACAGATAGTATTGAACTCATTAAATCTGATGAAACCAAAACAATTGTGTTTAAATTCAGGGTGAAGGAGAATACCTTGCCCACTTACTATCCGGTTTTCCTTACCCTGAGTTATTTGAGGGAAGATAAAGTGGTTAGTGAAACCCAGAGCATTACTGTGGCTGTTTCAAAAACAGAGAAAAATGTTGATGTGACAATTGAGCCAAGGATAATTAATCCGGGAAAACAGACAGAGATAATTTTCTCACTGAAGAATATTGGAGGGACGCCAATATCAAACATCTCCTTCTCCTGGGAGGAGGAAAATGATTTGGTTCTTCCATTGGGTTCTGACAACAAGAGATATGTAAGTTTACTTGAGCCAAATAATTCAAAAGACGTTATATATACTGTTGCCGCGGATCCTAACATAACTACAGGAATATATCCTTTGAATATTACCGTGAGCTTTACTGATGTTAATGGGACGAGGACACAGACTTCGCAGGTGGGGTTGCTTATTGGGGGCTCAACCGATTTTGAGGTAAGTGCTGAGATTTTGGACAGCGGCCAGATTTCATTAAGCATTGCAAATATAGGTTCAAACAACGCCGAGGCTGTTGTGGTCAGGATTCCAGAGCAGCAGGGAATAAATATAAGCGGGACCAATATTGAAATTCTAGGAAATCTGAATAAGGGGGATTTCACACTTGCCAACTTTGAAATGGCACGAGCTGTACAAATGGATGCCGCTAGCTCCCAGCCCACTAACCAAGGGATTGGGATTAGAATACCCGGCTTAGGAGGGGCGAGGAGGCCATCAACAAACCAAACAAATGGTGAAGAATCTTCTAATGGCAATGTTTCGGCATTCAATAACAACCTCACTTCCAACAAACTCTTGGTGCAAATAGATTACACTGACACTACTGGGGAAAGGCAGAGTGTGGAAAAAACTGTTCAGCTAAGTTCAGACAGAGGCACTGCCGCACCATCAGGGACGTTTAATGGGGCACCTGCAGGAGGTTTAGGAATCTTTTCATTAATTCCCTGGGTTTTGCTGGTGCTGGTTGTTGGGGCAGCTGTTGCATTCAACATGCTAAAGGCAAAAAGAGACTGGAAAAAATTGGGTGTTGTTCTAGCTGGTATTGCAGCACTTTTTATTGTGGCAATCTTCCTGCTTCGATCAGATTTGATTGTGGTTCTGGTTGCAGCAGTTGCATCAATAGCCGGGCTTGCGTGGTTTTTCCTTAAGACCCAGGACAAGTGATGAAAATTGAAATTAAAAGATTCCTTCCAGCTCTCCCTAAATAATATTCTCCATAGGCAGCTGAGGGCATGGTTAACCCTGCTGGGCATTATCATAGGTGTTGCGGCAGTGGTCTCCATTGTTTCAATAGGTCAAGGCGCCTCTGCAAGCGTAACTGAAAACTTCTCCAGTTTTGGGGCAGATATATTAACAATCACTCCTGGTTTCAGCAGGGCCGGCTCTTTTGGTGGTGGAGGGAGAGGGTCTCCCGGGATGTCCTTTAATACTGATTCAGCAACCTCCACTGATGAGCCTGAACTCGGAAAACTGGATTTGGTAGTAATCAAAGGCAATCCAAACGTGCAGTATGCCAATGAAATTGTGTCAGGGAGGGGTGAGCTGGTTTTTCTGGCAGAAAAAATTACGGCAAGTATTCAGGGAGTTAATCCTGTTGCCTGGCCGGAAACTGATAACATTGAACTTGACTCAGGAAGGTTGTTGGGTGCGAGTGATTCATCGGCAGTAGTAATTGGATACAGAATAGCAAATGAGGTATTTAAGCAACCGATAACTGTCGGAAGACGGATTACAATCGAGGACCAACCATTTACTGTTGTCGGCATATTGGCGGAGGGGAATAATGATTCAACTGTTTTTATGCACTATAGCAGTGCGTGGGAAGTTACGGATGTTGAAAAAAACACTTACTCTTCAATAGAGGCAAAAGTGGAAAATGAGGAAATTATTGACGAGACCGCAGATGAGATTACGGCAGCCTTAATGCTTTCCAGGAAGGTCACTGAAAGGGACCAGGATTTCTCAGTTAGATCACCCACCGCGATGCAGGAGCAGATAAATGAGGTGCTCGGCACCCTGACCTTATTTTTGGCCGCAATTGCCGCAGTTTCCCTTGTTGTTGGCGCAGTAGGAATTGCAAACAGCATGTTTACTTCAGTTCTTGAAAAAACCAAGGAAATTGGGATAATGAAGGCATTAGGCTCAACTGAAAGGGAGATAATGGAACTTTTTGTGATTGAATCAGGGTTGTTTGGTTTTATTGGGGGAGGGATTGGCGTAATTTTTGGAATGACTGGTTCTATTTTACTGTCACTTTTAGTCGGGTTAAATACCCTTGTGTCAATTGAACTAATGGCAATTGCAATGTTACTGTCAACGGTAATCGGGGTGGTGTCTGGTTTATTGCCTGCAAGGGCTGCTTCGAAATTAAAACCTATAGAAGCCCTGAGATATGAATAAATGTTGATTTTCTTTTAGAGGGGCTGTGGGACAAAATTGGGTGATTTAACGTTTTTTACTGATTTTCTTTGGTTTTTTGCATATTATGAGGTATGCGTGCCTGCCTAGATAGCGTTTTGGGCAGTCTACTTTTGCGCTTGTTCCCAGCTTTGTTACTGTTCT
>JBDRHK010000074.1:0-22925 GCA_043816965.1 Candidatus Iainarchaeum sp. | reverse complement strand
AGAAACAAACGCCTTGCGCAAGGCGTTTGTAGAAACGCCTTCAAGAAAATCGTTTCCAGAAGTAATCCAAGACATACTATAATCACCTATTATAGTAGGTCAAACAAGTATAAAAAGTTTCCTAATTAAAGTCCGATACTATTAAATGAAATTTATGACAGAACAGAAAAATTTATTGAAAAAATAAATGGTTTAGTAAAGTCCAGGGAAATAAACAAATAGCATGCACCAATCCCTCAAGAGTTCTGCAGTTCAGCACCTGATTTTACTTCCCAAATCTTCGCTGCCTTTCGTAGTATTCCCTAATGGCGGTGGTAAGGTCTGCCTCGCCCATCTCTGGCCAGTACTTATCAAGGAAGTAGAGTTCGGAGTAGGCGGATTGGTATGTGAGAAAGCCGCTCAGCCTGTGGGTTCCTGAGGTGCGAATTAACAGGTCAGGATTTGGAAAATCATTGTACAAATATTTTTTGAATGATTTTTCATCCACTGAATCCAAATCAAGGTTATTTTCCTTTGCATCAAGCGCAAGTTTCTTTGCAGCATCAACTATTTCTGCCTGGCCATTGTATCCCAATGCAAGGTTGATTGTTTTGTTGGAGAAGTTTTCTGTGAATTTTTCAGCCTCGGCCATTTTATCCTGCAGCTTCTGCGGGAACATATTTCTCCTCCCTATGAATTGCAGCCTTATCTGGTTAATCTCAAAACTGCTGCCTTCATTAACTTTGTCCAGCTCCTTTTCGAATATTTTGTACAATGCATGGAGTTCAAGCTTTGTCCTGTTCATGTTTTCAAGGGAAAGGGTGTAAAAAGTCCCCACTTTTATCTGCGGGTATTTAAGCAGCCAGTCAATGACCTCATGGGCCTTATTGGTGCCGAGTTGATAGGACGAAAGCAGGCTAATTCCGCCAAGCTTTGCATATCTGCGGTTTCCGTCGGGAATAAATGCAATTGAATTCAGTTCCAATCAAACCACCAAAAGAAACCCAAAGTTAGGCTTCGCAATAATCTATAAGCCTTCTTTATATTTTTAAGGTTATCTTTAAATAGTTGCGAATACACTATATTTCTTAAGGTGCTGAAATGAAAAAAAGACTTTCCCATAAAAAAGACAGGATGACAAGAATCCTCACTGACATGAGGGACAAGCTTGATGAACTCGATGATTTAAGGGCAGACCTTGAAAAAGAGGAAGGGAAAACAATAAGCTCGGCACAGGCCAAGTCACTACTTGAGGAGATACAGGTGCCTGAGCTGAAGATGCTGAGAGAAACCAAAAGCAAACACTAAACTGATTCTGATGCTGAGAAACGAATCCACTAATTCTGAAGTGATTGGGAATCTGAAATTTGCGGATAATTATTTCCTTAAGTTAAAGGGCTTGATGTTTGAACGGAAGGATAGGTTTGATTATGGGCTGGTTTTCGAATTTGCGGGAGAGGCGAAAATTGGCGCAAGCATCCACATGCTGTTTGTTTTCTTCCCGATAGATGTTGTGTACCTTGATTCTGGGAAAAAGGTTGTTGATGTTGCGACAGTTCAGCCATGGTTGCTGAACTACACGCCGAAAAAGGCGGCGAAATTTCTGATTGAATTGCCGCAGGGGAAGGGGAAAGGAATTAAAATCGGGGATAAATTGAGCTGGAAGGTTTAGGAAAACTTAATATATTTCCCCGGTTTTATCTATTATTACGGCAGAACAGTTCAAGCTTGTGTTTGCTGAGAAGGGCCAGAAGTGCGACGAAATATTGACTGTCTCTCAGATGCATGATCTACGTGGTTCTTTTGACAAACATGAAGACATAACATTTCGACATATAGTTTCCGGACGAAGTAAGGAAAATCCAAGTATGCAGACTTCTTTGTTTGCTAGCAATTTTGGCATACTTTTGCATGGTGAGGAGGTAGCTGGCTATATTATCTACGGTCGCGATAGGGGAAACCCAAATAACTTATTCATTAAGTTTATGGCAACTCACAGACCCTACAGCTACGATCCTATTTTCAAAAAGCATTCAATGGCTACAGAGCTACTGCTTCAAACTCTGAAGAGGCACAGCAAAAGCGGTTTTAGTTGGTGGGGCACAGAACCAGAAGTAGATAGAAAATTTAGGAATGCTATGGGGCAAGGAAAAGTGGAAATTCACGGTAAATCTGCCAGGGTTCTGAAATGGCCTGAACCTATTTTCCCTGTGCAACCCGAAGTGCAGAAGCAACCGAAAAAGATTCAGGGAAAACCTGCTGAAACAAAACCAAAGAAAGAGAAACGCAACCGGCCATGGAAAAGAAAAAAATAGATTTCTACATAACCAAAAGCTTTTATTTATGATAAACCCATATATAATCAGGTGAAAAAATGAATGAAAGAAAGTTCGATGTTGTAATTGAAAAGGACAAGGACGGCTGGTTTATTGTAGATGTTCCCGCGCTACCTGGGTGCCATACCCAGGGAAAAACCAAAAAGGAGGCACTGAAAAATATTAAAGAGGCTATAGAGCTTTATTTGGAAGTGCATAAAGAGAACAAACTTAAAAAGAAAACTCCTTTTGTCAGCGTGGAAAAGGTTTTGGTGCATGCTTAGTTCTGTTAAAACGCGCAAAGTAATTAGTGCACTGCGCAATTTGGGTTTTGAGGAAATCCGGCAAAAAGGCTCTCACATTTTCTTTGAACATTCAGATGGGAGGACGACAATAATTCCTCTGCATAAAGAAATCAGAATCAAACTGCTGACAAAGATAATCAAGCAAGACCTCAAAATGGACAAAAACAAATTCCTGAAATTTTTGAAATAAATTAAGCTGGTAGAAATCGAATTTTAAATCTCTTAAAAAACAGAGAGGAAAGCCGGTTTTTAAGCCAAACTTTCCTCCATTGCCTTTTTGTCTTCGATACAGAATTTAGGGGTGATAATTTGCCCTCTGTTTATGTAATGGGCTCTTTTATATAAAAAGCTTTTCCTGTTTGAAAATCGAACCAATTCTGGCAATATATTTAAATAATATATTACCATTAAACTAATTTTTAATAATATTTAAAAAGGTTTTTATTTATAATATTAAATGTGGTTGGAGCAAAAATAAATCCGATAGTGTTACAAAAATTGCAGAACCAATATGCAAATTATAGACAAAGTTATCTGGAAGAGCCTTTCCTGCAAGAAAACAAAGACAAGGTAGTTGAATATCTCAATGAAAGAGAATTGAATGGCTTTTCGCCCCATTCTAATATCAGTTTTGTCCAGTCTATTAAGAGGCTTTCAAAGGAATACCCTGATACCCCATTTATTGATTTGACTAAAAAGGATATGTCGGAATATTGTAGAAATATGCTAAATGGGAGTTTTAAGGTTAATACAAAATTTAACAAATTATTAGCCTTGCTTAAATCAAATAAGAAAATTTCAATCACCGAAATGAAGCGTGTTTTGAAATGTAGTGACAGCTTTGCATGGGAATTAATCAATAAACTCATTGAAAATTATGAAGGGTTTAGCAGGAAAAAGGATGGGACAAGGGTCTCTCTTGTGATGGATAAAAACGCAGAGGTTCCGACAGTTAATACCTCAAAAAAATATTCAGTTCATTCATACAATGGGTCAATCACCCCTATTAAAACTTTTTTTAAATGGCTGAATAAAGGCACAGCGCCAGAGAGTGTTTCATGGATAAAGATTAGGCAAGGCCCAAAAAAAGTTAATTGGGAGGATATCTTATCAGAAAAAGAAATAAAGCAAATGATTGAGGCGGCTGAAAACCCAAGGGACAAGTGCATAATTTCGATGACTTGGGAAGGCGGACTGAGGGTCTCGGAATTGACAAATCTAACCATTGGGAGTTTGATTCCTCATCCAGAATACCCTCAAATATATCAGGTAACTGTAAGCGGAAAGACAGGCGAAAGAACGCTTCCCTTTATTACATCCGCTCCGCTTATTCGCCAATGGCTACAATGGCATCCTGCAAAAGATGAGCCAGACATTGCTTTGTTTGTTCCGATTGGGACTTATAAAAATAAGTTCAGGAATTATCCCATTAGGGCAACCAGCATATTGAGTATTGTTAAAAAGACGGCAAAAAAGGCAGGGATTAAAAAACACGTTTTTGTTCACTTGCTGCGCCACAGCAGAATAACTAATCTGATTGATAAAAATTTAAACAATCTGGAGTTAAACAAATTTGGTGGGTGGAGTGATGCCTCCAATACCTCTGCAATTTACACCCATCTAAGCAACAGCCACTTGACAAACAAATTATTAAAGCCCTTGGGCTTGAAGAAGGAGATGGAAGCCAAGCCTTTGTTGAATATCTTAACTTGCGAGATTTGCACGGCAGAGAATCATTCCACAAGAGAATATTGTATCAGATGCGGAGCTCCCCTATCAATTAAAACCGTGATGAAGGAAAGGGATTTAGACCAAAAGGAAAAAGAGATTGAGGAAAGATTGCTAATCCTTTTAGATGATATTAGGAATAGACCTGAATTGAGTACACAACAAATGTTGCAGAGATTGAAGGCGAGGTGATTTGCGGAATGATTTGCAGAAGTAGTATTCAAATATTTATTCAATTTTCGGTGGTTTAAAGAGAGTATAGCAGCCATATCTTGATATCGCAACTGTGAAGGTTGTAATTACAATGTCGTACTCGAAGCCAAATTCTTCGGAAGGAATGTTCTTAAAAAGTTCTTCTTGAATTTTCTCAAACTTTTTCAGTTCTATGCCTTCTATATCCCTATTAAAGATATTGATTTTAGTGAACCCTTTTTCCACAACTTCTTTTGCGATTTCTTTTTCGCTGCCATCGTCAATGCCTTTTTGTTTAAATTTTTCGCCCAAATCTGAGCTAAAATTATCCACACATTCTTGTTGAGCATCTTTATACCGTTTTTTCACATCTTGCATGTCGAATGATTCGATAATAAGCTTTTTTGATGCAAGATATTTGTTCACATCCTTAATCAAAGTGTAAAAAGATTCGTTTAACTCCGAAGCATAGTATCTCAAATACAGATTGACATAATATTTAGTCCCCATGTCTTTATTGACTGTTTCAATAAATTTCTCAAATTTAATTTCTTTGGGCATATTCTCGTGATGGACTGTCATCCCAGTGCCGCCTATTCCTAGATTTATTTTGAAAATAATTTCATCCAACTTGATAGGAATCGTTTTTTCAGACTCGTTTAGGGTGTAATATGCGGTGTTTGATAAATCGTATCCTTTATATTTTTTGTTTTTTAGCAACATGAGCTGGAAATTTTTCTTGAACAAATCATATTGCATTTTAACTTCTTCAGGCATGTCTGAACGGAAAAACAACTCAAACAGGGTAAAGTTATCGCTTTCATGTAATCCCTCTTTCATTTCTGTATCCTTGGACAAGCCTGTCTCTTTTAATTGGTCCAGCAATATTTTGACAGTATCCTCAAAAGTTTCATCTTTTTTTCCGGGTTTACTTAAAACCAAACGAAAGAGTAATTGTCTCGAGTCAGTTTCATATAGAGTCCCAGGACTATTTTTTGATTTACTAGAAGGGGATGGGGAGGCTGAAGGTTTTACAAAAGCAAATTCTGAAACTGATTGTGCTCCAATTCTAGAAAAAAGGATGCTAAAAATAATTCCTCCGACCCATATGATTCCGATATCTTCAGGTAAAGATCCTCCAACAATCACAAGTGAAACAGCTGTCCCTGTAAAAAGCCAAACAGTTCCAACTATAAGAGACCCCTTAAGCACTTCTATGAGTTCAACTTTATATTTTTTCGCCATAATAGTGCCGAACAATAAAAAAACCAGAATAAAAGATACTTCTATTATTTCTACAGGAGTATTAAATAATTCAAAATAAGTAGCTAATATTGCTACTATGATGCTAGAAAGAGTCACAAAAGTCATTAAAGAAATTTTTTCGGGTTTTGATTTGTCCATATCGTTCACCCTTCAAATAAATGACGACAAAATCATTTTAAATGCAGTTTTTGGAGTAGAAGGGATGCAGGATTTTAACAGAACTTTAAGAGTTATAGACTATGGCCAATGGGTTGAAGAGGTTAAAAAAGAGGGTGGTTGATTGTCCTTTCCCTGATGAAAAGAAAGAGAAGGATACTGATAAATCAACTTAGTTTTGCCATAATCTTTTGACCTTCTTTAGTTATTTTATAATACCTAAAATTAGGCTGTTTTGGATTAATACATTCAACCAAGCCTTGGCTACTCATTTGTAGTAACGCCCTACTTATGCTTTCCCTATGCACCCTTATTATTTTCTTTAAATCTGTCGCCGTTTTCGGTTCTCCGAGTAATCGCAAAATTTCTAATTTGATTTTACTTCTCCGAACTGATGCAATCAAATCATACTTACTCATAGAAAAAGGATGCGTAACTTTTGGCTATAAATTAGCGTAACAGTTGCCTAACATTAATTATAAATAACCTTTATTATAAAAATATTTAATAAATTTTAGAAGATGAGAAAATGAAGTGGTTAATTGCAATAATTTTAGCAGGTTTAATTCTTTTTAGTGGTTGCCCTACAACTGATTTTACAGATGATGATTATTATAGGATTGCTATTGAGAACAATGACCCTTTTATCTGTGAAGGAATAAATGATGTTTCACAAAAACAGGAATGTCTGCTCGAATTAGAAAACCCGACAACTGAACCTATTCTGCAAGAGCAAGTTAGTGAACCAGAACCAAAATGCAACCCCGCTATTTGTGAAGCAAAAAACGGTTCTTATTGTGAGGGAACAACAAAAGTAATCGAGACTTTTTACTGTAAGAATGATGAGTGTGTTTCGGAAACAGCAAGAGAAGAAAATAGTGTTGAGTGTGGTTATAAAACTGATAAAGAACTCTTGCAAGAAAAATACCCTGATAAAACAATAATTGGTCGTTCTTTGGCGATTGAGTTGGGCGAAGCCGCAACATACAGTCGTTGGAGTAGGACAGCTAAAGAAGGATGGAAATGGTTTGTAGCAGAAGTTACAATAACGAACCTTGGAAAAAAAGCAGAATGCATTAATAGTTTATCTGGAAGCTTTAACCTAAAAGATGATGAAGATAGGAGATTTTCTGTTCAGCATTATTATCTTCTTGACAAGGGGTGTTTAGCGCCTACTGAAGTCAGTGATTACAATTTGGTTTTTGAAATCCCCGAAACTATGAACAAAGAACGCTTATATTATAGTGATGGATATTCTGATGAACCTGAGGATTATATAATTACCTACACTACGATTGAATAAGGATAACATCTTTTACATTTGTTTACATTAAAATTAACATTAAAGGGGCTTTGAAATGAAGTGGCTGATTGGAATAGTATTGGTAAGTTTAATCCTTTTGATTGCTTTTTGAAATTCTGTTAAATTACCATTATTACTAACCCTTTCCATAAAAACACCCTACAAGAACATAGTGGTTTAGATAAACAATAACCCGCTATAAGGGATTATTGTTTTACACTTGAAGCATTAATATTCTTTATTGTGTCCTATTGTTTGCCTTGGTTTTTTCTGCTTAAACGCCCATTTAAACACTTTTCCGTATTAAAAATTAATAGTTTTAAAAGGGTTTTAGGATGAAATGGTTGATAACAATAGCAATAGTAAGTTTAATTCTTTTGGGTGGGTGCGTAACCACTGATTCAGATAATCAACCAATAACGGATATTTCACAAGAACAAAATCCAAAAACGGATAATCAAGAAATAGGAACACAAAATGCCCCTGATACAATTGTCAAGGATTTAGCACCAAAACCTGATTGGATTTATGGTCTTATTGCCTACACTGATACTTGCGGAGGAAAAGATTGTATCAGATTTTATTTTAGCTTTCTTGATGCGTCTAAAAATGAAATATCTACAAACGGAACAGCATTAGTTGAAATTGAAGATAAAGAAGGCAAAAAAGTTTATTCAAATTCTTTCAATGTAAAAAAATCAGATTTTTTTGACACTACTATTGGAATAACTCAAATAGAGCGACTTATTTGGGCAGGAGAAATTTTTGAAGAAGAAATTGAAAAATCTACTGCTGGAAGTACAGGGACTTTATATTTAACATTTGAAACAGATAGCGGAATAACATTTGAAAAAATAGAAACAAGTTTATTTGGAATTCCAGAAAAATCAAAAGAAGAACTACAAGAGATTTATGAAGAACTATACCAAAAATCAGCAGTCACAATTGACAAAAGTGACCAAAAAGGATATTTTCTAATAACAATCAAACAGATTGGTTGGTTCACAGGTAAGGCGTATAGTTTTGGCGACGAGGAAACAAAACTTAGGTTAGATTTAGAGGTTACTAATATTACAGACAAAGAGAGGTACTTTTTCCCATCAAGCATTGTATTCATTGATAATTTAAAAAATCAAAGTAAAGCAGATTATTTTTCTAGTTACTCGGGCGCAATAGAAAGCGGGGAGATATATCCAGGAATAACCAAAAGAGGGTTTATTTTGTTGGAAAATGTTTCAGAAGAAGTTACCTCAGGAACTGTATATTTTGATTGCGGTTACCAGCAAGGAAGTTATGACGAAGTAAAATGTACCATTGCTATCCAAATACTAAAACAAAACTAATTATTTCATTTTTAGCTTATCTTAATAAACTCTTGAAATGAGGTCAAACGGTTATACCTTTCCTCCAATACAACCCACTTGTTCATTACCCTATTGGGAAACAATAACCTAACGCCTGTGATTATTATTTCTTCTCCAAAGGTAAGAGATTCTTTATGATGTCTTCCTGTTTCCCCAGGTAAAAAGCCTCTACACAATCAAAGCTTAGTCGTGTTTCACCTTTTTCATTGGTTAGAACGAGTTCTGCTTTTGTTTCACTCGGGATTTCTGAATTTAGTATTTTACTTTTGTCTTTGAATATTGTATGAAAAATTTGTGTCAATATGCATCACCTCGGTTAGGATTCATTGAATAAATAATTTCCTTTAATTCTCGGATTTTGCCCAATTGAATTTTGATTTGTTTGTCGGTCATTCAATCAACCTCTACGACTTTTAGCCTCTCAAGAAATTCTTTGTGAAGTAGTGTATCTTCATTGGTTTCGACTATGAGCTTTGTTCCCCAAATCGCAGTTTTGAAGTCAATTAATCTTTTTAAGTATAAATCATATTTTGCCAATGTAGGTTCATCAGAAACAATCTTTTTCATTTCAATCAATACCTCAACCATTTCGTCAATTAAAATCTGACCATTTTTCTCATTGGCTAAACGCAGAATATTTTTCAATGCGTCAGCGTTAAGGTTTTTGTCAAGGACTTCTTCCAGTTCTCTTTTTAGTGTAGATGGGTTTTTCATTGGATTCAGTCTGACAGCTAATGTCTTTCTCAAACTCTTTGCTTGTCCGCCTTTAATTTGGTCAGCCAGACTAAACCTATGGGGAGTATTTTTGTAACCGTTCTTTTCCATTTTTTCACCAGCCATATTGTGTGGAGGGGGAGGGTAGGAGTGCGAACCCCTTTTTCTTCCCTCCACACAATTTTTCGCCGTTTCGCCGAAGTGAGATAATGGTTTGTCTCAGCAATTTTTCTTAACACATGTCTGTTAAGCGTCATATTGGGTAAGGGAATGTTTTGAGTGCCTTCTCATAGGCTCTCGACAATGCCCCTGCACTGCCAATCAATTCTGCTCTTTCAAAGCCTCTTCTTAATCTAGCAGCTTTTTCATGGCCGTAAGATTTTTCCAATGCCTCAATCTTTTTTTGATATTCTGCTTCGTTTTGTCGTCTAAGGATTGTGTCTTGAGGAGTGGCATCGCCTTTTTGCATTAATTCCTCTCTCATCTTGCCGTCTTTTACCCGCCTTATTGCATCCATCTTCTCGATTTCTTCTAAAGTATCGTCCTCTTCTTGTTGAGTTACGCATTCTAAACTTTCTTCCTCTTGGGCAGTTTCGCCTCCCCTTAATTCATTGAGACGATTTTGAAGGATTTTCAATCTCCTTTCAATTTCCGCTTCGCTCAAATCCAACAAATCAGATGGATTCATTGAGGAAATCTTCATCAATGTTTTATCATCATCTTCCTGTTGGGCTTTTTCCAACCTAAAACGAAATTCTTCTCCTGATTTATGGTATTTCATCTCATCACCTCATTCCTCTTTGTAATTTTATTGTCTTAGGTAAAATCTCACTTGTGGAGCACTACTTGCACTCGCATTCGCAATACTTACCGATAACTGTCCGCTTACTGGATAAGTGAATTCTGTATTTGTTGAGTTCGTTCCCGCTATTGATGGAACAACAAAATTGTTTGCATGTGAGTCAGCACTATTTATCGAAGAGCCAGTATAAATCTGCAAACCATCTGCATCTCTAAGAGTTACATCCCAATTGTTTGCTGTATTTGTACCATTGAGGAATCTTACACCAACCAACATACCAAATAATATGTCATCTGTTAAAGCATCAGACGCACCAGTGGTATCATTAGATGCTGTGAGTGTATATTGCAACACACCTCTCGTACTTGAATTAAATGGAACTGCCATTTTTCATCACCTCAATCCTTTTTATTTTAACTAAGTTTTCCCTCTACCAATTTCAATGAATATGACGCCTGTCCGTCATGTATAACTCACCCTTCTTCTTAATTCTGATTGCAGGTTTAGTGTCATTAAGTCCGACATTTCATCAACAAGTTTTCTCAAATCCAATCTGCCATCAATTTTTGCACTAACATTGAAATTTTGAACTATATTAACGCCTTGTTCTTTTGATTCATTAGCTCGCAATACTTGTTCTCCTCTATGAAGCATATAATTGCCCGTTTCTGGAATGTATGATGAACCAACTTGTTGGCTTGGGAACCCTAGTTTCGCAAATGCTTCTCTTGGGATAGACATATCCGCTTTTTGGTTCATGTTCTGATAAGCATCTTCTCGAAGTTTTGAATATATATCCATTTCTGCACCAGTTGCACCATATATCTTCGCCATAGGCGTAATTGCATTAGTTGCTGGAACACGCGGTCCGCCACCACCATTTCTGATTGGAATATTCATCAGTGCATTTTTGAAAGCCTGTACTTGTGTTAGTAATGCATCTAATCCTTCTGCGAATGCTTTTTCCATAAGGTCAAACGCACTTACAATTAAAAATTTTGCATCTACTTCCCATTTATTTATTGTGGCTATGGAATTGTTTCTCATTGAATCCACTCCAATAATCAGACTATCCATGAGATTGTTGAAGGTTCCCCTCACTCCATCAGTAATGCCTTTGAAAGGAGTCATTGCTTCTATAATATCATAAAAACTATTGCCAAGAAGTTTGAATGCGTTTAGTAACATTATTAGTGTGTCCGCTGAAATGTTTACAATTGTCCTTGCGAGTTCAGCCAAGGCAGAAGTGATTCCGAGTAATAGTTGTTCTAATCCTACTGAGAACAAAAATGCTCCCCAGTCTGCTAATGCGCCGACCCCTGAGCGTAGATTTGCTCCGAATGGGTCAAAGTTTTCGCTTGTAAAGTCGTAAGAACCTTTTTGCTTTTCTTCCATTAACCTTTTTCGATAAGACAAGAGAAAAGGTTTGAATAGCAGGTTAATCATTTTTGCCATTGGCAGTAGGACCCAAATCAATGGTTTTAACATACTTCCAAATATATCCCCAATTGGTCGGAGAATCAACATTATTACTTTGAGGAGATTTCCAATTGAATTTTTTAGTATTCCACTGGATTCTAATATTAGACCAAGAAGTGTTGTAACTGCTGATGCAATTATTCCCAAAACGCCAAGGACTGCTCCACCAGCTAATCCAGCAACCGCTCCTCCTGCGATTGCTCCTCCAGCCGCACCCGCACCACCTGCTGCTGCTCCAGAAGCACCGCCTGCAACTGCTCCTTTCATTCCTCCGAACGCATTTTTGATTGTGTCTAATATACTTCCACCAGATGAAAGTTTTTCTTTAAGTTTAACTGACGCATCACTTCCACCAGCACCCATTTTTACAGTAGTGCCTTTCTTTAAATCCTTGACCTTCTTTCTAAATTCTCGGTCGTCTAATTCTATCTTGACTTTGAGTTTTGCATCTTCTGCCATTTCATCTCAACTTCCTTATCGCTGTTTTTCCTGTTCTAGAGCTGCATCTCTTCTTGCCTGCGATTGTGCAAGAGCCGTTCTCCTTTCGTGAAGTAAATTTTGTTCCCTGTGAACTGCGGAATGTATTTCTAAAAGAAGTTTTTTCTGCTCGGCTAAACAACTGGATAAGTCCAATTCGACACCTACAGAATCGCTGTCTTCTTTTGCCACTTTGAAGAGTATGCGAATTGCAGATTCGATAATCTCGCTTCGGGTGCTTCCCCTTTCCTTAGCAAAATCATCTAATAGCTGGTCAGTTGATTTATTCAGCCTGATGGTAGTTGTTATTTTTTCCCCTAAATTCTCTTCTTCCATTTACTCACTCCCTAAATAAATTTTTTATTTCTAATAAATTTTTTATTTTATGAGGTTAATAAATCACCTAGATGCCTGAGAAAGATTAGTGAAAAAATCCTCGTTTGAACTAAACCCACAATAAGGGATTTTAATTTGTTGAAGGTCGTATAAAGATGGCTTATAGTGGTTTATTGTTTCTCAATAGGGTATCTAACTCTGGTATTATATAGGGGAAAAGGTATATACCAATTTTCC
This sequence comes from Candidatus Iainarchaeum sp., assembly GCA_043816965.1. Lineage (GTDB taxonomy): Archaea > Iainarchaeota > Iainarchaeia > Iainarchaeales > JAFCCJ01 > JAFCCJ01. Next base: position 10,272 of record JBDRHK010000074.1, on the reverse strand, counting down.
TTAAACCAACCCGTAAAATGTGTTTTCACTTATATCAGTGCAATCAAAACCACTATGACTATTAATTGAACGATTGCTACTGTTATAAACCATTTCATTTTTCGCACCTCCACACTTTATTTCCTTACGGGCAATAATACTCCATTTGCCCAGTTGTGTATTTTGCCCTTCTATGCAGACCCATCCCTCGCAGGCATTGACAAACCGAATTATAACTCCCAAAGGGATTGTGATTGCCCGTTTTAAGCCTGTCAGATTCATTGAAAAACTCCGAGGCGGAAAGCCATTTGTTTTTGTTAGCTTCAACGACTTTCCACAAAAGGGTTAGGTCTTTAGGCATAGTATCAATCATCTCCTTCGACAACCTTCAAAATTCCTCTCTTAATGCCCAGTGCAATGTCGGCCTCTCTTAGGTTTCTTTGGAGAGTTTTTTGGCGTGTGCCTGGGGTTTCCCAATAAAGCCCTAAATCAGACGCGCACCAGTTTTTCCGTCCTATGTCGAGCATTTCGAGAACAACAAATTCTGAGGGGGCAGACGGTGCTCTTTTCTCCTCTACTATGCCTGAATCCACTTTCTCCTTTGCCTTGCACTTTGGGCAGAAACTCCTTCTGGTGTCGACTGTGGCTGCCCTTTCTCCGCAGTTCAAACATTTATAGATTTCCTTTTCGTTTTTTATGTCCATTTTCTTCACCTCTTTGTTTCCTGTTTTCAAATTCTGTAAGTGTAAAATATTCTCGGTCTCTTGGGGGGAAGGCCTCTTTTTTTAGTTTGATTTTAGTGTTTGCCACCAAACTCAAACCCATAATTTCCATATTTCCCTTTTTTATGGGTTTTATGGAAAAAAGGACTCATAACCTTTCAGGAGTGGTTTTATAGCCCCCCAATCTTAAATTGGGGGCATATCCACCCTGAAATGGTAGCAAATCCAAACCCATATTTTCCATAATCTCTTAAGCAATTTATGGTTTTTATGGGTTTGAACAGCCAGTTTTCGCCCTAATCCCTCACCGCAATGTACCTCCCTTGGCGTGGTCTAATCAGCTTTCCTTCTTTCGTTAAAACACTCAAAGCCTTTTCCACTGATGTTTGGGCATATTTTTCCTTGAATTTATCAACAAACTCACTTGTCAGCACAGCTCTTTCTTCTTCTTCTGCCCATTTCAATACATCTTTTTCACATAAATCTGGCACTTTATCTGCTTTATTCGGAACTTCGCCCTCTTGCATCTCCCCAATTCTTTCAACAACAAGCCCTGTTTTGTCCTCAAAAAGCTTATCATATATCTTGAATTTTATTCCGTAAGCACGATTCACATAAAAATCTCTGTCGACTCCTGAGAAAATATTGAAAAATTGTACTCCATTTTCAGTTTTTCCATCCCTATTCATCACAAGAAGCTGGTTCACTTGCCCAATGAAATCACCACTTCCTCGGACATCCTCAACAGTTACTCTTGCATAGCCATTTTTGCGTGTGTGGTGTACAAACTGAAATTTGACACCATATTGTGTAAAAAGTGGCTTGATGTTATGAAATACTTTCCTAGCATCTCCGACATCATTTTCTTTCCCTGTCATAACTCTCACCAAACTATCCACTACGATAAATTTTGGTTTGTGTTTGACAATTAATGCCTCTAATTTTTGTATTCCTTCAGGAGAAGTAACTTGTATCCCCTTCCAAATAGAAAATCCTAGGTTTTTTCGCAAATCGGTTATTTCTTCAGGAGTTAGTTTCATAGCTAAAATGAGTTTCTCCAACCGCCTGTCGGTTCGCCTTATTCCATTTTCCTCATCAACAATTAAGGTTCTCAATTTTTTGACCTTTAGTCCCATGAATGGTCTACCAATCGCTATGTGGATGCACGCAGATAAAATAAACCCTGATTTAAAATCTTTAGGTCGTCCCGCAATGATGTCCATTCCTTCATCATCCACCAGCCCCTCAATAATCCATTCTTGTGGAGGGATATCAGTGTCGAGTAAATCTCCCACTGAAATCGTTTCTTGGTCTTTCAATTGTCTATAATTCTTTTTCATTTGAGTTTTCTGTGAATCAGTAGCATTGTTAAATGCGTAATTAACAGTCATTGCAGACCACCGCCAACTGTTTGAATGTGTTCAATGTGGTTGTATTTAATCATGACCAATTGGTCATACTTATCCACTAAAATTAGATTGTCAATACTAAGCTGTTTTATCACACCAGTGAAAAAACGCATATTTCCTTCAGATGTTATCTTTGTAATTTTAACTGTTTTTTTCAAAAACAATTCCAATTCCTGTCTTTCCATCTTTTACCATCTCCATTCATTCTTACCATCTCCAATTTTCTGCCAAAGAGGCAACAAACGTAATTATTTTTTTTTTCCTGTGTTTTTGATTATTCCCTGCCAAATCACGTCTCCAGCAATAATGCCTCAATTTCTTTCTTCACTGCCTCAAGCTTTGCTCTAGGGTCAAGGGCTTTCGGGCCTTTTAATTTGGAGTCGACCCGTTCAAGTAGGTCATCAATTAATTTAGCATACAAATCGATTTTCCTAGACGCGAAGTAATCTTCATCTCGGATTATCTGGGAACACTGGCTACATCTCTGAGGCGTGTAGGTCATGCTTTCACCTCTTGCACTGGGGCTTCTCTTTGCCAATATTTCTTTACCCCTGCACCAATTTTGTATGGCACTCTCCAATCAGCATGGCAACGAGGACATACTTTAGGTTCTTCTATCCTTGGATTCCAGAGAAACCTACATTTCTGGCAAATCTGTGTCCTTCTTTCGGAATTTTCTTTTTTCATAAAATAAATATGTTTATAAACCTTTTTATAATAATTATTTTAATATGAAAACCATTAAAAGAAATAATGTTAAAGGAAACATTTTACGGCTGGATAATGACGATATTCAGGAAATTCGAAAGATGAGCAAAGATAAAACTTATCGTCAAATACAAAATTGGTTTAGGCAAAAATATCCTGAGCTAGAGCCCCCTTCTTTAAACACTATAGGGTATCATGTCAACAGATTAAACTATAGGGAAGAAGAACCCAAAAAATTTAAAGACTTCTTTGAATCCAATAAATTAAAATTTAAAAAAGAAACCCAGGTTAATTATTTTAAAAATTTATTCAAACTAATTCACAAAATTCAAAGAAACAAAAATTATTCTGCTATTTTTACTGAGTGTTTTTTCAAACCTGTTTCTGCCGAGAACTTGAAAAAAATACTGGGTGTAAAAAGCATTTCTTCATTGAATCAGTTTCAGCATTTCATGAATCGGCAAAGATTTGAGATAATAAAACGAATGTCTTATGATAAAGGAGAGCTGGTCGAAAAAATAGATTTAGACAAAAACACTCCAGTCTACTACTATGTTGACTTATCAAGCATATACAAAAATCATCCTTCAAGAAAACCATCTGAAGAATTATTGAACTTGCATGCAAATCCTTGTTTTAGAACGTGGTTATATGACAAAAAATTGAGCGAGGTATTTGATACGCCTTTTAGTGATGAAAATGAGCGATTGGAAAATTTCAGGGGTTTTGTTAAAGACGAAGACAAATTTTTTATGTTATTAACAACAGTTATTTCACAAACAGATGTTTACAAAGAAGTGGTTCTTTCCCCGTTCCTCAGCAAATTAAGTGAGGGGAAAGATATTCCTGATTTATATGAGGAAGGAACACAAAGTGTAATACACAAAAACCGAGATACTTTATGGTTTTACTTAAAAAAAATTTCAAGAAAGCTGATGCCGATTAGCCTGCCTAAAGAACAGGGAGATATAATCAGTGGCGATTTTGTTGAATTTATGCTTGAACTTGTTCAGGTAGAACCATCTTACAATGCGGAAGAAGAAAAATTTTGGTTTGGAGAAATGAGGAAAGAAGCCGAAGAACTTCTGAAGGAGATAGGCAATAATAATCAGATTTATATCTTGCCCTGAACATAATAAAAACTAGCAGAAATTCCCCAAAAACTGCCCTATTTTGCCAATATTATTTGTTCTATGGTTAAAACCGTTATAATTAAATAGACTATAAAGAAGTGATATATAATAGTGAAATTAAAATGAAATTTCGTGCAGAATTTTGGTTTGGAGGTTGATGCCCCGATGGATTTCAGCGATTATTTTAAGAGGAATAATGCCCTTGGCCCAAGAATACAAGAGCCTGAAAAAAGGTGCAGGGTTTGCGGCGAGGGGGTTGCCAGGGGGGATGACCCTTTCCTCTACTACCAAAAATTCTGCTCCGAGAGATGCAAGGAAAAGTATGTTCATTTCAAGGACTGAATCCTGATCCTCAATTTTCTTAAACGAAAGTTATTTAAATAACTTATGCGCTATATTTTGCCATGGGTTCCACTAAAAAGATACTGTTAATTTTGGCTTTTGCAATCGCAATGGCCGCAACTGTTTCTGCCGGCGCTGTTTTGAATCAGGCCGAGGCAGACATCAACTTTGTTGTTAATTATGGTTATTCCTCAACAGGGGCATTGGACATTAATTTCAATGTCATGGATTTGAATGTTTCCGCAAATGCGACTGATTCAAATCTTGCAATTGCTATTTACTATTCTACAAGTGCTGGTGGTTTGGATAATTTAATTTATGATGGTAACCTTGTTGATGCCGTATTCAGCTGTAATGGGACAACAGATTTTACGGCAATGGTGAATTGCAAATACTCTTGGCTTGATGTCAACAATGTTACTGACGGGAATTATTACATTGACATAAATATTTCGGACTTTAATGTCAGCACCGAGCAGGTTCAGGACAGCAATGTGGGTTCTTCAACCAGCTCTTTCAAATTTGAGTCAACCCCCACAATTTCCGCTCCGGCTAACGGGGGAAGTGTGGTTTATACCAATAACCTTACCCTTACCATTGCCGCAATGGAGGATCCCTCGATTGACACTTATTATCTCACTATAGACAATAACGCCGCTGGCGGGGTTGAAATAAACAACGGGACGACTTTAACATATGATTTTGGGACAGTAACTTCAAGCTCGCACACAATCTATGTAAAGGCTAGCGATACCACTGACAAAAACACATTAACCGCAACAACTACATTTACAATGACTACCGGTCCAGGAGGCCAGGGGCCTTTCTGCGGTGACGGAACCTGTTATTATGATGAGGATTCTACCTCATGCCCGGAGGATTGTTCCGAGGTTTGCGGAGATGGGGCATGTACAAGAACAGAGAGTGTAGGAACCTGTCCGGCAGATTGTACTACTGCCACTACTGTTGTTTGTGGTGACGGAATCTGCAGCCCGACAGAGAATGGAAATGGGCCAAAGAGTTGCCCAGAAGATTGTGAGGGAACAACCCCGGGACAGCAAAAAAGGGAAACTTTAAGGGAGAGAACATTCACAGGGAAACCAACTTCGCAGGAAATGGTTGATTTACTTACAAGAGTCGGTGCCTCCCAGAATGCAATTGATAAGGCCAGTGCAGCTGTAGGGAAAACAACTGTGCGGAGGGAAGTTACTGTTGAGAAACTAACCTCTGCTGAAGGGGTTGTTAGCTATCAGGCAAAAATTACTGTTACTGTTTCGAATGCAAGTGGCAAAAAATTGAAAAACGTAAGAGTGCTTGAGGAAATCCCAAAATTGGCAGCAGATACTGCAACCAAACTAAGGGGGAATTTTGCTATTCTGTTGGATGATCCGGTTGTAGAATTTGATGCAGGAACACTTTCTGCAGGAGGGACTGCCAGCTTCATTTACTATATTGATAAGGAAGTGAGTGAGGTTGCATTAAATGATTACTCTGCACCAGTTGTAAGTAATGCTGAAGAGGAGACAATCCCGGTTGGAAGTTGTTCAGGCGTGAACTGTAATGATGGCAATCAATGCACAAATGACAGCTGCTCAGAGGGCAATTGCAGTTATGTGCAGGTTGCTGATGGAACAAGTTGTGGATTTGGGAATGAATGTAAAGCAGGGATTTGTGTGGCTTTTACTGCTCCGCCAGGGGGAACTGGAGACGCTGCCGCAGGAGATATGACCTTGCTGATTGTAGTTGCGGTTGCGGTAATTATAGGCATTGCGGCTTATTACATCTATGCCCACCAGAAGTAATTCTTTAAATAGTTCTTTTTACTTGTTTAATGGCTATAGGTGTAGCTATGAATGATGGAAAATTCACTTTTTTACTTGCCCTATTTTTGGTTTTTTCAGTTGTTATAATTCCTGCCGTAAATGCAGCAAGCTGTGGGGATGGCAGCTGTGGTGTGGGGGAAAATTCATGCTCCTGTTCGGAAGACTGCGGAAGCTGTTCAGGGCCTGTGCCCAGTAAAAGCTGCAGGGAGTACTATTGCACTACTGAGGATATCTGCTCAATTCAGATTGAGCTGAATTGCTGCGGAAACGATTTGTGCGAAACAAAGGAAAGTTATGGCAATTGCCCTGCTGACTGTACCCCTAAGTCCATATCTATAACAGTGCTTAATCCAGATGAGGAAGACCAGTATCTGAGGGGGGAATTTGTTAATATTAAAGTTAGAATTACTGCTGAAGGGAGAAGCATTGCAAGCGCGAGGGTTAAGGCAACCGGATTTTTCGGCACTACTACCCTATTTAATGATGGGAAACACGGGGATGAACTGATTAGCGATGATGTGTATGGCACATGGATTGAGCTGCCCCTTGATCTTGAAAGCGGGGAGAAAGAGGTGGTGGTGAGTGCTGAGTTTATTGGCTTGGTGAATGATGAAACGATTAAAATTAATTTCAAGCCTGAGCTGGCTGCCGATTTTGATATTGAAGGAATCTATTTCTTGGGGGATGTTATCGATATTGCTGGTTATGTTAAAGCGCATAAAACCGGGATTTCCATTCCATTGAGGATTGTTTTTAAAACCGGGGAAAAAACACTGCACAAAGCAGAGATTAACTCCGAAGAAGATGGGGAATTCAGATACAATTATCACACAAATTTTCTTGAGGAACCGGGAATATGGCTTGTGAATATTGGGGGGGTTGATCTCAACAACAACAGTGTTTTTATAGAAAAAAGCATTCTTGTCAGGGAATCAATCCCTGAATCCCATTTGGAAATAGAATTGATCAAAAAATTGGAATCTATCTATGTTCGGGGGCAGGAAATGGAATTTATTGTGAAAGTGACCAACCGAAATGAAGAAGAAATTGCAGGGGCAGACGTGAAGATTCTTATGGGCAATAAAACAGTACCCCTTGCCGAGATCAGAAGCGGGCAGTATTCAGGCCTTTACAGGATTCCCTGGAATGAACAATTGGAAAGAAGAGACTTGATGATTAGTGCAAGGAAAGAAGAGGGGGAAGTGCTTCTCAGCGGTTCTGAAACACTATTTGTTACTATTGCGCCGGCAGACCTTTCTATTGATATAATTGAGCCCAGGGAGAAGCGATATAAGGTGGGGGACACAATCCCTATTGAAGTGGATGCAAGTTATGGTTCCCTGGAGTTTATTGGGAATGGGACAGTAACCACACTTATCAACGGCAAGGAAATAGTTCTGAACGCGGTTGGTATCGGATTGTATGAAGGGAGTTATTATGTTGAGGAAGAGGATGAGGGGGAAATGAGATTTGAGGTAAGGGCCGAGGACGAATATGGAAACTCAAACTTTGTTGAAGAATCAATCCTCATTTCCGGGAAGAGCATTGTTTTCGACATAATGAAAAATATCGCAATAATTGCGATCGTTGGCGCTGTTCTCATATCTGTTGGAATGATTACTGCCTTTTTCATAATTCAGAGAAGGAGGCTTGGCAAACTCATCCGGAGGAGAAAGGAGGTTGAGGAACTGGAGATAGAATTGCAGAAGAGATACTTCGACGAAACCTCAATTTCCAAGGGCGAGTTCAAGGACGGAATGGAGAAGTATGAAATGGAATTAAAAATCCTTACTGAGGAGATTGCCAAGTTAAGGGAAAAATAGATAGGGATTTAAAGGAGAAAATACAAGATAAATAGGGGATTTAAATGGCTGAATTCATTGACAGGTTTAAGGATTGGGTCAACGAAAGGACAAAGTTCCTTGGCGGCGAAAAGAAAGAGATTAAGGAAAAAAACCCCGCCCCGAGGATAGATGCTGAATTCGAGGATTCGCTGATTCTTTTCGATAACTTTGATAAATCCAAAACTGCAAAGGAGGAGGTTCTTCCTGCAAGGGTGAGCAAATTTGACGGGCTTATCATGAATGGGGGAATTGAACGAGGCTCAACAATACTTATTTCGGGCGGGGCAGGAACAGGCAAAACAACCTTTGGCCTGCAGTCGCTCTACAACGGGGTAATGAATGGGGAGAAAGGAATTTATATCTCGTTTGAAGAGGAACCGAAAAAAATCAAGAAGCATATGCTGCAGAATTTCGGTTGGGATTTGCAGAAGCTTGAGACTGAGGGGAAACTTGCAGTTTTGAAATTTGACCCGACAAAAATAGCCCGTTCAATGGAAGAGGAAATACTGAAAACCAGCGGGGGCTTGAGGATTCCACTGAAAAGGATTCGCCTGCCATTTATTCCTGACAAGATTGTCGTTGATTCCCTTTCAGCCCTCTCCATAGCCTTTGATGACAAGGAAAATTACAGGAAGTATATTAGGAAGTTGTTTGAGACCTTTGAGAGGATAAATTCGGTTAATTTTGTCCTTGCAGAAACCGAGCAGGACCCGACAGTTTACAGCAGGACAGGAACCGAGGAATTTTTGGCTGACGGGGTTGTTGTCCTTTACAATTTGAAAAAGAATGAGAAGCGGGAGAATGCCCTTGAAATACTCAAGCTGAGAAGCAGCAACCATGTGAAAAAAATGGTGCCATATAAAATATCCGACAAGGGAATTGAAATTATTGGCTGAATTTTACATCAACCACTGTTTCTAAAACTGCCTTACTGTGCCAGGCATAATCTTAAAAAAAGATAAACACACAAATATAGACAATTGACGTAATTTTGGTGTTTTAATGAGGTTGATTGTCGATGGGGAGAAGTGTGATAATTGCCTCAAATGCCTGGTAAATTGCCCTAATGGACTGGAATCCATTGCAGCAATAAAATGTGCACATTGCAGCCCTGAGAAGGCTGCATGCTTTCTGATCTGCGGGAAAGGTGCCATTTATGAGGTTGCTGAAGGGATACTCTCTGTTGATGAGGGGTTGTGCGATGGTTGCGGGGAATGCGTAAAGGCATGCGAACAGGGAGCTATTGAAATTTCCGGGGGAAAGGCGAAAAAGTGCGATTTATGTGCTGGGAATGGCTTTTTTATGCAGTGTATTGAGAGCTGTGAAAAGGGGGCAATAAGGCTGAAAAGGTCATGGAGGGAGATGGAGGAAGCAGATAATCTGCTGGGCTGGAGGGTAAGAAAAATAAGGGAACCTGAAAAATGCAGGGTGCTAAAAACCGGAATTAATCAGGAAATAGTGGAACTAAGAAACGGGAAGAAAATACTATGCATAAATGGCTTTCCTGAACTTACAAGGCAGGAGGCATTTCTTCTCAAAAAGCTGCTTGAGGAATTCAGGGAGGAAAATGCTGAGGGCAATAAAAGCACTAAAGAGGTACTTAGAAAAATATGCGAAAACAATTCCATAGCCCTTGATGAGGAGCAGGAAAATTATCTTGCAGAATTGGCCTCTGAAATTTCATTCAGGTTTGCGCCGATTTCAGCATTTCTTGGGAATGAGGAAATTGAGGAAATCGCACTTACCGGTTTGGGAAGGGAAAACCCAATTTATGTCTATGATTCCTCGTTTGGCTGGATGGAAAGCAACCTTTATTTTTCCAGCGAAAGCTTTGCAAAGAATCTGGTCAACAGGATGGCGAGGAAGATTGGGAGGAGATTGAGTGTGCAGACCCCGAAGATCAATGCAGTTCTCCCTGATGGATGCAGAATCAATGCATGCATTGAGCCTGTTTCATTTTCCGGGCCGGCATTCACAATAAGAAAATTCAGGCAGAATCCATTCACCCCACTTGATCTCATCACAGGAAAAATAATGAGCGCAAAGGCAATGGCTTTCATCTGGATGGTTTTGGAGACAGATTCCTCGCTTCTTCTTTGCGGAAACACAAGTTCCGGGAAAACCACCACACTCAATGCCCTTTTCAGTTTCATTCCACTGGATGAGAGAATTATCATTGTTGAGGAAACTCCGGAAATAAAAATTCCTCACAGGCATAAACTAAGCCTCACTACGGTTGCAGAATCCGATATCGGAATGCAATCATTGATAACCGACACACTAAGGATGCGGCCTGACAGGGTTATTGTCGG
>JBDRHK010000073.1:0-2673 GCA_043816965.1 Candidatus Iainarchaeum sp. | reverse complement strand
TAAGATTTTACTGTCGGAGTTGTAATCTAAATCGAAGACCTTTGGAAATGTTTTCGGATATTGCGAATTATTGAGAACCATTTCACAATATTTAATGACTGCTTCTGCATTTTTGTTAAAGTAATTTTCTTTCAGTTTCTCAATCTTTTCATTATACTCCTTTTGTATGTCGCTATATGCTTCCTTTTTCCTTTTCCAATCTTTTTCGAGCGCGTCAAAACGTTCATTAACTGCCCGTTTTATGTCTTCATACTCTATAATTTTTTGTTCGTGGAGCTCTTTAAGATTGGCGTTGAATGAATTTGTAGCATCTACTGCTTTTGTCCAAGCGGTCATTGCTTCTTGATAGAGCGTTTCTGCTTCTCTAATTTTCCTCTTTTTGAGTGGATTGAATACGTTATCAACAAAAGAAATTTCTGGTTCGTAAAGTCCTTTATCTGGTTCTTTGGGCAGCGCTCTAAAATTTGGTGGTGCTGGCGGTGCTATTACGCTAAGCTTTTCCTCCATAATAAATTTTGGATTGGGAACTTTAAACTCTTTCGTGTCCTTAAGTGAATCCCAGTTTACTGTATTGTCAATGCCAAGAGCATAAACAAGCAAGTCGTCAATTTGTTTTCGTTTCTCTTGTGCATCTCCGGTTTGTTCTTCCGCATTGCTCTTGCGACAAATTATTGCCCATCGCTCATCCCATTTCTTGAATTGGGCTTCAATTGCCTCGTCAAGCAAGTATTCGTACTCATTCTTTAATCTGCGCGAACTCCCAAGTCCGAGATGTTTGATTTCAGCTTCAATCCAAAATTTATTACCACCATTCCATCCGTCGTGGCTTTTATCAATGTGATGAAGGTTTTCAAAATTATCTTCCATTTGTTCAGCGGCTATACTATTCTCTGTCTGTGATTTTTTCTGACATTTTTTAGCCCATAGTTCATCCCACTTTTTAAATTGGGCCGCAACTTTATCATTAATCATATTCTGGCTATCCCTTATTACACAGGAAGTCCCGAGACCAAGATGTGTGATTTTAGTTACACGCTTTGTGAAGTCATTGTTCCAACCATCTTCCTCGATTTCGTGAAGGTCCTCAAAATTATCTTCACCAGGTTCTTTGAAAAATCCCCACTCTTTTAATTTAAAAAAACACTGTGCCGTCATGCAAGCATCAGTATTAGCGTTATGCACGTTACTTGTTGAAGTTGCATCCGGGAAATTTTTCATTTTGTAGCCCGGATAAAAGCACTTTTGATAAAGCTCGGCAAGTGTAGGCCATTTAAATTCACCATTGTGTTGTAGAATATGACAAAATTTTGTACCTTTTTTCATAGTGCATAGCATTTTATTAGGAAAATCCCATTGCATGCCATTCCTTAAAAAATCGCAATGCACTATTGGAATATCAAAATCTATATTATGGGAAATAAGATATTCGGTATTTCCGATGGCCTTCTTGAAATTGGCATATACCTTTGAAGGCTCTATGCCTTGTTCAAGCATCATTGCCGTAGTAATTCCGTGTACGTTTGTTGCCTCGGCTGGTATTACTACCGGCTGCTTTAAATAAAAATTGCTATGCTCAATAAGTTTGTGCTCATCGTCAAATAAAAGCCAAGCGATTTGAACAACATAAGGCCAGTTTTTAAAGTCGTCAGGGGGAGCATTATAATTAAGCGGAAGCCCGGTTGTTTCTGTGTCAAATATAAGATATTTGCCAGTTGTTTTTGTCGAATCATCAAAATTGAACTCAATTTTAATGCGTTCTCCCATAAGGACACCGTACTCCTTCCTGCCTAAATTAAATGGATAGCGGTTTTCATATGGTTGATAAAACCTTGTTTTTTTGACGAGAAAAGTATAAACAGAAACGGAATTGTATGTCAATTAAGATATTGGCAAAATGTGATGTGGGCGAATGTGAGAGGCGGGGACGGCATGGAAAAAGAGCAAATCAGGGAGCTTGAGGAAAAGGAAAAGTCTTTGATGGTTCAATCCATCGAGGCCGCAAAAACCGGGGCCGTCTCCCCTACCCTTCACCAGGAGCTTGTAGAGGTCCGGCGGGAACTGAAAGCGGCGCGGCGGGTTGCCACCATGAAGGCCAACAGGACGGAGCCGGTCCTTGATTCAACCATAGCGGTAAACGTCAGCAAGGCGACCCGTGACAAAATGGAGGCGCTTGCAGCATCAAGGGGCATGACCCTTTCGGAATATCTTCGATTTCTGATTGATGAACACATGGCCGCGCAAGCTGTTGATTTCAGTGGTGGATTGAGACCCCCTAAAAACAGGGGTAAAGTGGAGCAGAGGCCTTAGATATTCGGCCTTTGTGGTTTGTACGGTAAAACACAAATGTCTTATAAGGTACATTATGTAAACTAATTTTCAGTGGTGGAGGGAAAATCGATCCGTAAAAATACCCTCTGGAGTTTGTCTCCGGGGGGTTGTTTTTTGGTCCGGGGGTTGGAAATACGGTTGGAAACGAATCTGATTAGAATGAAAAAAGGGCCAGGAATCATTCCCAACCCCTTGTTTTCTTTTTTGGTAGTCCCACGGGGAGTTGAACCCCGGTTTCCGGCGTGAGAGGCCAGCGTCCTAACCACTAGACGATGGGACCATTGGCTGGGGGAAACGATCCCCCTTGTCTTGTCTGGCGGGATTTTGTTTTTTAATGAATGACCC